>NZ_JBXSQH010000005.1:0-111085 GCF_057063525.1 Gilliamella sp. X-46 | reverse complement strand
ACATATCACCAACCAATTCATAACAAGGGCGTTCACTGAAGTTATAAGCCACAATTTCCCGATTGTATAAATCTAATATAGGTGATAAATACAGTTTTTTACTTCCCACTTTAAACTCAGTTGCATCCGTTACCCATTTCTGACCAGGTTTAGTCGCCTTAAAATCACGGTTTAATAGATTGGGCACAGCACTAAGACGACATTTATAAGAACGATATTTCTTTCCTCTTATCAAGGATTTTAAGCTCATTTCTTTCATTAAACGTAGCACCTTTTTATGATTCACAATGACATTCTTATTTTGTAATTCAGCCGTAATTCGTCGATAACCATAGCGACTAAAGTTATCTTCATAAATCTTGATAATAAGCGCTTTTAATTCACTATTTTTATCAATTTTAGATTTAGCCGAATCGTGATAGTAAAAAGTACTTCGCGACAAACCTGATGCGCTAAGCAATTTATTTAAGGGATATTTTTTCCTTAATTCATCAACTATTTGATACTTTTCTTTTTTTCTAATCTCTTTTGTCGAAGTAAGGCATCCAACTTTTTTAGATAAGCCACCTCCACTTCAAGGTCACTGACCATTTCGAGCAATTCTTCTTTTGTTTTTTCACTATTTTTTTTAACTTTTTGAGCCATTTTTTTATCTGCTTTTCCCTGTGGTGGATTCGGTGTCATTGAAAAACCTGCTTTGCCATATTTTTGGTATATTTTAAACCAGTGGCCTACATATCCAAAGTGTATATCAAACGCCAAAGCAGCTTGATTTTGTGAAAGATGATTGTCTATAAAATACCTGACCACTTTGTATTTAAAATCTGGAGAAAAATACCTTGGTTTTGTGACGGGTTTTAGTCCTTCAATGCCTTTTCTTTTATATAACTTTACCCACGACTCCACTGTACCGACAGGCACTTGAAAGTGCCAAGCGGTTAAACCATAACCATCATTACTCTTAAAATAATGTTCAATAACTTGTTTTTTAAAATCGAATGGATATTTTTTGGCCATAATTTTGTTCCCAAAAGTAGATTTAAACAATCCAACTTTTGGGGGGCAGTTCACGAATTCCCTAACAACCCACGCTTTGGCTACAGAATGTGGCCTACGGCACTACTCGTATCATCCTGATACTCGCCTCTACGAGGCCATCTTCGCTATGCTCAGGTGTTCAAATTTGTTCCAGACAAATTTGTCCGCCGCCGCCGCTCGGTCTTAACGCACCGGCTATTATCCGTTCCAGACGGAGAATAGCCTCGCCAAACATCCCTGTTTGGCGTGCTAACCTCACTCTGTTGTCGACACATTCTGACGCCGGAATAAGACAAATAACATAATCTTAGGTGTTTTGGGTGAATTGTTTTTTGTTAAAAAGCAATGTAATTACATCCAAAAAGTGGTCAGGAAAGGTATTGATTTTATTGAAGTTTTTATTTTGCTGTTTTTAAGCTAAATCAATCACTTACACAACCTAAGCAAAGCGCCGACATACAACAAATCAACAAAACCACGAATAGCGCCCCAATAACAGCAATTTAACCGCTCCAAACCCTTTTTTTAACGACAATTTAAAATTAAATAAAATCAATATATTAAAAAATACCTCAAAAAAAGGGTTTTCAAAGACGAAATTGTTGTTTATCTTTATACAGCAAGATTTATCAAATCTTAAGCTCTACCTTAACGCCGTGTAGGCGGTTTAGAAATTTTGCAGGTACGGGAACGGTGGCGCATGCGTGCCTTAACGCCGTGTAGGCGGTTTAGAAAAACAGTGGGGCGACTACCAAAAAAATCGTAACCCTTAACGCCGTGTAGGCGGTTTAGAAAAAGCTTTCACAAATAAAGTCTAATATTCGCTTCCTTAACGCCGTGTAGGCGGTTTAGAAAATATGCTATAGGGGCAAACTGATGAACTTCATCCTTAACGCCGTGTAGGCGGTTTAGAAATCGTGGTTCGCGTAAATATGATTATCATTATGCCTTAACGCCGTGTAGGCGGTTTAGAAATTTCCAGTTAAAACGCTCTAACAGAGACCACGCCTTAACGCGTGCAGGCGTTTAATTAAAATAAATCATATAATTATAAAAACATAATATCTTCCAAAAAAGATGGTTATGTTGTCTGTCTTATTCCGGCGTCAGAATGTGCCGACAACAGAGTGAGGTTAGCACGCCAAACAAGGATGTTTGGCGAGTTTGTGCTGCGTCTGGAACGCATCACAAACGGTGCGTTAAGACCGAGCGACGGCGGAGGGCAGCCGCAGGCCACATTCTGCAGCCAAGCGCGGGATTGCTAAGGGAATTCGCTCTAATTCCCTTAGCTCGGACGTGGTCACGATAGCTATTTTGTTGACCCAAGCTCAAAACGTCCGAAACCACCGCCCCCAATTTATTCTATTCACCAAAACAAAAAGGCCTGATTTTCCGCCCAAAAATCGGTCAGGAAAGGTATTGATTTTATTAAGTTTTTTTGGATGTTTTTAACAAAAAACGCCTTTTGCTCGGAATTAGTCACTACAGCTATTTTATTCACCCAGGTCAAAAAGTCCGAAACCACCACACCCAATCCATCCTATACACCAACCCAAACATCCCTAATCGTCACTTAAAAATAGTCTATTGATAATATTAATTTTTATGTTTTAGTCATTTTTGAAAATTACCAAACTTTACTAAACACGCTTTGCCAAAAAGTAAGGGGAGGTGCATAATATTATATAGTTAATAATGAATAAAAATAATCCACAATAGTGATTATGATAGATTATGATATATGAGGTATAATAAAAATGGGTTTAGTTAAACAGGCCGCTGTATTGAGTATGTTATTAGCATTAGCTGGCTGTGATAATAAAGATGTTAAGCAAACTGCAAATACTGAACAATCAACAACGCCATCGGCATCAGAATTTGTTGATAATAACCATACAACCGATCCCAATGATAACGAGAAAATAGATAACCAATCTAAGCCACTTTTTAAACCTACTCCAGAATTAGTCGAAAAATATCATGATAAAGAATTAAAGGTCATTGATAGTTCGGAAGTCATTCTTGATGGTTCAAGTACACTGGTTATTACCTTTTCGGTTCCTTTAAATCCTAATCTTAAATTTTCGAATTTGTTGCGTTTAGTCGATCGCCAAACGGGGAATGTTGATGGTGCATGGGAATTGTCTGACAATGGATTAGAATTAAGACATCGTTACCTTGAACCAAACCGCGATTTAGAACTCACTATCGATAAGATGTTAGCGGGCATTAATGGTAGTAATTTAGCCTCGGTCTATCAAGCTCATATTAAAACTCAAGATCGTAAGCCAATGGTTGGGTTTGCTAGCAGTGGTTATTTGTTGCCAAGCAAATCAATGAGTGGTTTGCCAGTGGTTACCCTTAACGTTGATAAGATTGATGTTAACTTTTTTAAAATTAAGCCTGAAAAGCTGTCCGATTTTATTGATAATTATGGCTTTATTAATCAATTATCATTTTGGGACTCTAAGGATTTACATCAGTTTGTTGATTTAGTTTATACGTCTCGATTTGACTTAAATCCAAAACGTAATTCGCAAGAAACCGTATTACTTAATTTGTCATCCGTTACACCATTACAACAAGAGGGTGTTTATTTTGCGGTGATGAATAAAGCTGGAAGTCATGATTATTCAAATTCTGTATCGATGTTTTCGATCAGTAATATCGGTTTTGCAGTGCATGCCTATGAAAACGGTAAATTATCAGTCATTACCCATGCATTAGATAATGGAAAACCTCTTTCCGATATCAATTTATCGGTTTTATGTAGCAAAAGTATTCGAGACAGTAATAAGAACTGTAAAACAGTTTCAGCCAAAACTGACGCTAATGGTTATGCCGATATAACTTTGCCCAAAGGTATGGAGTACTCTTTGTTGACAGCAAGCGATGGTAAGCAGATTTCTTTGGTTAATTTAGATCGTGGTGCGTTAAGTTTAAGTGAATATAATTTAATGGGTTCGGCTTTTTATCAAAAACAGTTGTTTGCCTTTGGCGCTCGCGACTTATATCGCCCGAAAGAGACGGTCTATTTTAATGCTCTTTTGCGTGATGCCGATGGTAAGCCGTTGCCTTTGCAGCCGATTGTGGTTGATGTTATGTCACCCGATAATTTAGTGGTTGAAAATTTTACAATCAAAGCGAAAACTGATTCAAACGGTTTATACCAATGGCAATATGCTATTCCAGCTAATGCAGAAACAGGCAAATGGGCTTTTCGTTTTAATTTAGGGGACGATAATTACCGTTATGCTTATTTCAATGTTGAGGAATTCTTGCCAGAGCGTATGGGGATGGAAATTACTACCACATCAAATAAACCCATCATGCTTGATAATGAAATTCGTTTTGATGTTAAAGGTTGGTATCTTTATGGTGCTCCTGCTTTGGGTAACCGTTTAGAAAGTTATGTTTATGTTAAGAAAATCGATACAATTCCGGAGCTTGCTGATTATAAAATTGGTAACGTGGTTGATAATGGGGTAGATCGTCAGCTTGATAATATTGATGCGCTTTTAGATAACAATGGTATTTCGCAAATTAAGATTAATACTAACGATTGGGGTAAGTTAAGTTCCCCTATTAATGTGGTTTTACAAGCCAGTTTGCTTGATTCTGGTGGTAAGCCAGTGACACGTTATGCCAGCCAAGCTATTTGGCCAAGTGAGCAAATGCCGGCTGTGCGTGCGTTGTTTTCTCAATCACCTTATTATGATTGGTCGTTAGATCGTTATCAAAGCAGTCCGACGGTTGATAAAGGCGCCAATGCTGAGTTTGAAGTAGCTTATGTTGACGTTGACGGCAATAAGCTGGCGGCAAGGCACTTGAAGGCAAGGGTTATTCGTGAGCGCCGCAATTATTATTGGAGTTGGTCTGACGATTCAGGATGGCATCAAGAGTACAATTCGAACGAATTTGTCGTGCAAGAGCAACCGCTTTCTATTGATGAAAATGGCACCGCTAAAGTAAGCTACCAAACCGATGATTATGGCTCTTACCGTATTGAGGTGATTGATACTAAAAATGGCGTGACCAGTAGCTTGCGTTTTAGAAGTGGTTACGATTGGGAAGATAATACTAATGGCACCCATTCTGTTCGCCCTGATCAGGTTAAATTAAGTCTTGATAAGACAGCTTATTCCGTTGGTGATACTGCTAAAATAAATGTTCAAGCTCCTGTTGCGGGTTCTGGCTATATTTCGCTCGAAACCAACGATGGTATGTTGTGGAAACAAGATATTACTGTTGATGAGCATGGTCTTGATGTCGAAATTCCAATTCAAGATTGGGGTCGTCATGATATTTATATTAATGCGATGATTATTCGACCATCAACCGATATCGAGCTGCAAACCATTAAGCGGGCTATTGGTTTACTTTATTTGCCAATTGATACGTCTGATCGTCAATTAAACGTAAGTATTGAAGCGCCCCAAAAGACAGAGCCTGAAAAGACTATTCCAATAAAAATCAAAATGGATAAAAATGCAATCCAGCAAGATCATAAGGTAACGGTATTGGTTTCGGCTGTGGATTCTGGTGTATTAAATATTACTAATTTTGTAACTCCTGATCCTTATAGTGCGTTTTTGGGTCGTAAACGTTATAACGTGGATCTTTATGATGTTTATGGTAAGTTGATTGAAGGTAAAGGGCGCAATGTCAATATGAGCTTTGGTGGTGATGCAATGCTTGGTGCTAGTGCTGGCGGTAAAAAGCCATCAAATGATGTTAATATTGTGGCTCAGCAATTGCAAACCATTCAGTTAAATGATGATGGCGAAGGTGTTGTTGACCTTGCTTTACCTGATTTTAATGGCGAATTGCGCATAATGACGCAAGCATGGGATGATACTCGTTTTGGTAAGGCTGAACAAACCATGCTTGTTGCATCACCAGTTGTGGCTGAACTATCGACACCACGCTTTTTATCGGGTGGTGATCAGGCTAATTTGGCGTTGGATTTGAATAATCTAACTGACAAAGCTCAAACGATGCAGATCGAGGTTTCTACTGATGGTTTGGTTTATCAAAATTCAGATAAGGTAGTAACATTAACGCTTGATAGCAAGCAAAGACAAATTATTCAAGTGCCAATAGCTGCTGATTATGGCTATGGGCAAGGCACGGTTACTGTTAATGTTAAGGGTATTTTGTTAGAAGATGGTTCTGATTACCAGATCAAACGATCTTGGAACATTGGCGTTAGACCTGCTTATGCCGCAACCACACGGTATTATTCTATAGCAATCAATGGTGGTGAAAGCTGGTCATTACCTGAAGGTAGTCTTGTTGATATGATTGACAATACCGTTGATGGTAAATTAATTGTATCAAATCAACCTCCGCTCAATATTGCTCAATATGTTAAAACGTTATTTGCCTATCCCTATGGCTGTTTGGAACAGACCATTAGTGGTTTAACACCGTTATTATATGCAAACCAAGAGCAGCTTTCTGCTTTAGGAATTAAAACCGAATCAGATGACAAACGACGTGAAAAAGTGCAATTAGGTATTTCGCGCATTTTATCGATGCAACGCAATAATGGTAGTTTTGGTTTATGGAGTAGAGATAGTTCTGAAGAACATTGGTTAACTGTGTATGCAACTGACTTTTTATTGCAAGCCAAAGAGCGGGGCTATAATGTCAATAATAATGCGCTTGATGCGGCCATTTCGCGTATTAGCCAATATGTTTACGATACTAATGCGTTTAATAGTTTACAAAATTACTATGACAATTCACAAGTGATTGATTATACAAATTTTGCTACTAAAGCTTATGCTTTAATGGTACTGACAAAGCAAAATAAAATCACGGTATCGGTGCGTAACGAAATTAATCGAATGTATCAACAGATTACGCAGGGTAATTTTAAGGTGTTTTCACCTCTGCCGATTGCTCAGCTGGCACTATCTGCGAAACTGGCTGGTTTTGATAATATCTATGATAGTTTAATGCCGCAGGTATTTACTACAAGTTATAATCATCAATATTCTTGGTTGGGTGAATATGGTAGTGCTATTCGTGATAACGCATTGGTACTATCTTTATTGGTTGACAACGGGCTCAGTGTTGATAAACAAGCGGATTATTTAATTCAGTTATCAGATTTACTCAATGATAGGCGTTATTTTTCAACGCAGGAACTCAATGCTTTATTTATGGCAGGTTGGTCGTTAGAACAACATAAATCCTCGCAAAAATTTGATGTTGTGATTAATAATCATACAAATAATGTTAATTCAGCACTATCGCGCTCTTTGGATTTTTCTGATTTGTCTAATGGCTTAACCATTTCAAATCCGGAAAATGCGCAGCCGCTTTATGTCAAATTCACTGTTTCAGGTTATGGCAAGAAGTCCCCAGCGCCAACAAGTGATAATAGTGAATTAACCATTAAACGTACTTATTATGATTTGAGCGGTAATAAAATCCAACCGAATCATATGAAAGTAGGCGATTTGATGGTGGTTTTATTAGAAGCTAATGCGCATAAAGAAGCTGTTCACGATGCATTAATTGTCGATTTTTTACCGGCTGGTATTGAGTTAGAAAATCAAAATCTAACTAATAGTAGCGTGAGCTTGCAGGCCATTCCTGAACTAGCCAATTTGCTGAAAGATGAAGACAGCAATGATGTTAAATATCAAGAATTCCGTGATGATAGATACGTCGCAGCTGTTGATATTAATCATTATGTGAGTGAGGGTACATATCGTACACGTGTTGCTTATTTAGCTCGGGCGGTAACGGCGGGGAATTATATGATTCCATATCCTTATGTCGAATCAATGTATCACCCTGAGCGGTTTGCCATTGGTCAATCCTTTGACTTGATATCTATTGTTGAGCGTAATGGTGAATCGAATATACCAGATCAGCAATAGCAGGTCTTAATTCGGTTTGATGATTAAAAATATAAACAAATAGATACCGCTAACATTCGTTAGCGGTATCTATTTTATATCAACTATAGCTTTTTGAAACTTTTGACAAAATGAAAAAGTGCCTGCGCAATATTCTGGCTTTCTTGTTTTTTTTCATCCTTGTATTATTAGGTGGCTTTTTTGTTGCCGATTATTTCTTTCCGCTCTCTATTACAAACAATAAAACCACACAAACCATTCTTGCTCAAGATGGTACACCACTTTGGCGCTTTGCTGATGAAAATGGTGTTTGGCGGTATCCGATCAAATTAGATGATGTGCCTAATGACTATCTTGATGTGTTATTGAATTATGAAGATCGTCACTTTTATGATCATGTCGGTATTAATTTTGCTTCGTTACTGCGAGCTGCTTGGCAAAATATTACTAATAAGCGCATTATTTCGGGTGGGAGCACTATTTCGATGCAGGTTGCAAGGCTGCTCGATCCACATGATCGTACAGTGATAGGTAAGTTGAAGCAAATATTTCGAACATTGCAACTTGAGTTGCATTTTACCAAAGACGAGATTTTAACTTTATATATTAACCGTGCACCATTTGGTGGCACTATCGAAGGCTTGGGAGCGGCGAGTTGGTCTTATTTTGGTAAAGCTCCAAAGGCGTTAACACGTAGCGAGGCGGTATTATTAGCGGTATTGCCACAAGCACCAAGCCGTTTGCGCCCTGATAGATATCCTAAGCGCGCCAAACAGGCTCGAGACAAAGTTTTAGCAAGGTTAGCCCAATACCAAGTATGGTCATCTGATATTATAGAGCAAGTCAAAAAAGAAGAGGTCTGGGTTTACCCACGTAAAAAGCCACAACTTGCGCCGCTGTTAGCTCGAAGATTAAATCAACAATACCCAAGTATTGATATTATTCATTCAACTATTGATCTATCTCTACAATATAGTCTTGAAGATATTGCCAATAATCGTAAAAACCAGCTACCCCAAAAAACTTCGCTGGCTATTTTAGTTGTCGATCATACCGATATGTCAGTAAAAGGTTATGTTGGTTCGGTTGATTTTAATGATAAAGAACGGTTTGGTCAGGTTGATATGATAAGTGCACTTCGCTCACCTGGATCGACATTAAAGCCTTTTATGTATGCACTCGCGATTGATGATGGTATGATTCATTCTGAATCGCTATTGCAAGATACACCTCGAATTAGTTCTGATTATCGGCCTACAAATTTTGATGAAGATTTTTATGGTCCAATCAGTGCTTCAGAAGCATTAAAAAATTCATTAAACTTACCTGCGGTTGAGTTAATTGAGCTTTATGGTCCTAAAAGGTTTGCTGGCAAGCTTGCTAGTATCGGCTTACCGCTTGAGTCTAACGGTAATAATCCTAATATATCGTATATATTAGGTGGTGCATCGTTAAGGATGGATAACTTGGTCAGCGCCTATAGTGCCTTTGCTCGTCATGGACAAGTCAGCCCTTTACGTTTTACACAAGATGAACCATTGTTAAATAGGCCATTTATTAGCGATGGCAGCGCATGGATCACAAGGCAGATGCTAATTAATAATCATCAACTTGTCTATAAAACAGGTACTAGTTATGGCTATCGTGATGCTTGGGCGGTTGGTATGAACCCTCGTTATTTAATTGGTGTTTGGGTTGGTCGTCCAGATGGAACCCCTGTTGTTGGACAATACGGCAGTATTACCGCGGTGCCGATTTTACAACAAGTTAACTCGTTATTATTAAATAAAGAGCGACGACTCAATCGACCATTACCTTTATTAACAAAACCGGCAACGGTGACTTCAGCAAAAATTTGTTGGCCATCAGGGCAAGTTCTGCCAGCAAACGATGAAAACTGTCACCGTCAGAAAAATGCTTGGATATTAAATAATATGATTCCTCCAACGCTTGATACGCTTACGGTGCTTAATAACAATATCTACCGCTCAGGGTGGGTCACTATTTGGGTTAATAATGAGGGCAAACGTGTATCTGCGGATTGTAACAATGCACACAAAAAACAGATTGCATTATGGCCAATAGCGTTAGAAAATTGGCTGTTACCGAAAGAACGCAGGCAATCGCTATTTCCTGAAATGGATAAAGATTGCCCCGTGTTTGGTAAAGATGTCTTTTCACCACTTAATATTATTGGCCTGCGAGATAAACAATGGGTAAAACGTTTACCTGGGCAACAAGATGTCACCATTGATGTAACACCTCAAGGCGGTTCAGGTGATAAATGGTGGTTTTTAGATGGTAAATTGATTGAGCAAACGCATGACGATCAAAAAGTTGCTTTAACGGTAACTCAAATAGGTTTACATCATCTATTACTATTAGATCAAAGTGGTCAAATTTTACGATTGTCATTTACCCTTGATTAACTAGGAGCAAGCATATGACTATTGAACGAACATTATCCATTATCAAGCCCAATGCCGTTAAAAAGCAATTGATTGGTGAAATTGAAACCTGTATCAGCCAAGCAAAACTTAACATTATTGCCCTAAAAATGCTTAGATTAACGAAAGAGCAAGCTGAGGGCTTTTATGCAGAGCATCAAGGTAAATCATTTTTTGATAAATTAGTTAACTTTATGATATCTGGCCCGATAGTTGTTCAGGTTCTTGAAGGCAATAATGCCATTAAACGTTATCGGGAATTGATGGGACCGACTGATCTATCTAAAGCAACCGCAGGCACTTTACGGGCTGACTTTGCTGATAGTATGACCGAAAATGCCGTACATGGTTCAGATTCTTTAACCTCGGCCGAAAAGGAAATTGCTTACTTTTTTGTTGATAGCGAGATAGTTGGGTAAATCAATTTTATAAAATAGCGGTTGTATTGCGTATTACCGTTATCCGAGGATTTTTTTTATAATGATTGATATAACTTTAAGTTATAACCATGTGAGTATTTGTTATTTATTCATTTGATTCTTTGTTGCTAGACTTTAACTGAAAATAACATAACCTTTATTAGGGAGAATCAGGATGAAATTGTTGACTAAATCACTAACAGTGGTCGCATTAATAAGTAGTTTGTTAGGTGCAAATTCAGCTTACGCAGACCGCCTTGATGACATCGAAAAACGCGGGGAAATCAAAATAGCCGTGTTTGATAGCAACCCGCCATTTGGATATGTTGACGAAAAAACCAATAAAATTGTTGGTCTTGATGTTGATTATGCAAATGAAATCGGTAAAGCACTCAATGTTAAAGTTGATCTTGTCCCAACCAATCCAGCTAATCGAATTCCATTATTAACATCTCAAAAAGCTGATTTAATTGTTGCGAATTTTACTGTTACAGATGAACGGGCAAAAACCGTTGATTTTAGTTTGCCTTATTTTGCGACTGGTCAAAAATTTATAGCAAAAAAAGGTGTTTTAAAATCAGTCGATGATTTAAAGAACCTTCGAATTGGTGCCGATAAAGGTACGGTCATGGAAATCACGCTGCGCGAAAAATACCCAACGGCTAAAGTGATTTCTTATGATGATACGCCATTTGCTTTTGCGGCATTACGTAATGGTGTGGTACAGGCAATTACTCAAGATGATGCCAAATTAATTGGTTTACTCGCTAATGTACCAGAAGAACAACGCGCAGCATTTGAAATTTCGCCATTTAGTATCACCCAAGAATATCAAGCAGTTGGTATACCAAAAGGGGAAGATCGCTTAAAAGAAAAAGTGAACCAAATTTTATTAACACTTGAAAAAGATGGTCAAGCGTTAACAATTTATAACCGTTGGTTTGGACCTGAAACCACATCAGCAATGCCTCGTGGTGACTTTAAAATAGGTAAAGGTCAGTAAGTTATGCACGAGCAATTACTTGAATCCCGTTATTGGTGGTGGTTATGGGATGGTTTTTTAGTTACGTTAGCTATCTCATTGCTTACTATTGTCTTTTCAACATTACTGGGTTTTTTATTAGTTATTGCTCAACAAAGTCGAATTAAGATTATTCAAGGGATTGTAATGGGGTATAACGCAATTTTTCGTTATTCCCCATTATTACCTCAACTCTTTTTTTGGTATTTTGGCGAATTTATTACCAGTTGAATTTAAGTTATGGCTATTTGATGAACCACAAATTTCGTTGTTCTTTTTTTCACTGAAAATGCCGTCCTTTGAATTTATAATTGGTTTAGTTGGTTTAACGTGTTATTCCAGTGCTTTTATTGCCGAAGAGTTTAGAGCCGGTATTGCTGGTGTAAGGCAAGGGCAAGGACAGGCTTCATTAGCATTAGGGTTAACTTGGTGGCAAAGTATGCGATTTATTATTTTACCGCAAAGCTTTCGTATTGCCTTTCCGCCTTTAATTGGGCAGTATATGAATATTATCAAAAATTCGTCATTAACAATGGCTATTGGTGTACTAGAGCTTTCTTATGTATCACGCCAAGTCGAAACCGAATCATTAAAAACCTTTCAAGATTTTGCCATTGCGACTTTATTATATATTTTGGCAATAGTGATGGTTGGAACTTTAGGTAATATTTATCAAGCAAAACGATTACAAATAGGTAAGGTGTAATCAATTATGGAACTTAAAGGTTTAGAGGTTATTTATAACAATTTAAGTTATATGATGTGGGGAAACTTTCCCGGAGGCATTTTTTTAACGTTGTTAATGAGTTTTGCTGCAATTATCGTTTCAACGCTGTTAGGTATTTTGGCCGGTGTAGGGCTGACAGTCTTAAAAGGAACAGTACGCTATTTATTAGTTGGTATACTTGGTTTTTTAAGAGCAATCCCTGTTATTATGCTTATTTTTTGGACTTACTTCTTATTACCTGTATTGCTTAATGTTGATGTGCCAGCTATTGCAACGGTGATATGTGCACTATCTTTAATTGGTGCTGCATATATTGGTCACTCAGTGCATGCCGGCATGATTGCAGTGGCTAAAGATCAATGGCAAGCAGCATTTTCATTAGGATTGACTAAAAAGCAAGTTATTCTATTTATCATTTTACCACAAGCTCTTAAAATGATGTTGCCGTCTTTTGTCAATCAGTGGGTATCACTTATTAAAGATACGTCTTTGGCTTATATTGTTGGGGTGGCGGAATTTACTTTTATAGCTACTCAAGTTAATAATCGTAGTATGGTTTATCCAACTGAGATTTTTTTATTTGTAATTATTGTTTATTTTATTATTTGCGCATCGCTTGATTTTGCTGTTTCGATTTTGCCAAAATGCCGATTATTTCATTCTAAATAATTTTCTATCTATCTGTATTAGCCTGTTTAGTAAATAAGAATTTTATTAAGGTTCTTTTAAGGTTTATGCGTTAAATTATTAATAATTTAAATAAATATAGGTAAATAGGTTATGTGGTGCGATTTTAATACCCAACTATTTCTATTAATTAACGCTTCGGATAAAGCGTCGAGCCTGTTTATTTATTTTGCTATTTTTTGTGCTAAATATTTAGTTTATATCCCTATTATTATTATGGCAGTATGCTGGTTTATCCGGCCTTTTTATCGGCAATTAGTACTAAAAACGGTAATTAGTTTAGGTGTGGCGTTGTTTGTCACTTTTATTATTCGTCATTGTTTTTATTCGCCACGTCCTTTTGCTGTTGAAGTTGGAACCCATTATTTTTTCCACGACAACACAAGCTCGTTACCAAGCCAACATGCGGTATTTGTATGGACAATTTTTTTCACTGTTTTATTCAATGACAAATGCCGCTTTAAAAGATTTTTATATTTATTTGCTCTAATTGCAGTACTTGTTAGCTGGAGTCGAGTTTATCTTGGTATTCATTGGCCATTAGATATTGCTGTTGGATTTCTTGTGAGTATTATTTCGGTGTATTTAATTAAAAAATTTTGGATAATCATTAATAAATTGCTCAATCGATGGTTTTCTTAGTAGAGACAATTTTCTGCTTTAGATATACCGAACACTGTATATAATGAGAAGTTGAGCATTTTGAGTAGTTTTAATATCCACATTAAGGTAGTCAACAATGAAGATATTAATTGTCGAAGATGATAGCTTGCTACAAAAAGGGTTATACGATGGTATAACATCAAATGGTTATGTCTGTGAAGTTGCATCAAATGGAAAGCAAGCTGAACAGTATATCCAATTTGGACAATTTAGTTTGATTATTCTGGATTTAGGGCTGCCTGATTGTGATGGACTCGAATTGCTGATCCGCTGGCGGAAAAATCATATCTCAACCCCTGTGCTGATTTTAACTGCTCGCGATACTATCGAAGATAGAGTCGATGGTTTAGATAATGGTGCTGATGATTATTTAATTAAACCTTTTGCCTTAACTGAATTATTAGCTAGAGTAAGAGCGCTAATTCGTCGAGATCAAGGTACCGCTGATAACCTTATTAGTTATGGCTCCATTACTATTGATATTAAACAGAAAAAAGTGACTCTTAAAAACCAAGAAGTGGTTTTAACGCCAAAAGAGTTTATTGTATTGTCTCGATTGATGTTAAAAGCTGGCGAAAAGGTGCATCGCGATTTATTGCAAAATGATCTTTATGATTGGCAAAGTGATCCTAGTTCTAATGTTCTTGAAGTTTATATACATGGATTACGCAATAAATTAGGTAAAAATTTGATTCGTACAGTACGAGGCTATGGTTATCAACTTAATCATGACTGTTGATAAGTCGATTAGTTTAAATTAGATAATTAAATTATGATTTCAAAATCACTGAGTAATATACGCCATAGTATTCGTTGGAACCTTTTTTTTACTTTGGGCTTTATTATGTTGGTTTGCCAAATTATAACTGTACTTTGGTTATGGCATGAAAGCAAAGAGCAAATTGATGTTCTAGTTAACTTAACGTTAAGTCAAAATAAAATCAATGAAGTCGTTGAGCATGAAGAACTTGAAGCTATTTTTGCTTTATTTTGTTCAGCTTTTTCAATGATGTTAGTGACACTATTTTTAGCATACCAAGCCATCAAGCGGATCACAAAACCGCTTGAAATTTTAGAGCAAGATCTCAATCAACGTACCGAAGAGAACCTCAAACCCATTATACCCATAAGTAATATGCGTGAAATTAAATCTATTACATCAGTATTGAATAATCTTTTTATTAGGCTCAATGCAACATTATCTCAAGAACGGCTTTTTACTGCTGATGTCGCGCACGAAATGAGAACACCTTTAGCAGGGATTCGTTTGCATTTAGAATTGTTAGAAAATAAAAATAAGATTGATTGTAGTGAATTAATCAGTCGTATAGATCGTTTAGTCAATACCGTCGAACAGCTATTAATGCTTGCACGAGCCAGTCAAAAATTTACAGTTGGACAATATCAACATATTAATTTTTATAATGATATTGTGATACCGTTGTCTGATGAGCTAACAGAATTGACTTCCCAAAAACAGCAAAAGCTTGAGTGGTATATGGCGAATAAAGATTTGAACTTTAATGGTGATGCAACTTTGATAAAACTTTTAGTACGTAATTTAGTCGAAAATAGTTATCGTTACAGTCCAGATAATACCAAAATCTTGGTAAGTTGTTATCAAGATAAAAAAGACATAGTTATTACGGTCGAAGATGAAGGAAACGGCATTGATGAATCTAAGAGCGAACAACTGACTCAAGCCTTCTTTCGCATGGATCGTAAGCATAATGGTATTGGGCTTGGCTTAAGTATTGTTAATCGTATTGCTAAATTACATCAAGGTCTATTTACCTTAAAAAATAGACCTAATAATGTGAAAGGTGCTATTGCACAATTTCGGATTACTGATTCACCTCGTCAACTAAACGAGTGATTAAATTATTGTGGCTATTTTCTTTAATAATTGAGGCTAAAAAACGTTGCCAAGTTCGTTCAATTTTAGCTTTCGCAAAAAAAGAAATATAATTAGCGATGGGAATAAGGGTTGAATTACCGATATTGTCGATAATAATCAAGCGGCTTTTATCTGCATTTAAATGCTGAAATAAGATATTCTTGCTTTTGATTGTCATTGTAATAATGCGGTCTTTTAATAAAGCTAATTTTAAATTTTTTAATGAGATAACTAAATCATCATAATATTGTTTAGTTAATTTATTATCAGCAAGATATTTTTCAAGCGGTATGGCTATTTCACCATTATAATCTCGAATAAGCTCGAAAACATGGCCTTTACCGTAATTGGTTGAAACTGAGCCATAATATTTTGCTAATGCATCAAATGCAATATTACGTCTAATAAGGTGTTTATAATAAGCTATTTCGCGGTTTGTTTCTTCTTCTGCACCGTCATTGTAATTAACTTTAATGCATTTATTAGGATCTATTGGATGATGATAGCATTTGCGGTGTAATCCTTTGCCTATATAATCATCTTTAGAAAGTAGAATTTTATTGTCCATTTATACCAATGTGTCGTTATTTAATGTTAAACCAAATTTTAACAGTAAGCGTTTCTTCTCGCCATGATTTTTTCTTTTTAACTCTAGCGCTTTTGTATTATTTCTGTATAATACTGCCACCCACGTTACGACAATGTTCTTCCCAACGTTGTTTGCGATTGTCGACATTAATATGGCCACTCGAAGGGGTGAGTTGATTAATAGAAACAATTAAAAAGTGTAAATAAATCAAAATGATTTATTAACGTGAGATTAATTACAAATTGGATAATTACGAATGAGTACTTTTTCAGCTAAACCAGAAACAGTTAAACGCGACTGGTATGTTGTTGATGCAGCAGGTAAAACGTTAGGTCGTTTAGCTACTGAAATCGCAAGCCGTTTGCGTGGTAAACACAAAGCAGAATATACACCACATGTTGATACAGGTGATTATATTATCGTTATCAATGCAGAAAAAGTTGCTGTAACAGGCAAAAAACGCACTGATAAGATCTATTATCGTCATACTGGTTACATCGGTGGACTTAAAGAAGCGACTTTTAAAGAAATGATTGAACGTCATCCTGAACAAGTCATCGAAATTGCTGTAAAAGGCATGTTACCGAAAGGTCCTCTTGGTCGTGCAATGTACCGTAAACTAAAAGTTTATGCTGGTAATGAGCACAATCATGCGGCACAACAACCGCAAGTATTAGATATTTAAGGGGATAAAAGATGGCTGATAATCAATATTACGGTACAGGTCGCCGCAAAAGTTCCGCTGCTCGTGTATTTATCAAACCAGGTAGTGGTAACATCGTTATTAACAAACGTTCATTAGAGCAATACTTTGGTCGTGATACTGCTCGTATGGTTGTTATGCAACCGTTAGAGTTAGTTGAAATGACTGACAAACTTGATCTTTACATTACTGTTAAAGGTGGTGGTATTTCAGGTCAAGCTGGTGCAATTCGTCACGGTATTACTCGTGCATTAATGGAATATGACGAAACTTTACGTTCTGCATTACGTCAAGCAGGTTTCGTTACTCGTGATGCACGTCAAGTTGAACGTAAAAAAGTGGGTCTACGCAAAGCACGTCGTCGTCCACAATTCAGCAAACGATAATTGTAACGTCGAAGAAACATTACAAGAACATTACAATTATATTTCAAAAAAACCCAGCATTAGCTGGGTTTTTTTATGCTAATTTTGAGTATTAGAAAAAATAATTTGTCGGTTTTCTGAATAAATTTAAATGAAAAATAGTTATTTATAAAAAAAATATTATTTAACTTAATGAATATAAATAATTTTATTTTGTTCTATGTTCAAATATATGCTGTTTTGTGTTTTTTGCCAATATTTGATCTTTATGAAAAGAATGCAATAAAATTCATTTTTTTTAACAAATTTGTTATCTAATTTGTTAGAATAGTAATCATAAAAACTTATTTTAATTTTTGTATATTTGGAGTGGATATGGTTGTTGCTGTTAATAAGCGTTCTGTGATGACATTATTTTGTGATACAACAGATATTTACGGGCATCAGATCCGTTTTGTTCTGGCAGAAAAAGGGGTAACGGCCGAAATAGAGTTTGTAACGGCAGATAATTTACCTCAGGAATTGTTGGATCTTAATCCATATGCTTCAATTCCAACATTAATTGACCGAGATCTTACGTTATATGAACCACACATTGCATTAGAATATCTTGACGAACGCTTTCCACATCCGCCATTAATGCCTGTTTATCCAATTGTGCGTGCTAATTCTCGGTTAACAATGTATCGTGTAAAAAAAGAGTGGTACAGTGCTTACGAAACAATTATTGCTGCGCCTAATAGTGATGAAGCTAAAATAGCACGAAAAAATCTTCTTGATGATCTTGTTTCAATTTCAATCATGTTTAAAGAAAAAGATTATTTTATGAGTGATGATTTTACATTATGTGATTGTTATTTTGCCCCATTACTTTGGCGTTTACCATTAATTGGTATTGAATTACCAAAAGTGGCTGAAAAGAATTATTTAGCTTATATGGCGCGAATTTTTGAACGTCCAGCTTTTGTTAGTTCATTAACCGAAGAAGAAAAAAGAATAAGAGCATAATCAATTAAATTTATCTTTATTTACGATAACTTTAGACAAGGTAGCCTTAATGGAACTTGAGCAAATGACTCCACGTCGTCCTTATATATTTAGGGCTTTTTATGATTGGATACTAGATAACGACTTAACACCTTATATTGTCGTTAATACATCGGTATACGGTGTATTAGTACCGCAAGAATTTATCCAAAACAATCAAATTATATTAAATATTGCTCCACAGTCGGTTGGTCAATATTTAGCGACTAATGAGCAAATTGAATTCAATGCTCGCTTTTCTGGTGTGCCTCAACATATTGTGGTGCCAATGGCAGCAATTGAAGCAATTTATGCTCGTGAAAATGGTGTTGGAATGGGATTTGAGGATGAACCACAATATCACGCACAGCGTGAAGCCTCATCTCAACAAACTGAACAAGTTAAGCCAAAAACCAACCCATTTCGTGTTGTAAAATAGTTATTTTTTGTTATCTAAAATTTTACGAAATCCAACAAACTATAAATATTATCGTTGTGCACTATTAGTGAGCAACGGTAATGTTTGTGTATAAAATTTAGTTGGCTAAAACAGTACGATAAGTAATAAAATATACATTGATATTTAGGTATAAAGTATTTTTAAATTGATATCTTTTTTAAGCTATTGAGTAGTGTATAAGCATAGACATAATGGTAGTATTTTGTTATCTCGGAGCTTGTTGTTGTAAGTATATACAGGCTAATTATATTAGTTACAACTAAAGGAAAGAATTAATTATGATAAATTTAAATCAAATCACGGTATTGCTTAGGGGATCATTAGGCATACTACCTATGATTCCTATGCTGGCTAATGCCACAGTGAATATTAATGATACTAATATTAGTAATTACCGTACTACAGGAATTAGCACTCTCCGTAGTAATGACGATATTTTGATAGAGACCTCTTCTGCCACTGGACCACATATTAACATAAGTACTAATGGAGGAATAGGACTTGAATCGAATAGAAGAAGCATAACTGTTGGAGCACCAGGTAGCACTGATAAATTTATTATTAAAGGAAATGTTGTTGGTAACCCGGATTCTTTTTATGGTATTGCCGTAAGACAATTGGGTCGAATAGTTTCTAATAGTGAACTCGAATTCAATATAGTTGATGGTACAGGTATTTATATCTCTAGTGGCTCGGAAGGATTATTCCAAAAAAAGGTCAGTATCACAGGTACAGGAACAGGTGGTTTCTACGGTATACGTAGTCACAATACATCATCAACATCCGAATCTAAAAGTGAGTTTAATGATAAAGTGTATATCACTTCTTCAGGTCAAAATAGTTCGGGCATTATTTCTATTAAGTCTAATAATCCTAATGCACTAGCCTCTCATTTAATTTTTAATGATAATGTTACTATTCATATGACGGGGCAAAGTGGTATTGGTATTAACACGGGAGTCGAACCTGGAAGACCAAATGCTAATGTAAGCTCTACTGTTAATTTTAATAATGGATTAGATGTTATTACTGAACATGGTACAACGATTTATTCTAGTCAACAAAACGGTAAAGTGAATATTAACAGTGGTTCAAATATAAACAATATTATTTCTCGTGATAGTCAGCAATACAATGCAATACAAGCCGATATTGGTGAAATAAATATCGATGGCAAAACAAATCTTGAAGGTGATATTTATGCAAGGACTACTGCCAATGGCAGGGGCATTATTAATCTCAACCTTACCGATGGTTCAACGCTATTAACTGCGATGGAAAATAATGTATTAACACCGTCAAGTAAAGGTGATATTAATTTATCTCTTCTAGGTAATCAAAGCCAATGGAAGATGACTGACAATTCATCCCTAGATTCATTAACGTTAGGCAATGATTCTAAAATTAGCTTTGGTTACAGCTATGCAACGCCAAGCTCAGTGGATGTTCTTAATAGCACTAATGCGATGAGATTAGTGACAAATTCATTAGCTGGTAACGGTGTGTTTGAAATGCGAACTGGGATTGGCCAAAACATAGCCAATGATTTACTTAAAGTAATTGGTACTGGCTTGGCTACAGGTAATCATAAAATTACGCTTATTGATGATAAAACAGGTGCAAGCTCGGTAACAGGAAATGAAAGAATAACACTTGTTGAGACCGAAGGTGGTAGTGCTGTTTTTGGTCTGTCATCACAGTCTTTTGATGTTGGTCCTTATCAGTTTAATACCTTAACTAAAGTTAATGGTACTCGTGGCGCAGGTACTGAAGATTGGGTTTTATCTGGAACACTACTTCCTCAAAATGGAAACAATAATAATAACAATAATAACAATAACAATAATGCTGGTGGTAATGGAGTAGGTAATGGTAACAACCCTAACAAACCAATAGCTCAAAAACCGCTATTAACTCATACCGCGCAAAATGCCGCCAATATTCTAAATTCAAGCTATTTAATGAATTATGTTGAAACCCAAACATTATTGCAACGAATGGGTCAACTTAATATGAATAATGGCGCCAGTGGTGATACATGGGGGCGAGTCTATACAGGTAAATTAAGTTCATTTAATGATAGCCGTTTGTCTAATTTTGATATGAACTATTATGGTTTGCAACTAGGTGTTGATCGACAACTTGATAATGATAACTACGATATCTATTACGGTATTATGGGAGGCTTTAGCCGAGGTAACATTGATCATAACGTGGGCGATGGCAACACTAAAAGTTATTCTGCTGCATTATATTCTACAATGCAAACGCATAGTGGCTTATATGTCGATAGTTTAGTGAAGTATATGCGAATGGCAAATAAATTTAATAGTCGTACTGGTGGTGGTTATAACGTTAAAGGTGATGGCGATACAGACGGATTTTCAGTTGGCGCCGAAGTTGGACAACGCTTTTACTCGTCTGAATGGTATATTGAGCCACAAGCACAGCTAACGTATTCTCGCCAAAATAACACAACAATTAAAGCAACTAATGGATTAAAAACCAAATTAAGTAGCTATAACTCATTAATTGGTAGAACTAGTGTTATTTTAGGTTACGAAATACAAGACGCTGATAACCCAGCAAATATCTACTTTAAAACTGGTTATCTAAAAGAATTTGATGGCGAAACAGCTTACACCTTTAATCATGTAGCTAAAGAAAAATATGATTTTGGTGGTAACTGGTGGGATAACGGTATTGGTATCAATATGCAATTTAACAAAAATCACCAAATTTATGGTGATATCGTTTATTCACTTGGTAACAAGTTTGATCAAAAACAAGCAAATGTAGGATACCGTTACAGCTTTTAAATAAATCAACATGACTTTGTTTTGTTTGTATAACAAAATAAAACGTTCATAAGAATAACAATAAAACCCATTGATCATCTAGGTTAATGGGTTTTATGGTATTTAACTATCATAAAGTTTTTACTTAAAAATCTTTCAGGAAACACATTTATTTCACTAATATTTTTCTATTTTCATTCGAAATAAAAAGCTTATACAACATTTATAAAGTTCCGTCCCCTAGCAAAACCATAAATAAATGCTTTAATAACAGCTATTTATCCATCCAAAAAATGGTTGGGAAAGTATTGATTTTATTTAGTTGTTTTAAATCTAAAGCGACTAAATAAAACTTTTACTAAAGCATTGCTTGGCAAGTAAATCTTTACAAAAGTTAACAAAAAAAGACTGAGTCTTTATTTCCTTGTAGAATATAATTTTTATCACCAGACAAATGTCCGCATCATTAAACGAGCAAACAATCCTAAAATTCCCATAAAAATTTATTTAATAGGTAGATTGTTATGTATTTTAATTACTCAGTGTATTTTTTTTGTTATCAAGGTTATTGTAGTCATCAAGATTCATCACGAGCTTTATTTTTACCACTTAATTTAGTGAAATTATTAGCAATTTCACTGCGGTCGATATTTTTATTAAAATCACCATTGGTCTTTTCAGCCTTGTTATTCTTTTCTTCGTTTAATGCACAGGCGTTATCGGTTTATACATCAAAAGCTATTGAGGGGAGTGCGCCATATTTAACGTTTGATGGGGGGCAAACTAGGGCGACTTCAACGGATAGTTTATTGTCTATTAAGTTGCAGGATGGACGAATTATCACACCATCGACTAATACATCAAGTGCAACAAATCCAATAATATTACCTGCAGGAAGTACTTTGGGTAATATAGATATGTTAGTTCCGTCATCAACTAATTCAGTGAGTTTAAATGACTTAATTACTCAAGGTAACTGGGGGGATGATGATGGTGATGGTCTGGGTACAAGTGGTGTAACGGCTACTGGGAGTATATCGGTATTATTTACGGATAAAGAAGATCGAACAGTAAGTCGTAGTGATACATTAAGTATATGTAGTGCTCCTTATAAGGTAATATTAACTAGTACTGCTGGTAGCTTAACCACACGTTATGGTGTGCCAAATAGTAGTACTTTTGTTGGAGGTACTGCGACTTATTATATCAAGCCGGATTCTTCTGGTAGTTGTTACTCTGTGCAATCAGTCAGGCCGAATTTGTTATTGGGTGGCACTACAGGCATCGATTCTTACGACAACCCTCGTTATGCAGGCCCATCTAACATATGGAGTTCAACAAAGGGTTTCTTCACTCAATCTACAAATTCGTCATCTTATGGTCTAAATTTTCCGACAACGGGTGCTGATGGATTGTATTTTGATTTACTCATAGATGGAGTCGATGCAAGTCAATTGACATGGCCTCCGGTCACGCGTGGTGGGATAACGGCTACCGTGACAAGTGTAACAGCTAATGATAGATGGATCCCTAGTGCTGATAGTGGAAAAATTGTCGCACGTGTTAAGTTAAATGGTCCTAGGGCGAGTGATGCTCAGATAAACGTAGCTAATCCTAGTCCTTTAATACCGCCATCTTTGCCGCAGACCTTTGAGTTGGTCGGTAGGGATAGTTATGGTAGGGAGGTGAGGTACGGATTTGTCTTAAAGCAGTGGTTCGTCAATCGGGGTAATCAACTGGGTTATCAGTCTGACCAAATATCTTGGTGTAGTCGTTTAGGTTATCGTGTACCACAGGTTAGGGAGTTAACTAACGCGAAGTGTGGTGTTAATACAGACTTTCCATGTATAAACGGCATAGATGGCGCTATGCCTAGCTCATCTGATAATTGGTACCAGCGACGAATAGGAGCAGGATTTTTCACAGAATGGGGCCACATGTATCACTATGCTGATGCAGGTTTCGTCAACGGCAATGCCTGGGCAAGCGACTCTACAGGTAGCAATGGTCTCTCTGTCTACTCGGGCAACGGTGGCGTCTACAACGGCATTGCCAGCTACAATCGTTATGCCCTTTGCATCGCACCTTAGCTTTTATTTCTTGGTTATTAATCCTGAGGTCGCAGGGTGATTATGGTGCAAGAGGACAATCTAACAAAGAACAGCGCCCTCGGGAAGTTGGGGCGCTTGCGGTTTAAATTGGTATTCTATTTTAGCGCGGTAAGATTTCGGACGTGGTCACGGTAGCTATTTTGAACACTAAACTGCAAACGTCCGAAACCACTGCATCTAATTCATTCTATCCACCAACAAAAAAAGCCTTATTTCCACCAAAAATTAGTCAGAAAAGGTATTGATTTTATTGAAGTTTTTATTTGGGCTTTTATTCAAAAAACACTACCAAAACCATTCTCCAAAGTACGCCAACTCAGGCTTTAACAAAACTTTAAAATTTTTAACAAAAAACTAGCGCATTATTAATCAACCGGTTATAATTTCAGCGCTTTCAAAGCAAGGGAACGCTCATTAGCTGAGCAGAAAATCATAAAAAATGTAAATAAAACAAAAAATTACTTGACAGGATGATCGAAATGCGCTACCATGCCTGGCATCTGGCCTGCCAAACCTATGCCCTAAATCTTTTTCAATATTATCGTAGTCTAAAACAGACTCAATTCTTATTATTATCATCGAAGTTATTGCGCTTGACGTTCTCGCTGAGGTTATTGGTTAGATTGTTGCCAAATCCAAGGTACTTACCTTTCTTATTTAAATTATCTAAGTCGCCATTGGTCTTCACATCGTTGTTGTTATTGTCGTATTCGCAAAAATCGCAGGCGTTATCGGCGCAAACCACAAAGGTAATTGAGGGTAGTGGGCCGTATTTAACGTTTGATGGGGGTCGAACTAAGGTAATTTCAGCGGATAGTTTATTGACTATTGAGTTGCCTAATGGTATTACCATCAGTCCATCAACCAATACTTCAAGTCCGACAAATCCGATAAGATTAGTTAATGGAAGTACCTTTAATGATATACACATGTTGGTGCAGTCTGGGGCGAATACCGTGAATTTAAGTAACTTAATTACTCAAGGTAATTGGGGTGATGATGATGGAGATGGTCAGGGTGCTAATGGGGTAACAGCATCAGGGAATATATCAGTAAATTTTACTGATAAGGATGGTAATACTGTCAATCGTAGTGATACATTAAATATATGTAGTGCCCCTTATAAAGTAACATTAAGTAATACAAATGGATATTTACAAACACAGTACGGAGTTCCGAATACAAGCAGTTTTAGTGGTCAAACAGCGACATATTATATCAATCCGTATGACAGTGTTGTTCGTGTTTGTTACGCAAGGCCGAATTTATATTTTGGCGGCACTGGTGCTATTGTTTATGGTCTTAATGACGATTCTATCTTCTCCGGTCCATCTAACATATGGAGCCCTACAAAGGGTTTTTTAACTCAGTCAACGAGCTCATCATCTTATGACCGAAATTTTCCGACAACGGGTGCTGATGGGGTGTATTTTGATTTAGAGTTGCCTGTTGGGGTTGATGGAAGTCAGTTGACGTGGTCTGTTGTCACGAATGGTAGCATAAGGGCAACGGTGAGTTGGATAAGGCCAAACCAATCCAACAATTACGACATTTGGATTAGAGATAAATCCCAGTATGTGACACGGGTAACGTTAAGAGGTCCTAGGGCGGATAGCACTCAAATACAATCAGATAATCCTAGTCCGCTTACTCCGTTGCCATCTTTGCCGCAGACCTTTGAGTTGGTGGGTAGGGATAGTCGAGGTAATGAGGTGAGGTATGGATTTGTCTTACAGAAGTGGTTCGTCAATAGGGGTAATAACACGGGTAATCCGTCTGAACAAATGTCTTGGTGTAGTCGTTTGGGGTATCGTCTTGCTAAGGTCAAGGATTTAACTAATGCGGTTTGTTCTGGTTTGAATGTTGATCCAAATTATCCTTGTACTGGCGCTATCGGAGCCACGCCTAGTTCATCTGTTAATCGTTACAAGCGTCACATAGGTGCAGGTTTTTTTACGGAGTGGGGCATCATGTACAACTACGCTGATGTGGGCTTCATCGACTACAACTACTGGACAAGCGACGTGTCAGGTAGCAATAGCTTTTATGTTTACTCGGTCAGCGGCTTCGTTGGCAGCAGCAGCGTATCTTTCAACAATTACGCTGTTTGTACCGTACCTTAGCTTTTATTTCTTGGTTATTAATCCTGAGGTCGCAGGGTGGTTATGGTGCAAATAGAGGATAATCTAATAAAGAATAAAGCCCCCGCGTAAGTTGGGGAATTTTCACTTAGGGCTGCGCTGTTGCGGTTTAAATTGGTATTCTATTTTAGCGCGGTAAGATTTCGGACGTGGTCACGGTAGTTATTTTGAACACTAAACTGCAAACGTCCGAAACCACTACATCTAATTCATTCTATCCACCAACCAAAAAAGGCCTTATTTCCACCAAAAACCGGTCAGAAAAGACATTGATTTTATTAAAGTTTTTTGGGTGTTTTTTATTCAAAAAACATCACCAAAACCATTTCCCAAACATGCCAACAAAAGCTTAACCGCCCACAATTAACAAAAGCTTTACAAACTTTTAACAAAAAAACTAGCGTATAATTAATCAACCGGTTATAATTTAAGCGCTTTCAAAGCAAGGGAGTGCTCATTAGTTGAGCGGTTAATTATAAAAAATTTAAATAAAACAAAAATTTAATTGACAGGATGATCGAAATGCGTTACCATGTATGGCATATGGCATATGGCATATGGCATGCCAAACCTATGCCCTAAATCTTTTTAATTTTCACCGTAGTCGAAATCAGAATCAATTCTTATTTTCATCACAGGGGTCATTTCGCGTAGCGGAATCGGTGGCTTTATCGGCAGGTTTACCGCCAAGGTCGAGGCACTTACCTTTTCTATCTAAGTTTTCAAGCTTGCCAAGCTTACTTAGATTATTTAGATTCCTTAAATCCGCGTTGTTCTTCGTGGCATTGTTATTGTCCTATACGCAGGGGGTACAGGCGTTAACGGCACAGACATCAAGGGTCATAGAGGGTAGTGCGCCGTATTTAACGTTTGATGGAGGACAGACAAAGGCAACTAATACCGACACTTTTTTGACAATAGAGTTGTCAGATGGAAGGCGTATCACGCCATCGACAAACACATCGAGTCCCACAAATCCGATAAGATTACCCAATGGTAATTTTACTTTTAATGATATACACACAGTGGTACCGGCATCGGCCCCATGGATAAATAGAATGTATTCAGTAGGTATAAGTGATTTGGTTAGTCAAGGGAAGTGGGGAGATGATGATGGAGATGGACAGGGAGTCAATGGAGTAACAGCATCAGGGAGTATATCGTTAGTAATAAAGGATAAGAATGGTCGAACAGTAAGTCGTGGTGATACATTAAGTATATGTAAAGCGCCTTATAAGGTCACTTTAGATAGTACAGGGGGAACTTTAGAGACCCGTTATGGTGTGCCAAAAAGTAGTACATTTAACGGAGGAACAGCGGATTATTATATCACTTTGCCGTCACAGCCTGTTATCTGTTCGGTCAGGCCGAATTTGTTGTTGGGTGGTACAACTGGCATCAATTCTTATGATAATCCTCGCTATGCAGGCCCAGCTAACATATGGAGTCCTACTAAGGGCTTTTTAGTTCAGTCTACAAATCCATCATCTTATGACCTAAACTTTCCAACTACAGGTTCAGATGGATTGTATTTTGATTTGGATGTTGGTGGGGTAGATGCAAGTCAGTTGAGTTGGACAGTAATCACAAGTGGGTAGTATAAGTGCAGCGGTGAGTTGGACAAGGCCACGTTCTGGTACATTTACAGACCCAGAAGGATATACCAGACAAGCTGATCCATGGATTGGAGATAAATCCAGTTATGTAACACGGGTAACGTTAAGTGGTCCTAGGGCAACTGATGCTCAAATAAACTCAAGTAATCCTAGTCGGCTTACTCCGTCGCTATCTTTGCCACAGACCTTTGAGTTAGTCGGAAGGGATAGTCGAGGTAATGAGGTGAGGTATGGATTTGTGTTGAGGCAGTGGTTCGTCAATCGGGGTAATAAACGGGATACCTTGTCTAACCAATCCACTTGGTGTAGAAGTCTGGGTTATCGTCTTGCTAGGGTAAGGGATTTAACCAATGCAGTCAGAACTGGTAGTTATCCTATTTTTGGCGCCTCACCATCCTCATCTGACAATAATTACATGCGTCACATAGGTGCTGGTTTTTTCACGGAGTGGGGCATCATGGTCAACTACGCTGGTGCGGGCTTCGTCAACAACTACTACTGGACGGGCGATGCGACAGGTAGCAATGGCTTCACTGTCCCCTCGAACTTCGGGCTCGTCCACAGCAGCGGTACCAGCCGCAACCGTGATGGCCTTTGTACCGCACCTTAGCTTTTTTTCTTAGTCCTTAATCCTTGGGCCGCGGGGGTGGTTATGGTGCAAATAGAGGATAATTTAACAAAGAATAAAGCCCCCGCGTCAGTTGGGGCATTCCCTTAGGGTTGCGCTGTTGCGACGAAGCCACAATCGCGCCGTTCCCCGCCGCCAACGCTGAAAGCGTAGTTGGCAATCCTAGTGATTATGCTGTGGCGGTTTAAATTCGTGGTCTATTTATAGTACGGCAAGGTTTCGGACGTTTTGACCTTTAGTGAACAAAATAGCTACAGTGACCACGTCCGAGCTAAGGGAATTAGAGCGAATTCCCTTAGCAATCCCGCGCTTTGGCTGCAGAATGTGGCCTGCGGCTACGCTACTCGTATCATCCTGATACTCGCCTCTTCGAGGCCATCTTCGCTTTGCTCAGATGTTCAAATTTATTCCAGACAAATTTGTCGTTCCAGACGGAGAATAGCCTCGCCAAACATCCCGTTTGGCGTGCTAACCTCACTCTGTTGTCGGCACATTCTGACGCCGGAATAAGACAGACAACATAATCTTAGGTGTTTTTTGGTGAATTGTTTTTTGTTAAAAAACAATGTAATTGCATCCAAAAAGTGGTCAGGAAAGGTATTGATTTTATTGAAGTTTTTATTTTGATGTTTTTAAGATAAATCAATCACTTACACAATCTAAGTAAAGCGCCGGTAACTAACAAATCAACAAAACTACGAATAGAGCGCTTTAATAACAACTATTTAATCACCTAAAAATAGTCAGAAAAGATATTGATTTTATTAAGTTTTTATGTGTTGCTTTTTAATGCAACACTCTTATATCCAGATTATTTCCCTTTGAATTTTATTACTTTTACGCCGGCTTTAAGTATATAATCAACAAAAACTCATCTATGGATTGTTTTATGGCTAATGTTTCTTCCTTTCGCCAAAGTCAAGGTGTTATCTTCGTCGCTTTTTTATTTACTACTTTTATTGTTGGCATTGCCGGTGCTTTACAATCCCCCACTTTAAGTCGGTTTTTGACCTTTGAAGTAAAGGCCGATCCCCGTTTAGTTGGGCTCTTTTTTTCAGTGAATGCATTAGCAAGTATCATTGGAAGTTTTTTATTGGCTAAATATTCAGACAAAAAAGGTGATAGGCGGAATATTGTTATATTTTGTTGTTTGATGGGGGTTGTTAATAGTGTGATATTTGCTTTTTCTAGGCACTATTATATTTTAATTACACTTGGTGTTTTGTTTGCCGCTTTATCATCTGCCGCTATGCCACAAGTTTTTGCACTTGCCCGTGAATATGCAGTAAAAACGGGGCGTAATGTTGTAGCATTTAATTCGTTAATCCGAGCACAACTTTCTTTAGCATGGGTGATTGGTCCTCCTCTTTCATTTGGTTTAGCTATCCACTATGGTTTTACCGTCATGTACCTAAGTGCGATGTCTATGTTTTTCGTTGCGATGTTGTTTGCAGCCTTTTTTTTACCTTCGGTTGAAAAAAATCCCGTCTTACAAATTGATAATACGATTGATATAAAATCAGCTAACCAGTCGCTATTTAAAAATAGGAATGTCGTTTATTTATTGCTTTCGACTGTATTTATGTGGACTGCTAATATGATGTATATCATCGATATGCCACTTTATGTGAATTCCATATTACATTTATCCGATTCATTACCTGGGCAATTAATGGGATTAGCGGCAGGCATTGAAATTCCAGCTATGCTTATTGCGGGCTATTTAGTGCCTGTTTTGGGTAAGAGAAATTTGTTTTTCATCGCTATCATTTGTGGTTTGCTGTTTTATGTCGGTATGATTTTATTGACTGACGAATTTGCATTATTTGCTTTGCAACTTTTTAATGCATTTTTTATTGGTATTGTTGCAAACATTGGCATTATCTATTTTCAAGATCTATTACCAACAAGAATGGGCGTTGCCTCAACATTATTTAATAATGGTATTATTTGTAGCACTATTTTGGCGGGAATTATTCAGGGATTTGTTTCTGAATCTTATGGACATGAAATTATTTATTGGATTGCATTTGCCATGGTTGCCATTTCATTACTGTTTTGTGCTTTGGTTAAGGATAAGCATTAATGATGGGGATTGGCTAAATTGTCTTCCAAATGGTGGAAGACAATTTTGGGTTTTTTGACGTTTATTCTGATTCTGCAAAAGTGTTGCATTGACTAATCGAGCCGTTATCGAATCCTTGTTTAAACCATGTATAACGCTGTTTTGATGATCCATGGGTAAAGCTATCGGGCATAACATAACCGCCACTTTGTTGTTGCAGTCGATCATCGCCAATGGCTTGCGCTGTTTTTAATGCTTGTTCTGTATCGCCAACCTCAAGAATGTTCTTTTTTTGCATTGCGTTGCCCCACATTCCTGCGTAGCAATCTGCCTGTAATTCTAATTTTACCGATATTTGATTTTTGACGGTGTCTGATTGATCTTGCGTTAGTTGTGCAACTTGGTTAAATGTTCCAAGTAAATTCTGTACATGATGACCAATTTCGTGGGCGATGACATAACCTTGCGCAAAATCACCACCGCCACCAAGGCGTTGTTTCATCTCTTGATAAAAGGAGAGGTCTAAATATACTGTTTTATCTATATTACAATAAAACGGCCCCATAACAGCTTGGCCTGTGCCACACGATGTCTGGGTTGAGTGAGTATACAGCACTAATTTAGGTGGGACATAGGTTTTGCCTAAACGTTGAAATTGCTCGCTCCAGTAGTCTTCGGTGCTAGCTAATATGACCGAAGTGAATTTGGCTGCTTCGCGGTCATCTGCTGTATATTCTGAGGAGGTTTGCTGTGTGCTGTCTGAGGTGGTTAGGTCGGAACTGAGTAATCCAGTCAAATCAACACCGTAATAACCCGCTACTAAAACGACAATAAATAAAGCAATTTTGCCTTTACCTTTAATTGGAATTGCGGTCCCCATTCCACTGCTTGATTGTGAGCGGCGATCTTCAATATTGTCACTTTCTCTTTGGTCTTTCCAGCGCATAAGAGGGCACCTTGTCAACTTTGTTTTTTTTATTTTAATGGATAATGATGAAGGATACTAGATTAAGTCAATGCTATCGCTGTAATTTGGAAAAATAATGATGAGTCAAAATGATATCAGTAGGTAAAGAGTGTGGTTAAATCGGTTATTTTCTTGCTCTATTTTAGGTATATAATGTTGGTAAATTTCACCGTATCTTCACTCTAATGTCAGGGTCTTGTTATGCCGTATCTATTACTTACGTTAGCTGCTTGTTTTTGGGGCGGGAACTATGTTGTTGGGCGCATTTTAGTGACACACGCTGATCCCATGGTGATATCCGAAGGTCGCTGGGTTATCACTGCGGTGTTATTGTTGTGTTTGTATCACTATCAAGTGCGCAATGATTGGGTTAAGATTAAAAAGTCGGTTGGGTCAATTTGTTTACTGGCGATTTTTGGTCAGATTTTGTTCCCTTTAACGTTGTATGTGGGATTGCAATATACCTCGTCACTTAATGCGTCAATTTACCTTTCTGCAACGCCTGGCATGGTTTTAGTTATGAATAAATTGTTATTTAATGATTCAATTTCAAAAAATAACATCTTAGGTGTGTTGTTTAGTACGATGGGGGTTATTTACCTTATTTTACAAGGGAATCTAACTAATTTAAATTCATTGAGCAATATTAACCAAGGCGATTTATGGGCAATGGCATCGGCAATGAGCTGGGCTTGTTATAGTGCCTTTTTACGTTTAAAGGATAAATCTATTGCCGGCAATGCTTTTGTAACAGTTAGTGCGGTATTAGGTTCTTTGATGTTACTACCTATTGCTTTAGTGTATTTCTATTTTTATCCTGTTGAAAATCTGGCACATTATACTGATGTTAGTTTTTTACTTGGGTTATTGTATATTGCCATTTTTGCTTCTTGGCTGTCTTATCTATTTTGGAATAGAGGCATTGCTGAAATTGGCGCAAGTCGTGGGCAGATTTATACCCATGTTATTCCTTTATCAGGTGGCGTTTTTAGTATTTTATTTTTGCATACCGAAATTGCTAACTTTCATATTATTAGTACATTGTTTATTGTCATTGGTATTTACCTGTGTTCGAAAAAGTTGACGGTTCGTAATTGCAGTTAGCAAAAGTAGCATTGGTTGTTTAGTCGTTGCGTTTTACTAAAGTGGGATATTTTGTTATACTTGGTACACAATTTTGATGAAAAGGAATTGTTTCACAGCTATCAAGTCGCAATATGGCTAGCCGAAATCACTTACCCGTTTTTGCTTTTTATTGTCCTCTTTTTATTTTGTTTTATTTGATTTTGCATCAATTTTTATTAGCTCTTTAGCATATTTTTCTGTGTAATATCGCTGATATTAGTTTTACATTACACAATTATATCATTGATGTTACCTCATTATTCCTTTTCTTTATTTGAATTTAAATAGGCGGTATGTTATGAAAAAAGCAATAAGATTTAAAAGGAAGCCATTAAATATTAATGATATTACCATCATTGATGATCATAAATTAAGAAAGGCAATTATCGCAGCTGCACTAGGAAACGCTATGGAGTGGTTTGATTTTGGCGTTTATGGATTTTTGGCTTATGTTTTAGGGCAAGTATTTTTTCCTAGTGCATCGCCAAGTATTCAGGTGGTAGCTGCTTTGGCAACTTTTTCAGTTCCATTTTTAGTTCGCCCATTAGGTGGTTTGGTGTTTGGGGTTCTTGGTGATAAATTGGGGCGTCAAAAAATTCTTTCTGTCACGATTATTATCATGTCATTAAGTACGTTTTGTATTGGGTTGATTCCTTCTTATGCAACTATTGGTATCTTTGCACCGCTTTTATTATTGCTTGCTAAATTGGCTCAAGGGTTTTCAATTGGCGGGGAATATTCAGGTGCGGCTATTTTCGTTGCAGAATACTCGCCAGACCGTAAGCGTGGTTTTATGGGAAGTTGGTTAGATTTTGGCTCAATTGCCGGATTTTTAGTTGGTGCTGGCTTGGTTGTACTGTTATCAAGTATTCTTGGCGAAGTAAAATTCCAAGATTGGGGATGGCGAATTCCGTTTTTGTTTGCATTACCATTGGGATTAATTGGCCTGTATTTACGTCATGCTCTAGATGAAACCCCCGCATTTCAGCAACACACCGATACATTGGATAACAATGAGCGCACAAACATTGCTAATCCACCCCAAATGACCTTTAAAGAGATATTCACCAAATATTGGAAAAGTTTATTTGTTTGCGTCGGATTGGTGATTATTACTAATGTGACTTATTATATGTTACTTACTTATATGCCAAGCTATTTATCGCATAACTTACATTATCGTGCAGATCATGGTGTATTAATTATTATCGCCATTATGATTGGCATGTTATTTGTGCAACCAATGATTGGTTTGATTAGTGATAAAATTGGGAGAAGACCTTTTATTGTTGGTGGTAGTTTTGGTTTACTTGTCCTTGCTTATCCTGCATTTATGATGATTAACAGTGATGTTATTGGACTTATTTTTATCGGATTATTGATTTTAGCTGTACTACTTAATTGCTTTACGGGTGTGATGGCTTCTATTTTACCGGCTATTTTTCCAACGAGCATTCGTTACAGTGCTTTGGCTATTTCCTTTAATATCTCCGTACTCATTGCTGGGGCAACGCCAACTGTCGCAGCGTGGTTGGTTGAGGCTAGTGGTGATTTGTATATGCCTGCTTATTACTTAATGGTGGTTGCAGTTGTTGGATTAGTGACTGGCTTAAAAATGAATGAAACTGCGAATAAACCACTGCGAGGTGCAACACCTGCAGCATCGGATCGCTCAGAAGCCAAAGAGATTTTATCTGATCACTTTGATTCGATAGAGCAAAAAGTCGAAGATATAGAACAGCAAATCGATGCCTTACAAAAACAACGACAGGATTTGGTGGATCAGCATCCTAAGTTAGATTAATTTTTTTGATATCGATTGATTACGGACATTTTTAGAATGTAGGATTTTATGATCATTGATATTATGTCCAAGCAAGGGGAGGGAATCACTCTCCCTTTTTGATCGTTACTCAACATCAAGATTATTGTTTAATAGCGAATCAGCAGTTACCTGTTGCTTTTTTGCAAAGTCAATCAGCTTTAGAGAATGATCATCTACCAATATTGATTAATAATGATGAGCATTGTCCACTGCGAGCTAAAACGTTAGCTTGCGGTTATCCACCTGAAAAAATGATTACGGTGGACTCGTTAAGTCAATTATTAAATCTTGTTGAAAAAGGGCAAGGTATAGCACTTTTGCCAATCTTTTTAATAAAAGATAAATTCAAAACGATCAACAATAATCGTGACTTTATTCAATTTTATTGTTATCAACATTCTTCGGTTTAATCCCGATAATAATCACATTATTTTTGCAATAATTTACTGTGATACTGACTTCGATATTCAGTGGGTGAACGCTCTGTCTTTTTTTTGAAAATCCGACAAAAATAGTTACTATCTTTAAAACCTGATGCTAGAGCAACTTCTTTTACATTCAAATCATAATCTTTCAATAGCGATTTTGCATATTCTAAGCGAATATGGTTTAAATATTCGTTTAATCCTATTTTGCCTTCGCGTTGAAATAGATGCGATAAGTAATTGGGTGAAATGTGAAACATGTTAGCTAAAAAGTCGCGTGTAATATTTTCACGAAAGTGGGTATCAATGTATTGACGAATAGCTTCAAATAAGCTGGTGGTTTTGGATGATGTTTCGATCTCAACATTAAGTAAATCTAGTGTATTGCTTAGCAAGCTTTGAATCAGAAAGTATGCTGTTTTGTTTTGTTCGAATGGTTGGTTTTGCCAATTTAGTTCTGTAAGTGCTTGAATGATAAATGCTCCTACTCTTGGCCCCCGCCTAGGTTTGTTTATTTGTCCATAGGGGATTAATTGAGTACCATCCCAGTGTAATAAGCTAATTCCAATTTGCTGTTTTCCAAACAAAATACTTAATGATGTAACTGGAGTTGTCCAAATGGATTTGTTCCAACTTTGAGCAGAAATATATAATAAATCATTAGCCAATAAGGTCTTTTCAATTACGTTACCATCTTTATCTGCCCATAGCATTTGTTGCTTTCCTTCTAATATGATTTCAATTCTAGGAAAGTTGACTTGGTAGGACATCAAAGGAGCGTTAGCGCTGTTGTTAGCAAAATAGATGTGGTTAATTGCCTGTTGATGATTCACTAGTTTGGCTAATGCGTTATTGATGGATTTGGTCATAAAATTGTATCGACGATAAGTTAATTAATGTGCAATTGTTTAGATTTTAGGTGAATATAAAAAATGAAAATTAGTTTAAATTGCTATTTTATTTAATAAGTTAATTTTAGTTTTTGATTATGTGATCTAAATCTCATTTTTTTGTTTAGCGTACAAAAATCCAGTAAAAGGCAAGATCGTCTTCTAGGCCATTAGGTTATTTTTTTTTACTATATTAGCTATGAAAATGGTGTTATATGTTAATTGATGATTGAACCGAATTAGGAGTTAATTATGGAATTATATTTAGATACAGCCGATATTGCTGCTATTAAACGTTTAGCTAAGGTGTTGCCGATTAGCGGCGTCACCACTAATCCGAGTATTGTGGCAAAGTCGGGTAAGCCTATTTTTCCGTTATTAGTTCAATTACAAGAGGTTTTAGGCCCAGATAAACTGCTTTTTGCACAAGTGCTTTCAAGTGATGCTGATGAGATGATAAAAGAAGCTCATCAACTTAGAAAAGCGGTACCTTCAATTGTGACTAAGATTCCTGTTAATGCCCAAGGATTGATTGCAATTAAAGAGTTAACTCAACAAGGTATTCCAACGTTGGGGACAGCCGTTTATGGGGCAGGGCAAGGTTTTTTAGGTGCGCTTGCTGGTGCTAAATATATTGCACCTTATGTCAATCGTATTGATGCTCAAGGTGGAAATAGCAAAGATACCGTGCTAGAGTTGCAAAAATTATTGGATTTGCATTGTCCGCAGTCGATGGTGTTGGCAGCCAGTTTTAAAACACCAAGACAAGCATTAGATTGCATGTTAGCAGGCTGTAAGGCAATTACGTTGCCTGTTGATGTTGCCGAGCTTTTTATTTCAGATCCTGCGGTTGATGCAGCCATTGCTAAGTTTGATCAAGATTGGCGTAGTACTTTTGGATCGTTAACTTTTTAAATTTAATTGTCAATTTTAGGTGAAATAAGTTTATCTGTTTTTTTCAATTGTAAAAATAGCATTACTCTAACATTTTTTATTGTATGATGCATTTGAATACAATAAATATAAGGATTGACGCGATGGATGAAAAAAAAGAAAAAATTAAAATAGACAAAAAAGTTATTGTCAATGCATTATTAACAGTATTGAGTGTTGAAAAAATATCGCCGAGTTTTATTCGTGTCCAGTTTAGTAGCAATAAACCTTTTAATGTCAATCCATTATGGATTTGTCCGTATTTAAAATTACTTTTTCCTGATCCTTTAACTGGCGAAGTTACATTCCCTAAGCTTGATGATGATAATAAAATTGTGGTTGGTGATAAGATACGTCAGCTTGTGCGCAGTTATAGTGTGCGGGAATTTGATCGTGTTACTAATCAGTTTTTTGTCGATTTTGCCATTCATGACGTGGGTTTGGCCTCTGTTTGGTCACAAAATGCTAAAGTTGGTGATCAAATTGGTTTGATTGGCGCTGCAGGTAAATTACAGTTTACTGATGATTGTTTGGTTTTAGTTGGCGATATTTCTTCTGTGCCAGCTATTTGTTACACACTTGAACATCTTCCTAAAAAACAAAAAGCGTTTGCCTTTATTCAGGTTAATGACAAAAGTGATATAGTGCCATTGGTTGATAGTGAAAATATTGAGGTTAACTGGTTTGTGCGAAATGAGAATAATCCCCATCAATTAGTCGATGGTGTAATGAGTGCAGATTTATCAGAACACGATAAACTGTTGTTTTGGGGAGGCATGGAATGTTCGTTAGCGCGACTTTTTCGACAATCCGTTAAGGAAAAATATACCCATTTGTCACCAGATGCTTTTCATATTACCAGCTATTGGCGTGAAGGTTTTGCTGAAGGCGAATTTAAGCATCGCGAATAATAAGTGTTGCTATTTTTATGAATATTTTGGCACATTTGCATTTGGCTACACTAGCGAGCAGTTCGTTAATTGGTAATACCGTTGCAGATTTTGTTAAAGGTGATCCTTATTTAACTTATGACTGCGATATTGCTGACGGCATTATGCTGCATCGCAAAATTGATAATTTGACCGATAGCCTATTTGAAGTTAGGCAAGCGAAGTTGTTGTTTCGAAAATCACATCAGCGCGTAGCCTCAATTGCATTAGATATTGTTTGGGATCACTTTTTGTCAAAACATTGGAGTGATTATGGGCTACTTCCAAGTGTGGCTCAATTTAATCAAGTAACAAAAATACATATCCAACCTTATATTAGCGCGTATCCTGCCGATTATCAGCATTTTATGAATGCAATGTGGCAAGGATTGTGGCTAGAAAATTATGCTTCTATCGATTTTGTTGGTGATGTACTTGGTGGCATGGCAAATCGACGACCAAAATTGTATTTGTTAAGAGAAACCATTGTTGATATTAAGCAACACTATGCGCAACTTGAGTCGTTGTTTTTTGTGTTATACCCCAAAATTTGTTTAGCGGTAAAAGATGGCATTGGCTAAAGTTGTTTTGGGGTATTAGTTGTTAATTTGGCAATATCAGTTTGCCATCATTTTTTTGGATGACATCATTGCGACTTGGGGATTGCATTATCGGTTTTAGGTTTTTGTTGGTTACTTGTGGCGCATAACCGCTTCTGCTTCCACGGGGAGTTGCATGCACCACTTGACTTACAGGTAGGGTGGCTTCGTTAGTTAAGTTAGCCCATAACCATTCGATAGCATCTTCACCATAATAATCAATCGGTAGTAGGGTGTTGTCAAATGGTGCTACGCCATCTAAGTAGCTTGCATTTTCAACTTCGATGTATCTTAGTTGTGATTGTTTGCCTTCAACCAAACTATTTAACGCGACATAAGGGCGTGATGTGTAGTTTGGTAGTTGTTTAACATTGTTACGCCCATGCACAATAAAGGTTTTTATACCATGCAAGTTACCCGATGCCATAACTTGTTTTATGCCTTGATTAACGCGATGCTCTTGTGACTTTTTATAAACACAAATTGACCCTTTAGTGCCATAGTCAATCGTGTCTTTTGTTTGTGAACTAGAGTAAAATTCGCGTCTCGGAGTATTAAGATCTTCATTTTCAACCAGATCCAAAATTGTTGCATTATGCCCATTCCACAAAGGTAAATGCCCATTCGCCATTCCCCATATTTGTTCGAACGAAATTTCTTCTAATGGCGCAACTTTACCACTGTAATATATTGGATTTTGCTGAGTACTTGCTACCGAAAAATCACACATGTTTTCGGTGACATCGTATTTGCCATAAGCGCTAATATATTGATAAGGTAGGCCAATGGATTCGGTATAGTAGAAGTATGGTAGTTGAATATCCATGTCTGGTGTCCAGCCATTTTTATGCAGTTTTTCTAGTGCTTCTTCGGGAGTGCCTTTTATGAGCAATTTTTCTTTTTTTAGAGCATTACAGCGTTCTTGTGAATAAAGAAAATAGTTTGCATAAGGCACATACGAATCGTTTTTATTAGGTTTTATTGCTGGAATCGCACACGGTATATATAATGCCCCATAAGCACTATAATTTGCAATAGACTTGGCTTCTAGTTTTTGTTGTGGAGTGTTGCCTATTTTTAGTGTAACCTGAGATTTATCTATATTTGGTTGAATTTGTGGATTGACTGCCACAATACCATCAATCATGTTTTGGTTATCCAATTCACCTGCTTTTAATGCGGCTCCTCCTCCATCGCTTGCACCATATACTAAAACAAGGGTGTTGTCTTTGTTAAATATGATTTTTTGATTGGTTGAAAACATACTATTGAGTTCATAAAAAGCAAATTCAATGGATTTTAATACATGTTCTCCCCAACGAGCTTCGGCATTTAGTTTTGAGTGCAGTTGTTTGATTGCATAGCGGTGGGGATATTTTTTGATGTATTGCTCTCTATTGTTAATCGATGAAGAAAATAAGATATTACTGTCGTTTACCTCGCCCCATACAGTAAAACCAACTTTGTGTTCAAGATCATAAATACCATTACCTAAACCTTTGTCGTTATATACCACTGCGCAGTTGTGGCGAAGTCCCCATAATCCACGAATTTGTACATCTTTGGCATTTAATATTCCGTCCGAATCGCTAGCTGGAACGGCAAGAATACAGGGTCTGTTTTTATTAAAATCAATTGGAATTTGTAATAACATGCCAACGCCGTCTTCTCGTTGTACGGCAGTTATTTCAGTACCTGTAACTTTACCATCAAATAAAGGCGTTAATTCTTGCTTTCTAAAGCCAAATAATGTTCCTTCGCCATTTTTTGTATCAATATAGCGATTGAGTTTGGCTTGTCGTCGTTCTTGAAAGTGTGGTTTGGTTGGAATTTCAACTTCTGGTGTCACAATAGTTGTGGACAATGGCGTAAAACCAAGCCCTGCGGTAACAAGGTCATTTTCATCACCATCGTAATAAGCCAAGGTATCACGAACTAGCCATTTTGGTTTTGTAATAGCACTGCCAATTTGAAGACTGCTATTGTTGTTTACATCGGTATTGGTTGTCGATGTTTGAGGTAAAATTGTGATTGTGTCGTCACGTTTATCGGTTTTTGAGCTGGTATTTGCTTTATTGTTAGTGTTTTTATTTTTGTTAGCATTGGTACTTTTTTTAGAAGTACTTGCTTTTGTGCTTTTGTCAGTTTTGGGCGTTTTTGTTGGATTGCTTTGCGCGGCTAATGGCATAGCGAAAGCGGAAAGAAGTATTAATGAGGCTAATGTTTTTATTGTTATCTTTTTCATTTTTAATTCCATCATAATGATGTCCGGATATAGTTGACAACTGGTTGGCTGATACACCTATTATTATAGTTTTAGTCTTTTAAGGGATGATTATACACTATATTTTTGTTATTCGTTATTGGGGTAAATTTAGATTACTAATTTCCCAGAAAGCGGCGATGATTTTTTCTGATAATCGTCTTTTTTGTACACAAATGCCGACATCGAACGGTTCCATTAAGTTGGTTGACCATTCGGTTATACGATCTTTTATCCGTTCTGGGCTGTTGTCCATCACGACTTTTGGTAATAAGGCTACGCCACAGCCTAAAGCAACCATTGATACAATGGCTTCGTGTCCAGCAACTGTTGCATAGATTTTTGGGTTGATGATTTTTCTTTGTTTGAACCATAAATCAATGCGGTGGCGGCTTGGTCCATGTTCTGGCAATATAAAGGGAACATTATTCCAGTCTGGTTGTTTTTGATGTAATTTGTCGCTAAATGAGCTATTAAGTTTAGGGATCAGCAAGACCATTTCAATTTCACCAAATTTTAAAAATTCAATGCCGTTTGGAAGTTGTTTGGGTTTTCCTGCAATGGCTAAATCGGCCGCATTTGATTGTATTTTTTCAACCGCATCAGCGGCATCGCCCGTTGATAGTTTGATTTCAACGAGTGGGTAGTGGATCCTAAAGCGATCAAGTATTTCAGGTAAGTGGCTATAGGCTGCAGTGACCGAGCAAAAAAGGGTCAATTCGCCAACAAGTTGTTGGTTCGATTGATCTAATTCGTGCTTTAGTTGTTGGTGTAGGTTTATGACCTGTTGAGCAAAGTGTTTGACCTTTTCGCCGACTTGAGTAATTTGTACTTGCCTATTGTCGCGAATAAATAGTGGATGTCCAAAGTGCTCTTCAAGCCGTTGGATTTGTCTTGATAAGGTTGATGGGCTAACATGCATGGCATTCGCGGTTATGCCAAAGTGGCAGGTTTCGCATAAATGTAAATACAGTTTTAAATCACGAATGTTCATAGTTATGGTTAGTTCCGGTTATTACGCTAAAATGCAGGATTTGTGTTTTTTTATTTAGAAACCGTAAGTCATGCATTACTCATTAGTGAAAATATTATGCATAGATAATCAAATAAGGCAAATGGCATTATGTGTAACATCAATGGCAAAATAGGCAGATACCTGTTAAAATGAGCAATTATTTTTTGTGAGTTAAAACAATTTATTTTATGACAGAACAAGCTTATTTAGACGAAGTCAATGCACGTCGCACTTTTGCGATTATTTCTCACCCTGATGCCGGTAAAACCACTATTACCGAAAAGGTGCTTTTATTTGGTCACGCAATCCAAACAGCTGGTACAGTTAAAGGCCGTGGCGCTAATGCCCAGCATGCTAAGTCAGACTGGATGGAAATGGAAAAACAACGTGGTATTTCAATTACCACCTCTGTTATGCAGTTTCCTTATAATGATTGTTTGGTTAATTTATTAGACACTCCCGGACACGAAGACTTTTCTGAAGATACTTACCGCACGCTAACTGCCGTTGATAGTTGTTTGATGGTGATTGATGCGGCAAAAGGGGTAGAGGATCGTACACGTAAATTGATGGAAGTGACGCGATTACGTAATACGCCAATTTTGACGTTTATGAATAAGTTAGACCGTGATATTCGCGACCCTATGGAATTGCTTGATGAAGTCGAAAACGAGCTAAATATAATGTGCGCACCAATTACTTGGCCGATTGGTTGTGGTAAGTTATTTAAGGGTGTCTATCATTTAGCGAAAGACGAAACATATCTTTACCAATCAGGCCAAGGTCATACAATACAAGAAGTCAGAATTATTAAAGGGTTAACTAACCCTGATTTGGATTTAGCTGTCGGTGATGATTTAGCACAGCAACTGCGTGAAGAACTTGAATTAGTACAAGGAGCATCAAATGAATTTGATTTAGATGCTTTTTTGTCGGGTGACTTAACGCCGGTCTTTTTTGGTACGGCATTAGGTAATTTTGGAGTTGATCATATGCTTGATGGTTTAACTGCTTGGGCACCAACTCCTCAACCTCGTCAAACTGATAAGCGTGAAGTTGAATCATCAGAAGAAAAATTTAGTGGTTTTGTTTTTAAAATTCAAGCTAATATGGATCCTAAACATCGTGACCGCGTGGCATTTATGCGCATTGTATCGGGTAAATATGAAAAAGGTATGAAGTTACGTCATGTGCGTATTGCCAAAGATATTAATATTTCTGATGCCTTAACATTTATGGCCGGCGATCGTGAACATGTTGAGGAAGCCTATGCTGGCGATATTATTGGTTTACATAATCACGGAACCATTCAAATTGGTGATACGTTTACTCAAGGTGAAGATTTGAAATTTACTGGTATTCCTAACTTTGCGCCAGAACTATTTCGTCGAATTCGTCTTAAAGATCCACTTAAACAAAAGCAGTTACTAAAAGGATTAGTGCAATTGTCTGAAGAGGGCGCCGTTCAGGTGTTTCGTCCATTAACCAATAATGACTTAATTGTGGGTGCGGTTGGGGTGCTGCAATTTGATGTGGTGGTTGCGCGTTTAAAATCTGAATATAACGTTGAGGCGATTTATGAGGCCGTTAATGTTACAACTGCGCGTTGGGTTGAGTGTAGTGATGTGAAAAAACTGGAAGAATTTAAACGTAAATGCGAGCAAAACTTGGCTTTAGATGGGGGAGATAACCTTTCTTATATTGCGCCAAGTATGGTTAATTTGAATTTGACTGAAGAACGGTATCCTGATGTTGAATTTAGAAAAACTCGCGAACACTAATTTTTCATTGTTTATCATAAACTTTATTAAAATACAGTTGTATTTGGATAAAGTTACTTTTTGTTGTTACTTTTAAAACTGAGTTGAGCGAGCAGATATTATGGTTTATAAAAACAAAAAATTAATTAATTTTATTATTAGTGGGTTTATTGCGTTACTGCTTACTACTTCATCTTCATCTTTTGCTATCGCAAACAAGCTAACAACGCCTGTTTTGCTAGAAAAAGTACAACAAAGCGAACGCGATAAACGACAATATGAAGTTATTGAGCTGGCAAATAAAATGCGGGTATTACTCGTGTCAGATTCTAAAGCCGTAAAATCTCTGGCATCATTAGCATTGCCAGTGGGTTCTCTGCAAGATCCTAAAGATCAGCAAGGTTTGGCGCATTATACTGAACATATGGTGCTAATGGGCTCGACTAAGTATCCCGAACCAGCTAGCTTTTCTCAGTTTTTAAGTCTTCATTCTGGTAGCTATAATGCCAGTACTGCCACACATCGAACTGCGTTTTATTTTGAGGTCGAAAATAGCGCATTTGATAAAGCGCTAGATCATTTAGCTGATGCTATTGCTGAGCCCAATTTAGATCCTAAATTTGCCGATAAAGAACGCAATGCTGTTAATGCCGAAATGACGATGGCTAGATCGAACGATGGTTTTCGTATTGAACAAGTTAATTCCGAAACTATTAACCCTAATCACCCATCGGCACAATTTTCGGGTGGCAATTTAGAAACATTAAGTGATAAGCCAAGTAGTAAATTACAAGATGCTTTAGTGACTTTTCATAAAGATTATTATTCGTCTAATATCATGGTGGGGGTAATTTATAGTAATCAGTCAATCAATAAATTAGCAAAATTAGCTGAAAACACCTTTGGTAAAATCCCTAATAAAAACATTAATGCTCCAATAGTTGATAAGCCAGCGATCACACCAAATGTGCTAAGCAAACAGATTGCAATGGTGCCAGCGCAACCTAAGAAATTGCTATTTTTACAATTTCCAATGGAAAACAATTTAGATAAATTTGCTGATAAAAGCGATGAATATATCACTTATTTAATTGATAATAGTAGCCCTAACACGTTGTCTGATCAGTTACAAAAGCAGGGGCTTATTGAGGGTATTAGTTCGTCTATCAATCCTATCCGTTATGGTAATAGCGGTATGTTGAGTATTAATGTGAGCTTAACCAACGATGGTCTCGCTCAAAAAGATAAAGTTATTGGGGCTATTTTTAATTATTTACAGTTAATTCAAAAGCAAGGAATTTCTGATGCTTATTATGAAGAACTTAAGAAAGTTTTAGCGTTAGAATTTAAGTATCAGGATGTTGAGCGTGATATGTCTTATGTGGAATGGCTATCTGATCAGATGTTGTTGTACCCCGTTAAAAATATATTAAATTCTGATTTTATTGCTAATAATTTTGATAAAACAGCGATCACCGCTCGCTTAAAAAGCCTAACGCCCGATAACGTTAGAGTTTGGATTATTTCACCAAATCAAACAACTAATAAGACGGCTTATTTTGTAGACGCACCTTATAAAATCGATAATATTACTAGTGAGCAAAAAGCGAATTGGTTGGCTTTAGGCAAAAATTTCACATTTAGTTTACCTGAATTAAATCCTTATATTCCTGACGATTTTTCAATTGTGAAGCAAAACCGTGCTCAAGCTCAACCAGCTGGGTTTAGTAAACGTGGTAATCATCTCCATTTTGTTAGTCAATATTTCAAAACTGAACCTAAAGCGGTGATTGTGCTTTCGTTACGGAATAACGAGGCTTTTAGTGACGCTAAAGCAGAAGTCGCTTTTAATCTACTTGATTACATTGCAAGTCGTAATTTAGAACAATTACGATTTCAGGCTAGGGTTGCGGGTATTTCGTTATCAACGAATAATGATAATGGCCTGATGATTTCAGCTAGCGGCTTCAGTCAGCATCTACCTAAAATGGTGACAGCAATACTTAATAGTTATCGCAATGTGACGATTGATGAGCAAAGTTTAGTATTAGCTAAATCTTGGTATTTGCAAGAATTGGATAAATTTGAGCATGCTAAAAGTTATCGGTTGGCGGTTAATCCTGTTAATGAGTTGTCAGATTTACCGCATTATTTTGAACGGGATGAGAGACGTCAAATTATAGCAACCATGACTATTAATGACGTGTTAACTTATCGCGATAATTTATTAACCCACTCAGTACCTTATATGGTTAGCTTGGGTAATTTGTCTAACGAAGATTCTTTAGATCTTTATCATTCCATCCAGAAAACACTAGTACGTGATGTTGAATTTACTCCTGTTGATAATATTCAGATCAAAAAATCATTGGAGGCCAAAATGACTCAACATGCGAAAAGCACTGATAATGCTTTGATGATGAGCTATATTCCAACCGGTTATGATCGAATTAGTAGTAGCATGATAAGTTATACTCTGTCTAAAATCATATCGCCATGGTTTTTTGATCAATTGCGTACTAACGAGCAACTTGGTTACGCTGTATTTGCTGGCCCTGTTACAGTAGGGGATTCAGTAGGGATGAGTTTTATCATTCAAAGCAACCAATACGATCCAGCTTATTTATTTAAGCGTTATCAAGAATTCTATCCTGTTATATTAAATAAGCTTAAAGCATTATCTAAAGAAAATATAGATCAATATAAAAAAGCGGCACTTGATGAATTGAAAATGCCCCCGCAAACATTGGATGAAGAGTTTAGTCGTTATATGGCTGACTATCGGAATTCGCGTTTTGCGTTTGATTCACGGAACAAAAAAATTGAACAATTGAAAAAAATCACTCAACAAGATTTAGTTGATTTTTATAGACGTTCAGTTATGGATAAAAAAGGTTTTGTATTTGCATCGCAAGTTCTTGGTAAGCGTGAAGATAGTGCTAAACAACCAGAAGCAATTTCTGAGTTTACTGAATTTGAAAATGTATCGGCATTGCAAAATGAGTTATTAAAATAAGTATTATTTAAGTTGTTGATGAAAATATAGGTTACATCTGAAACATTTTGCCAAAAATTGGCATTGCTATCACCTTGTGATACACTGCCAAAATCCCAATAGTTTGAGTATATTATGATTACTGGATCGATTGATTATTGTGCTATAGGTCAACGTTTACGTGCGTATCGGATTGCCGCTTCGCTGAAGGCTGAAGATGTTGCTGACAGTCTTAAAATTTCAAGAGCAGCAGTCTATCGGTTAGAAAAAGGCGAAATCGTTAAAATCGAAACTTTAGAACGGTTGGCCTTGTTACTCGATACTTCTTTTGCGAGTTTGCTTGGAATTGATACCGAATATTACTCGAGTGGTGACGGTTTTTTTGAGCGTATGCGCCAGTTAGAAGAACAATCAACCCATATCTATTCTCATTTCGACCCTTTTTCATTTTTATTAACTTCACCTGATTATTTGACTCATTTAGCTATGATGCTAAATGAATCAAACGAGTTGATTGATCATCAAAAATATTCAGTTATTTTGTCGATTTTAAAAGAACGTAAAAAGCAGTTTCATCAATCAGTTCCAAAGGTTATCAATTTAATTAGCTTACGTAATGTAGAGCGTTTTTTGCATATTGGCTTAGTAGGAAATCTGACAATTTCGCCAGGTAAGAAGTCTGAAAGAATGTTATTAGCACGTAAAGAAGTTTATCATTTAATTGAACTGATAGAACAACAATCCTTTGCTCCAACTATTGCTATTACACAAGAAGCTATTCCATCAATCGCTTTTCAAATTTTTTATCAGGATGGAAATCCTATTTCATTAGCAATGAGTCCATTTCGATTAGGTGAGTTACCTAATGTAACTACCGGTATTGCGTCGATCACGTCATCTTATGATGCTATTAAAAGGTATCGACATTTATTTGATGAGTTATGGCAAAATAGTGCTAAAGATAGGCAAGCAATTGATTTATTAAAAACGACACTAGAAAAATTTTAAAGAATATTAAAGAGAGTCATTATGTTATCCCTAACATTACAACCGATAAAAAGATTTAATGGTACTATTAATTTGCCAGGTTCAAAAAGTGTTTCTAATCGTGCGTTATTACTATCAGCATTGAGTAAAGGTAATACACGCTTAACTAATTTGCTTGATAGTGATGATGTGCGTTATATGCTTGATGCACTTGCGGCCTTGGGTGTTAAGTATCAGCTATCACATGATCGCACCATTTGTGATGTTCAAGGTGTGGGCGGAATTTTGCAATCGACCCATGCCTTAGAACTATTTTTAGGTAATGCAGGGACTGCTATGCGTCCTTTAGCTGCGGCATTATGCCTTGGTCATAATAACATTGTGTTAACCGGCGAGCCACGTATGAAGGAACGTCCGATTGGTCATTTAGTTGATGCTCTACGCCAAGGTGGTGCTAAAATTGATTATCTTGAAAATAAAGGTTATCCGCCGCTACATATTCAAGGTGGTTTTACTGGTGGTAACATTGATGTTGATGGCTCGGTATCTAGCCAGTTTTTAACTGCGTTATTAATGGCTTCGCCACTAGCCCAAAATGATACTCAAATTACCATAATTGGCGATTTGGTTTCTAAACCTTATATTGATATTACTATCAAAATGATGGCTATTTTTGGTGTTTCGGTGACAAATCATAACTATCAAAAATTTATTATTAAAGCTAATCAGTGTTATCAAGCGCCAGGTGATTATTTAGTTGAAGGCGATGCCTCTTCTGCTTCTTATTTTTTAGCAGCGGCTGCAATTAAAGGTGGCACAGTGAGAGTCACGGGTATTGGTAAAAAAAGTTTACAAGGTGATACACAATTTGCCCATGTGCTTGAAAAAATGGGCGCTAAAGTAACTTGGGCTGATGATTATATTGAATGTTCATGTGGTGAATTACACGGTATTGATATGGATATGAACCATATCCCTGATGCGGCAATGACCATTGCTACAACAGCACTGTTTGCTAAAACTCCTACTACCATTCGCAATATCTATAATTGGCGAGTTAAAGAAACTGATCGCTTACATGCAATGGCTACGGAGTTAAAAAAGGTTGGTGCAACCGTTGATGAAGGTCGCGATTATATTACTATTGTGCCACCCGCTAAATTAACCCATGCTGAAATTGAAACTTATAATGATCATCGTATCGCTATGTGTTTTTCATTGGTGGCACTTTCTGATACGTCTGTGACAATATTAGATCCTAAATGCACAATGAAGACTTTTCCTGATTATTTTGAACAATTTAAACGATTAAGCGAAGAATAAAATGAATAAATTTGTTCCCGTTGTTGCTGTTGATGGGCCAAGTGGTGTTGGTAAAGGCACTTTATGCCAAGCGTTAGCTAATCATTTTAAATGGCATCTTTTAGATTCTGGCGCTATCTATCGTGTACTAGCACTTAGCGCACTTAAGCAAGGCATTGCGTTGGATGATGAAAGTCAATTAGCCCAATTAGCCCTTAATTTGCCACTAACGTTTGATACTTATGGTTGTGACGTTAAAGTGTTATTAGATAATGTTGATGTCACTAACGAAATTCGTACAGAACAAACGGGTGGGGTAGCATCAAAAGTAGCCGCAATTAATTCTGTTAGAACAGCTTTATTACAGCGCCAACGTGACTTTAGGAAAGCTCCAGGCTTGATTGCTGATGGTCGTGATATGGGTAGCGTGGTGTTTAGTGATGCGCCAGTTAAAATTTTTCTTGATGCAAGTGCGCACTCTCGTGCAGAAAGGCGAATGAAACAGTTGCAACATAAGCAAAATCATGTTAAATTCGCCGAAATTTTGCAGGAGATAACTGCGCGTGATGAGCGTGATCGTAATCGGGCTGTTGCGCCGCTAAAACCTGCTGTTGATGCACTAATAATTGATACTACATCGCTTTCGATTCAAGATGTTTTTAATCAATCTATTACGTATATAAACAAAAGAATTGCGTTGTAAGTTTGTTTTACAGCGTGTGTTAACCAAGCTCTATTTCAAGGATGAGTGGAGTATCGTAAATAACCCCATAAGACAGGATGTAATGTGGACGTTAATATTAATTTAAGATATAAAAATATGACTGAATCTTTTGCTCAACTCTTTGAAGAGTCTTTAAATCAACTAGACACTCGTTCTGGTAATATGATCCGCGGTACTGTCGTTGCTATCGACAAAGATGTTGTTTTAGTTGATGCTGGTTTAAAATCTGAATCGGCAATTCCAGTAGAGCAGTTTAAAAATGCCCAAGGCGAATTAGAAGTTCAAGTCGGTGACGTTGTTGATGTTGTACTTGACTCAATTGAAGATGGTTTCGGTGAAACAATCTTATCTCGTGAAAAAGCTAAACGTCATGAAGCGTGGCTAGTTTTAGAAAAAGCAGTTGATGATGCTGCAACAGTTTTAGGTGTTATCAATGGTAAAGTTAAAGGTGGCTTTACGGTTGATCTTAATGGCGTTCGTGCGTTCCTTCCAGGTTCGCTTGTTGATGTTCGCCCATTACGCGATACTTCTCATATCGAAAACAGAGAAATTGAATTAAAAGTTATTAAATTAGATCAAAAACGCAATAACGTTGTTGTTTCACGTCGTGCAGTTATTGAATCAGAAAATAGCGCAGAAAGAGAACAACTTCTTGAAAATCTACAAGAAGGTTCTGAAGTTAAAGGTATTATCAAAAATCTTACTGATTACGGTGCATTTGTTGATCTTGGTGGCGTTGATGGTTTACTTCATATCACTGATATGGCTTGGAAACGCGTTAAACATCCAAGTGAAGTGGTTGAAGTGGGTCAAGAATTACTTGTTAAAGTACTTAAATTTGACAAAGACCGTTCACGTGTATCACTTGGCTTAAAACAATTAGGCGAAGATCCATGGGTTTCAATTGCTAAACGTTACCCTGAAGGTACTAAAGTAACAGGTAAGGTAACTAACTTAACTGACTACGGTTGTTTTGTTGAAATCGAAACAGGTGTCGAAGGTTTAGTTCACGTTTCTGAAATGGATTGGACAAACAAAAATATTCACCCATCTAAAGTGGTTAGCTTAGGTGATGAAGTTGAGGTAATTGTTCTTGAAATTGATGAAGAACGTCGTCGTATTTCTCTTGGTCTTAAACAATGTAAACCAAATCCATGGTTACAGTTTGCTGAATCACACAATAAAGGTGATAAAGTTAGCGGTAAGATCAAATCAATCACTGATTTTGGTATTTTCATTGGTTTAGATGGCGGTATTGATGGTTTAGTTCATCTTTCAGATATCTCTTGGAATATGCCTGGTGAAGAAGCGGTTAAAGCTTATAAGAAAGGCGATGATATTGAGGCGGTTGTGTTACAAGTTGATGCTGAACGTGAGCGTATCTCTTTAGGTATTAAACAACTAGAAGACGATCCATTCAGTAGTTTTGCTTCTAACTACAAAAAAGGTACAATTGTTAAAGGTGCTGTAACTGCAGTTGATGCTAAAGGTGCGACTATCGAAATCGCTGAAGGTATCGAAGGTTACTTAAAAGCACAAGATATCGCTCGTGAGCGTATTGAAGATGCGACAACTGTATTAAAAGTAGGTGATGAAGTTGAAGCTAAAATTGTGAATATTGACCGTAAAACTCGTGCAATTTCATTATCGGTACGTGCTAAAGATGAAGCTGACGAAAAAGAAGCACTTGCTGCGGTAAATAACACTGCAACTCAAGAAGATGCATCATTTACTAATGCGATGGCTGAAGCATTCAAAGCCGCATCAAAAACTGAGTAAAAAATATTGATGTAAAGAGTAAAGAGGGCTTGCCCTCTTTTTCTTTTATGGTATAGAATGAAAAAGTTACGTGCCACATAAATAAATTAGGAGTGATCATGAACAGATCAGATTTAGTAGAACGAATTGTTAACTGGCGGACACATCTTCCTATGCAACTAGTTGATGATTCAGTTAGAGATATCATTGAGCAGATCGCTTTAGCTATGGAAAGTAACGATCGTGTAGAAATTCGAGGCTTTGGTAGTTTTAGTTTAAACTATCGTGCACCACGTAAAGCAAGAAACCCAAGAACCGGTGGTAATGTTGAAGTTAAACATAAATATATTCCTCACTTTAAACCGGGTAAAGAGCTGCGTGAGAGAGTAAATAATGCAGCAAAAGCATAGTCTTTAAATTCTATACTTAGCTAAAAGCCTTTGAGTCAAATCAATGGCTTTTTTATTGTAAACAATTGAACTCCTCTTATTTTATCTAGGCCCCTCCATAATTAATTAGTTAAAACAAATCAACGTTTCTTTAGTTATCATCGTTAACAATCTCTGAATCGTTACATGTAATTTCAGTAAATCTTATCAAGATTAATGGTTAAAATGGAATTCAGATCGAAAGATTCAAATTCAGTTATTTTTTTATAATATCAATTGATAAGCTGACTTTTTATTTGAATGAATATAGCGAGCGCAGATGCGACAATTTTGTTCTCTTGATTTATTGGCGATCATGTTTTCATTAGGTTGTTTACCGTTATTGTTTTTGCCACATTTATTATCTGATCTTCAGTGGTATTTTATTGCCATTATCCTAGTCATTTTGACCTTGATTTTTCCGGCTAAATTGAGTTGGTATTTGTCTATTTTTGTTGTGTTTGGTTTAGGTGTTTTGTGGTCTACTGCTTATTCTAAGCAATATTTATCAAGTATTTCGCCTTATATCGATAAAACGCTAGTTGTTAAAGCCAAAGTCCAAAATATCAATACTAGACAAGCTACAACAGCTATTGAACCTTATTATATGTCATTTTCTGTTTTTTCTATTTCAGATGTTACGCTTTCTAATGATATTCTGATCTCAGTTTATTGGGATGATTTAGCTATACCAAAATCGGGTCAAATCTGGCAGTTAACACTAAAAACAAAAGTTGTGCATAGCTATTTAAATGAGGGGGGATTTGATAGCCAGCGCTTTTCGATAGCAAACCGAAGTCTATTATCTGCTAAAGTAATTGAAGCCAAACTGTTAGATGGTAAGTCTAATTTAAAACAATCTATTATTGACTTGGCATTACCTTACATTGATTTGTTTAGTTATCGAGGCATACTCCTTGCCCTTGCTTTTGGTGATCGTTCTCAATTAGATGATTCGCTTCGTACTGTGATGATGCAAACAGGTGTTGCTCATTTAATGGCAATATCTGGTATGCATATTTTATTAGTTTTTGGTCTTAGTTGTTTTTTTGTTAAGACTGTTCTGTTTTTTATTCCGAAACGTTTTATCTATTTTTTTGTACCGATTATCGTTGGTTGGTTATGTGCACTTTTTTATGCATGGTTAACTGGTTTCAGTCCACCTACATTGCGTGCTATATTGGCTTTATCAATTTGGATCTATTTACGTTATAAAAAGCATCAAATTAGTGCATGGCAAAAAGTTAATCGAATTATTGCGTTGTTATTGTTGTTTGATCCGTTGATGATTTTATCTGAGAGTTTTTGGTTATCTTGTTATGCGGTAATTAGCTTAATTTTTTTATTTGAATGGTTACCAATACCTCAAGAAATAAAGTATAAAAAGCGTTGGTATATGGTTAGGTTATTGCATCTGCAATTGGGGTTAACCTTGTTGTTATTGCCTATTGAACTTTTTGTTTTTCAGGGCGTTAGTGTGGTTTCTATTTTAACGAATTTAATTGCTATTCCTATTATTTCATTATGCACTTTTCCTGCTGTTTTATTTGCGTTGGCATTTAGTCTTATGGATTGTTTTTATATCGCATTATGGTGGTGGATGGTTGCTGATAAATCGTTGGAATGGTTATTTTTCAGTTTGAATTGGTTTAATTTATTGTGGCTTAATATTCCTTCATACTTTTATTTGTTAAGTTTTTTGGGCTGGCTAATTGTCATTATAATACGCACTGGAGCGTGGCGTTGTTTTGGAATTACTTTATTCGTCATTTTTATGCTATTAGTTACGCCACTTTTTAAACATCAGCATTATCGTTGGCGATTGGATATGCTCGATGTAGGTCATGGATTGGCGATTGTTATTCATGATGGAAAGTCAGCTATTTTGTATGATACGGGAGCCAACTGGGGAAAAAGTTCCGCTATGGAAAAGGTGATTATTCCTTTTTTGCAATGGCATAATTTGAATGTACAAGGCATTATTATTAGTCATCAACATAATGATCATGTTGGAGGTTTGAAATTGCTTCAAAAAATTTACCCTAAGGCATGGTTAATGAGTTCCTCTTTTGATTTAAATAATGACTATTCATGTTTAGCTGGTAATCGTGTTAATTGGAACGAGTTGACATTTAATATATTGTGGCCTAATAAATTGGTTGAATATGCCCAAAATGAGGACTCTTGTGTAATACAAGTAACTGATGGGAACTTTTCTGTATTATTAACTGGGGATTTAGAGCGAAATCAGGAATATCAGTTAGTGTCTAAGTATCGAAATCAGCTAGCTTCGACCATTTTGCAAACGCCACACCATGGTAGTAGTACGTCATCAAGTTATACTTTTTTAAGTCATGTTAAACCGCTAAGGTCGTTAGTTTCTACTTCCCGTTATAACCCTTGGAAATTGCCTTCCACTAAGGTAATGAAAAAATATCAAGATTTACAATTAGATTATTTTGTTACCGCGAAGAGTGGCCAAATAAGTCTATTTTTTGATAAACAAACCTGGCAATTAAAAACTATGCGGGGTGAAATTAAACCTCGATGGTATCATGATTGGTTTGGTAGTTTACCCATTTATGAGTAAAATAAGCTATTATTTGTTATAAGCAGCTATTTTAATAATTGTTATATAGACATTGGAATATAAAACAATTTTACAAAATTTAATTGAGTGATGTTAAAGTTATGATTGAAAAACTATGGTATGGTAAAAATCGTTTATTTTGGTTACTTATACCATTTTCTTTACTATATGGTTTGATTGTTTTTGTTCGTCGCTCTTTGTATCGGTTAGGTATTCTTAAATCTTGGCGTTCTCCTATACCTATTATCATTATCGGCAATTTATCTGTTGGCGGTAATGGCAAAACGCCACTGGTTGTTGGTTTAATTGAATCGTTAAAACAAAAAGGGTTACAAGTCGGAGTTGTTTCGAGAGGGTATGGTGGTAAGGCTGATAACTATCCGCTTATTTTAAATAATACAACCACAACCGAACAAGCTGGTGACGAGCCGGTACTTATTTTTCAACGTACTCATGTGCCTGTCGCGGTATCGCCCCATCGAGCTGAAGCTGTTCAATCATTATTAAAGCAGTATGATTTAGATGTTATTTTGACTGATGATGGTTTGCAACATTATGCATTAGCACGCGACATTGAAGTGGTAGTGGTTGATGGAAAACGTTTATTTGGTAATGGATGGTGGATGCCAGCCGGACCAATGAGAGAGCGAAAAAGACGATTAAAATCGGTTGATCTGATTATTATAAACGGTGATAGTGTAAATAATCTGGCTGAACAGTATCCAAATAAAACGTACACCATGCAATTAACACCACTATATGCAGTAAATTTGCTAACTAAAGAAAAAAAAGCATTATCTTCATTGCAAAATATTTGTGCTATTGCGGGTATTAGTAATCCAAAACGTTTTTTTGATATGCTCATCAACATGAAAATTGATGTGGTTAAAACAGCTTCTTTTGCTGATCATCAAAAATTTACTTTGCCACTATTAAATGATTTGGCAAGTTGTGAACAAACACTTTTAATGACTGAAAAAGATGCAGTTAAATGTAGGCAATTTGCCCAGAAAAATTGGTGGTATCTACCTATTGATGCGGTAATACCTCATGAGGCAATTGATCAAATCTGTTTGTTATTAGCTAAGACAAAATCTCAAAGAGAATAAAATATGAAAGAAATCCTATTAAGCGCACTTGCTTGTCCTAAGTGCCATGGCCAACTACAATATGATGCCAACAACCAGCAGTTGATTTGCCAAGCAGATAATCTGGTTTATGTAATAAAAGATAGCATTCCTGTTTTGCTTGAATGTGAAGCAAAACCACTAAATCAATCACCGTCTGTTCAAGAATAAAATATAAGGCATTAGTTATGAATTTTTCGGTTATTATTCCTGCTAGGTATGCTTCAAGCCGTTTACCTGCTAAGCCATTGGCGGATATTCACGGTAAACCTATGATTGTGCGTGTGATGGAGCAAGCAAAAAAATCGTCAGCTAATCGAGTGATTATTGCAACTGATCATCAACAAGTTTTTGATGTAGTCAAAGCGTATGGTGGTGAAGTCATTCTTACTAGTGACAAGCATAATTCTGGTACAGAAAGGTTGGCAGAAGTTATTAATGCTTTCCAATTTGCTGATGATGAAATCATTGTTAATGTGCAGGGGGATGAACCTTTAATTCCTCCTGTTATTATTGACCAAGTGGCTGAAAATTTGGTGCAATATAAAACGGGAATGGCAACATTAGCGGTGCCAATTGATTCTGTTGAAGAAGCATTTAATACCGGTGCGGTTAAAGTTGTGACCGACAAAAAGGGTTATGCGCTTTATTTTTCTCGTGCTACGATTCCTTGGGAACGCGATCGTTTTTCTAAATCGGTTGATCTATTAAAACAGTCCAGTATTGGTAATTTTTATCTTCGCCATATTGGTATTTATGCTTATCGCGCTGGTTTTATTCGCAAGTATATTAATTGGGCGCCATCTACACTTGAGCAAATTGAGATGTTAGAACAGCTTAGAGTACTTTGGTACGGCGAAAAAATACATGTTGCAGTTGCAAAGCAATCGCCAGCAATTGGCGTCGATACGCAAGAAGATTTAGAAAAAGTAAGGGCACTATTTAAGGATTGATCTATGGCTGATTTTACCGGCTTTACCCAAGCTGGTCTTAATTTTTTGCAAGACGTTTGGATAAATAACAGCAAACTATGGTTTGAAGAACATCGTGCTATTTATGATAATGATTTAGTCAAGCCGTTTAGACTTTTGGTTGAACAACTAACACCAGAAATGCTCAAAATTGATGAGTGGTTTGAAACTCGTCCTGCTATTGGTAAAACGATTTCACGTATATATCGCGATACCCGTTTTTCAAATGATAAATCACTTTATCGTAATCGGCTATGGTTAACGTTTAAACGACCTAATCTAGATTGGAAAGAAGCTCCCGCTTACTTTTTTGAAATTAATCCAAGTAGTTATCGATATGGTCTTGGTTATTATTGTTCATCAAAACAAACGATGGATATTTTTCGGAAAGAAATCCTTAATGATACTAAGAAATTTTTAGCGATGACGCATTGTGTTAAAAAACCATTTGAGCTTGTTGGTGAAAGTTATAAACGACCGTTAATCAAAGAGCAAGATGCAAAAATAGCTACATGGTATAACCGAAAAAACCTTGCGGTTATGGTGACAAGCAATCATATTGAAGACGTGTTAAATAGTGATTTACCCCAAAAATTGGCTAAAGGGTTTAAACAGCTAGTCCCGTTTTATGATTACTTAATGCGAGTGGAGATGATTAAAAACATACCAGCTCTTTAATTTTGTTAAATTGATTTTTATATTAAATATTAGGCAAGCTTAATATAAGTTTTTTAACATCATTGATTATAAATTGTGTACCAACACAAACTAATAAAAATCCCATAATTCTTGAAGTGGCTTTAATGCTAATTTTCCCCATAAAACGTATTATGCTGCCGGCACTGTGCATACAAAACCAAAGAATAATACATAGCAATAAAGGCACTAATATTGAGACAGTGTAAACGTCATAGCCACCAATTTTTACTGTTGATGACATACTGATGATCATTGCTATGGTTCTTGGTACCAGCGGTACTTGGCATGGAGAGTGGAACAAAAGCGATATTATTTGAGATCTCTTTCTTTTTTGCATCTGCTTCAAGGCTTTTATATGATGGCTGTTGTGGAAATAACATTCTAAAGCCAATAATGCCAACAATCATACCACCAGTAATGCGTAATCCAGGAATCGATATACCAAACGTACTCATCACCAATTGCCCGCAATAAAACGACACTACCATAATCATAAATACAGGTTAGTTTTGATTGGTAATTACGTTCTTCATTGGTCATATCACCGGATAGACCTAATAAAAGTACCACTGTGGTTAATGGATTCGTTAATTGAATAAATAAAATTAAACCAAAACCGATAGTTTGTATAAGTTCTAGTGTAGATTTATTTAGGTCTGACAAAAGTTCTGTTAAGTATAATTGAAATGAATAGAAAATGGTATCGGGCGTAAGTTAACGCCCAATATTGTATGATAAATGAATGATGATTTTAGAATGGGATGTCGTCATCAAAATCCATTGGGGGTTCTGGTGTAGCTGCAGGTTGTGCCGGTGTGTTTTGTGTTGTCGGACGAGATTGAGACGCTGGTGCTGATGAAGCATTATTAGCACTTTGTCCCCAGTTTTGTGAACTACCATCCATATTTTCACCGCTATTACGTGATCCTAAAATTTGTAAAATACCGCCAATTGGATTGATCACAACTTCTGTCGTGTAACGATCTTGCCCTGATTGATCTTGCCATTTTCGCGTTTGTAGTTGTCCTTCAAGGTAGACTTGAGTGCCTTTTTTTATATACTCGCCTGCGATCTCAGCGAGTTTACCAAATACAACAACACGATGCCATTCAGTACGATCTCGGGTTTCACCTGTTTGTTTATCCTTCCATGATTCTGATGTTGCGACACTAAAATTAGCAACTGCATTACCATTGGGCATGTAACGAACTTCGGGATCTTGACCTAAATTACCAACTAAAATGACTTTATTTATTCCTCTATTGGCCATTATTAACTCCTAAAAATTGCATAAGTATTTAAGCCGCATATTGTAACATGAGACTGCAGTAATATCAGCGAATTTAATTCAATAATGGAATTTTGTCCTCATTTTGTAAAAATATAGAAAGATTGGCTTAGACATAGGAATTTATTGTTATAACGGGTATAATGCCAAACATTTGTTAATGTTGTGTTCTAAAAGATTATTCCCCTACAGGAGGCCTTATGATTAATGCGTTTGGGCTAAAAAACAAACAATTAGTAAAAATTAATGAAGGCGATATAAATAATGCAACCTGGGTTGATTTAATTGAACCAGAAGAAGCCGATCGCGATTTTGTTTTAACACATTTAGGACAAAACTTAGCAACGAGTATCGAGCTAGATGATATCGAAGCGTCAGCTCGTTTTTTTGAAGATAATGAAGGGCTACATGTTCACTCTTTTTTCTTTTATGAAGATGCAGAAGATCGTGCAGGTAACTCGACTGTGGCTTTTACAGTGCATAATGGACGTTTATTTACACTACGTGAACGTGATTTACCTGCATTTCGGTTGTATCGCATGCGATCGCGCTATCAAAGTATGAGTGATGGTAATCCTTATGAAGTGTTACTTGACTTATTTGAAGTCAAAGTTGAGCAGTTAGCAGATCAAATCGAAAATATTTATAGTGAATTAGAAGAATTAAGTTTAATTATTATGGATCGTTCTGCACAAGAACATTATGATGAAGCAATCACTTCATTGGCAGAGCTTGAAGATACCGCGTGGAAAGTAAGGCTTTGTTTAATGGATAGTCAACGTGCAGTTAACTATTTAGTTCGTCGTGCAAAAATGCCTGTAGATCAGCTAGAACAAGCTCGCGAAGTTATTCGCGATATTGAATCACTTGTTCCTCATAATGAGTCATTATTTCAGAAAGTGAACTTCTTAATGCAAGCGGCAACCAGTTTCATTAATATTGAACAAAGTCGAATTATTAAAATTTTCTCGGTTGTTTCGGTTGTGTTTCTACCTCCAACTGTGGTTGCTTCTGCTTATGGTATGAACTTTGAATTTATGCCCGAATTAAAATGGGAATATGGTTACCCGTTTTCATTACTATTAATGTTACTAGCAGGTGTTGCTCCTTATATTTATTTTAAATTGAAAAAATGGTTATAGATTATTTACTTAACCCTGTTGTCTTTATCCGTGAATACTTTGATAGTTTAGCGGAAATCATCTTTGTCTTATTCATGTAAGGTAATTAAAAGAGTTTAATATAACTATTTAATAATAGTTGCCATTATGTTTTCTTCTATTGATGGTTAAAGCTTGTTATTTGAATAAAATTAATTTGTCACCAAAGGAAATAGCATGAATCAATATGCACTAGTCACCGATATTGGTGGAACCAATGCACGATTTGCACTTTATAATTTAGAGACCAATGAGTTATCTGCAATTACTAAAGTACTTATTGCAAAAGATGATGTGTTATTAACATTAATTAAAAACTATTTAGCATCCCAATCAATAATCGTTGAAATGGCATGTATTGCTATTGCTTGTCCGATTGATGATAGTGATGTGATCAAAATGACCAATAACAATTTGTCATTTTCACGCTCTGAGCTTGTTAAAGAATTAAATCTGATTAAGCTTGAGGTAATTAATGATTTTACTGCTGTATCAACGTCAATTCCTAAATTACCAAAACAGGATCTTGTAAAAATTGGTGGCGATGAACCTGATTTAAATTATCCCATTGCAATTTATGGAGCAGGCACAGGGCTTGGTGTATCACATTTGATTAAAGTCAATGAACGTTGGATTAGCTTGTCTGGAGAAGGGGGACATACTGAACTTCCGATGATAAGTGACGATGAATACCGTATTTTAGCACAACTACGCAAAAAATTTGGACGAGTTTCGACTGAGCGTTTTTTATCCGGTAATGGTATTGTTAATATTTATCAAGCGTTGTTACATATTAACAGTCAACCAGTAGAGGAGGTTACACCAGATATTATTGTTAAGAATGCTTTATCACATAGTTGTCCACTTTGCTTGCAAACTTTAACCTATTTTTGTACTTTTATGGGGCGTTTTGGCGGTAACTTAGTATTAACGCTTAATACGCAGGGTGGTGTTTATATTGCTGGGGGCATAGTGCCTCGCTTTATTGAGTTTTTTAAGGCATCACCATTTAGACAGGCTTTTGAACATAAAGGTCGTATGTCATATTTAGTCAAAAAAGTTCCTGTTTATGTGATAACTCATGAAGATCCTGGTTTGTTGGGTGCTGGTGTTTATTTGCAAAATTGTCTTACATAATATTGATAAGTAAAGGTTTTTTATGATGTGGTGTTATATTTATCGAAGTACTAAAAAAGAAAATTGTTATTTATATATAGGAAAGGAAAACGATTTTTCCGCTATTCCTGAAAAAATAATGTCTCTTTTTGGTATCCCAGTGTTTACAATGAAGGTATTACTTGACGGAAAACGCCGTTTTGTTGTTGGTACCTCTGATGAAATAGAAGAAAAAATTAAAACTGATGGATTTTTTTTACAAATGTTAAAAGAAGATGATTTTAAAGTATGATTGAATCATTTTGGGAGTACAAAACCCTAGAACAAATGAGTGATGAAGAATGGGAACAACTTTGTGATGGTTGTGGCCAGTGTTGCTTAAATAAATTGATGGACGAAGATACCGACGAAATATTATACACTAACGTAGCTTGCAATTTGCTAGACTCGAATACTTGCCAGTGTAAGCACTATTATAACCGCTTCGATTACGAACCTGATTGTATCAAGTTGACTCGCGATAATCTTCTCACCATTAAATGGTTACCTATAACTTGCACTTATCGCTATTTTTCTGAAACGGGGAGATTGCCCGATTGGCATCCTCTTATTACAGGTAATAAGAAGCTTATGCACAAGCTAAAAATTTCTGTTAAAAATCGGATTGTTTATGAAAAAGATGTGATTTGTTGGGAAGATCATATTCTCTAAAAAGGGTTATAGTGTCCTCAGATTGTTCACCAGCCTTTATATGATTTAATTTAGCATATCAATGATGTGATTTCTCTTAAAGAAAAAAAATAAAAACTTAAATAAAATCAATATCTTTCCTGACTGCTTTTATTGGGTAACTTCTAGTATTGGAAAGGCTTGTAGTTATTTACTTATTTTTATTAGATCAAAATAAGCTCGCTAAAAAACGAGCTCTTTGTTCATAACTTAAAGAAGCTATTGTTTCCTCTTATTTGAATTTAAAGTACAAGCCATAAATCCCCAATAATATCGATAGCAAACATATTTAAAAACATCAAAATAAATACAAAAATCATAAATGAAATATCGATCATACCAATAGGTGGTACGACGCGTCGAATTGGTGCTATAAATGGTTCTGTTAGCTGTGTAAGCAACTCATCAGCATTCGATTGTCCTCGGCTTACCCAGCTTAAAATTGCTCTAAATAGTAATAACAAAAATAGTAGATGTCCAAAAGCATGAGCGATGGCAGCAATGGCATATAAGAGGTATCCAACAGGCCAGCTAAAATTATTGATGATTCCATAATGGCCAATAAACGTAATTTTTATGAAAGCAAAAAAGTATAAAAGAACCCATGTAGCTGTATCTATCTGTTTAATAGAGGGAATAACTTTACGTAATGGAGCAATAATTGGTTGGGTTATTCGGACAATAAATTGGGTAAATGGATTATAGAAATTGACTCGTACTCGTTGCATCCATAAGCGCAAAATTAAAACGTATAAGCATATCGTTAAAAGGGTTTTTCCTAAAAAATAAAGCGATGCCATTTAACACTCCTTAAAATAAACTATCTAGGCAATATATCACAAATACTGCCTTGCTCCAAAAATTGCCGTACCGATGCGAACCATTGTGCTACCTGCAACAATCGCCGCTTCCATGTCGTTACTCATGCCCATAGATAATGTGTCCATAAATGGATAATCGGATTGTAAAGAATGTAACAGTTCCTGCATTTTAGTAAAGACATGTAATTGTTTGTCAAAATCATTTTCGATTTCAGGAATAGCCATTAAACCGCGCAACTTTAAATTGGGTAATGTAAGTATTTGCTTAGTCAAATCAGCGACTTGGTCAGGTAAAATCCCTGATTTACTTGCTTCCTGACTAATATTGACCTGAATTAATACATTTAATTTAGCCATTGATGTAGGGCGCTGGTCATTTAAACGTTGTGCGATTTTGAAGCGATCAATGGTATGCATCCAATCGAAGTGTTCGGCAACTAATTTACTTTTGTTTGATTGTAATGGACCAATAAAATGCCACGTTAATGGAGTATTGGGAAGGGTTTGTTTAAAGTGCTGGATCTTTTCAATACCTTCTTGAACATAGTTTTCCCCAAAAGAAAGTTGGCCTGCATCAATTGCTTGTTTGATTAAGGTCACCGGCTTTGTTTTACTAACAGCAATAAGTTCTATTGTATTGGGATCTCTTTCGCATCTTTCGGTTATTTTTTGAATTTTGCTTTTAATAGTGAGTAAATTGTCACGTACTGTATTCATATTAATTCCCAATTAATAAACTAATAGGTTAAATGTAATGTTAAATTCACTGTTATCGCTTAGTGTAACGCAAAAGGCATCCGATTTGCACCTTTCAAGTGGTGAAGTTGCACGCATTCGCATTAATGGACAATTAAAATGTTTATCAAATGAAAAGTTATCGCCTTTAGACTTAGAAGGTGAACTATTAACGTTACTCAATGAATCACAAAAAGCGCAATTACAGCAAGATAAACAAATTGACTTAGCCTACCAATCTCCTGGAATAGGGCGTTTTAGAATCAATATATTTTATCAACAGCGTGGTATTTCTGCAGTATTTAGAATCATCAAAACTCATATTCCAGATTTAGCAGAAATAGGTGCTCCCGAGGTATTTAAAGAACTCATAACGCATGACAGTGGGATTATTTTAGTCACGGGGGCTACAGGATGTGGTAAATCGACGACGCTTGCATCATTAATTGAGCACATTAACTCGACTCAATCTAAACACATTCTTACTTTAGAAGATCCTATTGAATTTATTTATCACAATCAATATTCATTAATTCAGCAACGGGAACTTACGAATTTTGACCATGCGCTTGATAGCCTTTTAAGGCAAGATCCTGACATTATATTGCTTGGTGAATTGCGCAATAAAAAGTCTATCCAAACTGCATTGACAGCAGCAGAAACGGGGCACTTAGTTTTTGCTACGTTACATACGTGTTCTGCTATTCAAAGTATTAATCGTATTGTTGATGTATTTGATGAAAGTTCTCGTAATTTTATTCGTACACAACTATCAAATAATTTAAGAGCAATTATAAGTCAAAAGTTAGTACCCGCTGAGAATGGTCGTAAAGCATTATTTGAAATCCTTATAAATACACCTGCTGTCAGTAATTTAATCAATGAAGGGAAGATCAAACAAATCTTTTCACTAATGCAAACAGGCCAACAATATGGTATGCAAGTGATGCCAGAACGTTAACACCATTTGCTATTGTTTATAGTTTATAAAAGTTAGCGTTGCATTTTTAAATGCAAAATTTTGAGATTTATATTTAAAATCATTTATAATCTTTCAAATAGTCTTTTGTAAAAGAAGGGATAATAAATGGAACAGCGAATTGGTTTTATTGGTTTAGGCAATATGGGCAATGCTATATTACAAGGTATTTTAGCGAGCAATATTGTTTCTGGAACACAAATGTATGTTTATGATCCTCATTTAGAAAAAGGTCAGGTTCTTAATCAGGTTTATTCAATTAATAATCTTGATTCTGCAAGAGAGGTTGCTCGCGAGTCTGATATTGTATTTGTTGCCGTTAAACCTAATGTGATTGTTGATGTACTTAATGATATTCAAAAAGAATTAAAGAAGAATACTATCGTTATTTCAATTGCAGCGGGTGTTACAATTAAAACAATTGCAAAATGTGTAGGTTATGAGCAAAAAATTATTCGTGTTATGCCAAATACGCCAGCACTTGTCAATGCTGCTATGTGCTCTATTACTCCCAACACTGAAGTTACCGATGAAGAATTGTCTATAGTTCAACAATTATTAAATTGTATTGGTGAAACTGAAGTTGTTTCTGAGTGTTTAATCGATGCAGTTGTTGGTGCGAGTGGTTCTTCTCCAGCTTTTGTTTTTATGTTTATTGAGGCACTAGCTGATGGTGCTGTGAAAGGCGGTTTATCAAGAGCTCAAGCCTACAAATTTGCAGCACAAGCAGTTATGGGATCGGCAAAGCTGTTACTTGAATCTGGTAAACATCCAGGTGAGTTAAAAGATATGGTCTGTTCACCTGCTGGTACGACCATTGAAGGTGTTCATGCGCTTGAAGAAAAAGGATTTAGATCTGCAGTTATTAATGCGGTAGATGCAGCTATAAAAAAATCAAAAGAAATGGCCGAGAGTTAATAAGGCATAAATTTATAATGTTATGTCGTTGAATTAAAAGTTATAATTTTTTATGTTTTAATTATTAATAATCTTTTTTAAATGATTGCTTGCATTACTTGCTTTTTTATGCGTAAATAGAGCTAAGCATATGACATGCGGATTTATTTTATAACATTTAGATATATGTAGTTTGTAGTTTACTTTGTCTTAGAGATTAGTTTTCTTCAGTATCTTCTTCTTCGTGTTAGTTAAGTAACCTAGGTTTTATGTTTTTGAGTATAGCCTCTAGTGGCTAAGATTAATTTATTTATAGGAAGATTATTATGTCTAAGAAAACTGGTCAAGTTAAATGGTTCAACGAAAGTAAAGGTTTTGGTTTTATTTCTCCTGCGGATGGTAGCAAAGATGTATTTGTACACTTTTCTGCGATTTCTGGTAATGGTTTTAAAACATTAGGTGAAGGTCAACAAGTAGAATTTTCAATTCAAGACAGTCCTCGTGGTCCTGCAGCAGCGGATGTTACCATCATCTAAGATTTAAATTTTATTTTTTAATTTTGCTACCCCCTATCGGTAAATAGTTATTGATAGGGTATTTTCTTATATAGACTTCCCTCCTTAAATTCTTTACCATATTCTGGCTATTCCTAGTATTAATTATCATTTTTAATGATATTATCAACAAACTTATGATATAAGGAAAGAAAATGAAAAGATTACTGTTTATTGTGTTATTAGGTTTTTCTTCAATTTCTATGGCGGATTTACCTGAATTATGTAAAACCTATTTTGATAAAGTTGAAAGTTTAGTCAAAGCTATTCCTAAAGGTTCTCTAACTAAACAACAATCTGATTTAATTAGACAAAATTTAGAAATGGGTAAACAACAAATTTCCTCAATGCCTGCAGCTAATCAAGAGTCAGCTTGTAAACAAGGTATGGATTTACTTCAACAAGTTGGAGCAAGCTTTCTTAAAAAATAGTAGGGCGGTTGATTTTCAACAAAAAAATAAAAAGGTATAAAGATGTTGTTATAATATTATTCCGCTAAAAACTAACAATAACAACGCGTTATGCCTAGAACAATGTTAGCATATAACCTCTGGGGAAAGCGATAAAAATTGATGCTAAATACAGGTCGAATTTACAATAAACGAACGCACGCAACACATTCGAATTGTATTTATATATCTAATGCGAGTTTGGCTATCTATGACGAAAATCCCAAGGAGCTATTGGATGTTTATCTTTCCATAGCCCTTTTTTGTTTTGTTTAGCATTTGCCTCGAGTTTTACCATTATTCTATTGTTAGCTACGTTATGATAACGATATGCCCAAGCATAACCATTTTCGACCATTTTTGCATTGATATTAACTTTATTTAAGAAAATAGTACCTAAGATTCTTTTATAAACATCTTTTTTGTTTTCTTTCACAAATACATTTTTACCCGAAATAAGGAATGCTAAATATTTACGAGATGCATTACCATAAGCTTGTCCTCTTTCTGGGGCATCGATATCAAGTAAACGAACACGGATTTTTTGTTTTTTGACGGTTAAAATATCCACTGTATCACCGTCAATGACTTTAACAACTTTACCGCTGAAATCAGCATAAACTAATGTGTTCGATAAACAAAATAAAATGATACAAACAAATAAACGTTTTAAGTGATTCATTATTAATAAGGGAAGATATAAAATTTGTATTATTATACATTGGTTATTTAAACTCAGTAAGCTGCGAGGTTGTTTTTATTTGAAAATTAATCAGTTATTTCACAATTACTTATGTTTTGAACATGATAAGAAAAGCCATGACATGCAGCCTTACTCATATAGAGTAAAGCTGATAGAGAAAGATAACGTTAAATTAAAATGCGTTGGTATCTTGAAATAGACCTACTTTTAAATCAGACGCTTGGTAAATTAGTTTGCCATCAACAAAAACTTCACCATCACCAATCCCCATAATTAATTTACGGTTAATTACGCGTTTAAAATGGATTTTATAGGTCACTTTTTTATTGGCTGGTAATACTTGTCCAGTGAATTTAACTTCGCCAACACCTAAAGCTCGTCCTTTACCTTTACCGCCAATCCAACCTAAATAGAATCCAACTAGTTGCCACATAGCATCAAGCCCTAAACAGCCAGGCATAACTGGATCATTTTTAAAATGACATTTAAAAAACCATAAATCAGGATTAATATCAAGTTCGGCCTCGACAAAACCTTTGCCAAAATTACCACCGTTTTCATTCATCTCGATAACACGATCCATCATTAACATTAAATCAGATGGTAATGGGGGGCCATCATGACCAAATAATTCATTATTTCCTGATTTAATTAAATCAGCTTTATCGTACGATGATTTACGTTCAAATGTCATAAAAAAACCTTTTATTTAATGTAAATTAAAACATGCCTTAAAAAATTGAAAGTTACTTAGATCTCTTTTTTATTCCATAATGAATAAAATTTTGGGCTAAAGTTTATTGGGTATTGCTACTTTTTGCAATATTTTTGCCATTTACTTAGCCAACTATCTTGTTTTTTGTCTTGTAATAATACTGCCTGCATACGTGCATGAATTAATTGGTAAAGATTGATACTACTTTTATCTTTATACGGAATACCTGTAAGCAAATAAAGAGCATCGGCAATATGTTCAACTGTCCATATTGAAAACTTATCTTGTTCAATAGCTTCAATAACTTCATCACTTAAACTTAGATGGCGTTGATTGGTGGCTGGTATGATCACTCCTTGTTGACCTGTTAAGCCTTGATGCTGACAAACGGCAAAAAATCCTTCAATTTTTTCGTTAACACCACCAATTGCTTGAACATGACCAAATTGATCCACTGAACCAGTTACAGCCAATTGCTGATCGATAGGTTGCTGAGATAAAGCGCTAATGATTGCACAAAGTCCGGCAAGCGAAGCACTGTCACCATCAATTTCACTATAAGATTGCTCAAAAACCAAAGAAGTCGAAAAAGGTAATTGGTGATTAAACGCAAACTCAGACATAATAAAGGCTTGCATGATCATCATTCCTTTTGAATGAATATTACCGGCTAATTCTGTTTTGCGTTCAATATCAATTAGCTCACCATCGCCAAAATGAATAAGGCAACTTAAACGTGTAGGTTCACCTATAGCTTTGGGATTTCCTGGATATTCAATTACTGATAAACCATTTATTTGTCCAATGACTTGATCTTTAGTATTAATCATTATTTGATTACTAAAGATTTCATCATGCACTCTATCTTGCAAATAACCTTCGTGCCATGATTTTTTCTTTATCGCAATTGTAATCGCTGATTCATCTATTACATTATTTTGCATAAAGTAAGTTGCATTGACTAATAATGAATTAATCCAGTCAACTGAAAGTGGTAGATAATATTGATCACCAGTATAGCGCGTTGCTTCTTTGTAAATTTTTGCAAAAGCTAAGGTATCAATATTAGGTAATTGTTGTTTGTTCGCGATAAAATTTAAATAATTAATCCATTGTTCGATTTGTTCTGGCGATTTGACCTGCAATTCATTTTCAAATTCAGCATAAATAGATGTTGAATAAAATTCAGGCTCTAAATCTTGCAATTCAGCTAAACTTAACCTATCTCCAACTAAAATGATACGTAAGTCAAGCGGCATTGGTGGAATAGATAAAGGTAAAGGATGAGATTCGTCAGATGAAACCCACTCAAACTCTTTTTTTATCACCATTTGCTTTAGCTTTGCCCATAGCAATGGTTGATTAAGCAACGAGCGAAGGCCTAAAATTAAAATGCCACCATTAGTACGATGGACTAGTCCTGCTTGTAATTTAATTGGGCCATTTTCAGGTTGTCTAACACAACCAAAAAGTTTTTCAGCATCAACGGAAGAGGCAAATAAGCAATTGTCTTGAGTGGCAAAATTATCTTGTTTGCTTTTCGCTTCAGCTAGTATAATTTTGTTTTCGTTGAAAAAATAACTGTAACCAATTGGGGGAGCTGATAAATTGACTTTAATAGCTTGCCGTAATAGATCAAAAAAAAGTTCACTTTCAGGGGCTTTAAGCAACATAAAACGTGGGCTATAGCATACTCTCTTATTAGGGCACAACAGCGACAAGGCAGATGCAACACGTGGTTGCCACATGAGTAAATGTTCCGATTTTTCTAATGCTAATTCTTTTGAAGTATTAGTTTTGTTACTAAATCCAGAAATATAAGATAAATTAGGTTGGATTTGTTGTGCGTTGAGTTGTGTAATGGCCAAAATTGTTATCTTTTTTGTTAGCTTATTTTAAATTTAAATTATAACAAGTATCAGGTGTATCGCCAACAGATTACCAAAATCTTTATGCTAACAAATAAAAAATTTACAGAAAGATTTTTCAAAATCAGGTAAACTAAGCCACAATTTATTGTTTGTCTTACTTCATTATCATCATAATCAACGACTAAATATGCTCAAAATCAAAAATACTTACTTCAAAGACGATCGTGCCTCGCAAATTGTTAGTTGGGGACATTGGTTTACGTTGTTTAATATTTTTGTGGTTATTTTATTAGGTAGTCAATATTTACTCATTGCAGATTGGCCTCGTACTTTTATGGGGCGATTTTATGCCATTATCAGTGCAATTGGTCACTTTAGCTATTTGACTTTTGTCGCTTATCTAATTTTACTTTTTCCGTTAAGTTTTTTTATTCATTCTTCTCGATGGCAAAGAATTATTGCAACGGCTTTTGCCACAGTCGGTATTTCATTACTGATTATTGATATTGAAGTTTTTTCGCATTTTAGAATGCATCTTAATTTGTCGATTTGGCAATTATTCTCATCGCAAAAAGTTTCTTATTTAAGTACGGTATTTATTGCCATTCCATTTATTTTATTGATTGAGATTTTATTTTCATTATGGAGCTGGAAAAAACTACGTAGCTTAAGTAAACGCAAACGTTATGCAAAACCAGTAGTGATTTTTTTTATTATTTGTTTTGTTGCTTCGCATTTGATCCATAGTTGGGCTGATGCTAATTTTTATCGGCCCATTACTATGCAGCGATCAAGTCTACCACTTTCTTATCCTTTGACTGCCCGCCATTTTCTTGAACGTTATGGCTTTATGAAAGAAAACGGTTATCGCGATCGTGTTACGCAAGAGGGAAACCCTTTTGCAATGACGATTGAATATCCTTTGGGAAGGATTGTTTATGATCAGCAACCAACAAAAAACAATGTACTAATGATTGTTATTGATGGATGGAATACTAATTTATTGACTAAATATATGCCGTGGTTAAATGAATTTTCTCAAGATAATATTGCCTTTACTAATCATTATGGTGCAAGTAATCAATCTTATTTGAATGATTTTTCATTGTTTTATGGATTAGCTCCTAATTATTATAATAGTATTTTGGTTGGGCATAAACCATCTGTATTACTCGAAGTTGTTACTAAACAACAATATAATCTAGGATTATTTTCAGCAGATGGTTTTGCTGAACCTTTATATCGTTCGGCTTTGTTATCTAATTTCTCAATACCAGAGTCTAAAAGAGAGTCTAATAAACAAATAACTGAAAACTGGATGAAGTGGCATGAAGAGCAGAATAGTCTTGATAATCATGCGCCTTTATTTTCTATAATTCAATATTCGCTATTTGATAAAAATAAAAAAATTTCAATATCAACTCTTCAATCTGAAGCAAAAAAATTAGATCAGTATATTGAATCATTAATTGCTTATTTAAGATTATCTAATGCCTATGATGATACGGTTATTATTATTACAGGTACGAATGATATTAAAATTGATGAAATGAAGAAAATAGTATTACGTAATACAGGTAGCGACTTTAATCGTGAATCACTAAAAGTACCCTTGATTATGTCATGGAAAAATAAAGGAAGCGCACAAATAACGAAAGTAACTTCGCAAACTGATATTATTTGTACATTAATGCAAGACGTATTTTATGTCACTACACCGCCACAGCAGTATAGCCAATGTGAAAATTTATTTAACTTGAAGCCTAGACAATGGTTAGTTGCTGGTGATGAAAATATGATTGCTGCACTTTATGATGATAGAACAGTGGTTTTAGATGCCTTTGGTCGTTCTAAAATTTATGATCTTAATGGTAAATTACAAAAAGGCGAAAAAATCAGCTTACCGATCTTTCTACAAATTGTTACCGAAAACCGCCGTTTTATGGTCGTAGACAATTGATTTAGCTATTCGGTTTAACAATAAAAAAGGTGAAGATTACTTCACCTCTTTACCCATAGCTTGCAAATCAGCATGATAAGACGAACGCACAAAAGGTCCACAAGCAGCATGCGTAAATCCCATATCTAAAGCTGTCTGTTTTAACGCTTCAAACTCTTGTGGTGAAACATAACGTTCAACAGGTAAGTGGTATTTGCTTGGTTGCAGATACTGTCCTAGCGTTAACATTGTTACTCCGTGGGTACGTAAATCTTTTAATACTTGAATTAATTCTTGATTAGTTTCACCAAGTCCAACCATTAAGCCCGATTTTGTTGGCACTTCGGGGTGTTTTTCTTTAAAGGCGGAAAGTAATTTAAGTGAACCTTCATAGTTAGCACCAGGGCGAATTTTTTTATATAGGCGTGGAATATTTTCTAGATTGTGGTTAAATACATCAGGTGGATTTTCGCTTAATACTTCAATTGCTTGCTCAACACAACCACGAAAATCCGGCGTGAGGGTTTCAACTTTTATATTAGGGCTTAATGCACGAATTTCGCGAGTACAATTGGCAAAATGACTAGCACCACCATCTTTTAAATCATCCCTGTCTACAGAGGTAATAACCACATAACGTAATTTCATCTCTTGAATTGTTTGTGCTAATTTAATAGGCTCTTGACTATCTGGTGGTAATGGTCTGCCATGCGCAACATCACAAAAAGGGCAACGTCGGGTGCAAATATCACCTAAAATCATAAAAGTAGCAGTCCCATGATTGAAGCATTCAGCTAAGTTAGGGCAAGATGCTTCTTCGCAAACTGAATGTAGCCCATGTTTGCGCATGGTGTTTTTGATATGCGCTATGTTATCTGAGTAAGCAGATAATTTAATTCGCATCCATTCAGGTTTTTTAAGTGGTGGTGTTGTTTCTACTGTGGTTGTTGGGATTAAACGTGTTTTGTCAGCATCACGGTATTTCGAGCTTCTGATTATTGTTTCATTATTTTGCATAATTAATATCTTATCTTTGGGGTAACTGCTTAATCAAATTATCAGTTAATAAATGTTTTATCTCGTTACGGTCAATTTGTGAGATATATTCTTTAAGCTGTGTCATTTGTAATCCAGCGTATCCACAAGGGTTAATGTTATTAAAAGGTGTAAGATCCATATTAATATTTAGTGCTAGCCCATGTAGTGTACAGCCTCGGTTTATATGTAGACCAAGTGAACAAATTTTTTTATGATCAACATAAACTCCAGGAGCATCTGGTTTTGCATAGGCTATAATATCATAATGAGCCAATGTTTGAATGACACTATTTTCTAAATAACTAACTACATCACGAATACCAATCTTGAGTCGTTTTAAATCAAATAAAATATACATAATTTGTTGCCCTGGGGCATGATAAGTAATTTGACCTCCGCGATCAGTTTGAATAACAGGAATATCCGTATGATTTAATAAATGTTCAGCTTTACCCACTTTTCCTTGGGTAAATACAGGTTGATGTTCTACTAACCAAATTTCATCAAGTGTTTGTTCATGACGATTTTGTGTAAAGTCATGCATAGCTTGATAAGTTTGCATATAGGGAACAATATGTAGATCTTTGATGATAATATCATTATTAGTGCTCATGGTATTGCTTATTGTTATTGGTAGTATTAACAAAAAATTTATCAATATATATCAAATTTTACTATAATTTGACAACTTATAGATGACTTCAGTATAGGTATACTATCTATTTTTTGTATTTATTTATTGTTAAAATTTCTTTTTTATCAATTAACTAACGTTATTTTTAATGTTACCATTGAAATAGTTGATTAATTTGATAGGAATTAACATTCTTTTCTAAGCTTCGGTTTGCTTTACTTTTTTTATGAAAATGGCAGACTGATACAAATAAAACTCCATAATGCAGAGTTGTAATTTATATAGTTAGTTATAGCTAAGGATAGCAAATACTGCATTTTTTTAAACAAAAAAGAGGTTTTTATATGTCGGACATGCAAGTGAATGATATCGATCCCATTGAAACACAAGATTGGCTCAAGAGTCTTGATTCAATTATTCGCGAAGAAGGTATAGAACGTGCACAATATATTATTGAACAAATAGTCAATAAAGCAAGAGACGGTGGTGTACCACTACTTTTTGGTTCCTCAACAAGTAATTATGTCAATACTATTCCAGTAGAAGAACAACCTGCTTATCCTGGCGATTGGGAAATAGAACGACGAATTCGTTCAATCGTTCGTTGGAATGCAATTATGATGGTATTAAGAGCGTCAAAGAAAGATTTAGAGCTTGGTGGTCATATGGCATCATTCCAGTCTGCTGCTACATTTTATGAGGTTTGCTTTAACCATTTTTTCCGTGCACGTAACGAAAAAGATGGTGGTGATTTAGTTTATTTCCAAGGACATATTTCACCAGGTATTTATTCACGCGCATTTATTGAAGGTCGTTTAACCGAAGAACAACTTGATAATTTCCGTCAAGAAGTACATGGTAAAGGACTACCTTCTTACCCTCACCCTAAATTATTACCTGAATTTTGGCAATTCCCAACAGTCTCAATGGGGCTTGGTCCTGTTAGTGCCATTTATCAAGCACGTTTTTTAAAATATTTAGAAAATCGTGGACTGAAAGATACGTCTGAACAAACAGTCTATGCTTTCTTAGGTGATGGTGAGATGGATGAACCAGAATCAAAAGGCGCAATCACCGTTGCAACGCGTGAAAAATTAGACAATTTGGTATTTGTTATCAACTGTAATTTACAACGATTAGATGGTCCAGTAACCGGTAATGGTAAAATTATTAATGAACTTGAAGGTGTATTTGCTGGTGCAGGCTGGAATGTGATTAAAGTTCTTTGGGGCGATCGTTGGGATAAATTACTGCAAAAAGATAAATCAGGTAAATTAATTCGTCTAATGAACGAAACGCTTGATGGTGATTATCAAACATTAAAATCAAAAGATGGCGCTTATGTGCGTGAGCATTTCTTTGGCAAATATCCAGAAACTGCTGAATTAGTTAAAGATATGTCTGATGAAGAAATCTTTAGATTAAACCGTGGTGGTCAAGATCCAGCTAAAATGTTTGCTGCATTCCAACGAGCAAAAGAAACTAAAGATCGCCCAACTGTTATTCTTGCTCACACCATTAAAGGCTATGGTATGGGTGCTGCAGCTGAAGCGAAAAATATTGCCCACCAAGTGAAAAAAATGAATATGGATGGTGTGCGTCATGTTCGTGATTTCTTCAATATTCCTGTAACGGATGAAGCACTTGAAAAATTACCTTATATCAAGTTTGAGGAACATACTCCAGAATATAAATATATTCATGAACGTCGTAATGCATTACATGGTTATGTTCCATCAAGATTAACCAAATTCTCTGGTACCGTTTCAATTCCATCATTGAGTGAATTCTCATCACTACTTGAAGCACAATCAAAAGAAATTTCAACCACAATTGCATTTGTCCGTGCCCTTAACATCATGCTTAAGGATAAAGAGTTAGCACCTCGATTAGTGCCAATTTTGGCTGATGAAGCGCGTACTTTTGGTATGGAAGGCTTATTCCGTCAAATTGGGATTTATAACCCACATGGGCAACAATATACGCCACAAGATAAAGAGCAAGTTGCTTATTATCGTGAAGACGAAAAAGGTCAAATTTTACAAGAAGGGATCAATGAATGTGGTGCAACGGCTTCATGGTTAGCTGCTGCGACATCATATAGCACCAATGATTTCCCAATGATTCCATTCTATATTTACTATTCTATGTTTGGTTTCCAACGTATTGGCGATTTAATGTGGGCAGCTGGCGATCAGCAAGCACGCGGATTTATGATTGGTGGTACCTCTGGTCGTACAACATTAAATGGTGAAGGCTTACAACACCAAGATGGTCACAGCCACATTCAATCATTAACCATACCTAACTGTATCTCATATGATCCTGCTTATGCTTATGAAGTTGCGGTTATTATGCAAGACGGTTTACGTCGTATGTATGGCGAACAAGAAAACGTTTACTACTATATTACTACACTCAATGAAAACTATGCACAGCCTGCAATGCCAGAAGGTGTAGAAGAAGGTATTCGTCGTGGTATTTATAAACTTGATACTGTTGAAGGTCAAAAAGGTAAACCGACTGTTCAGTTATTAGGTTCAGGTTCGATATTACGTCATGTACGTGATGCGGCTGACATCTTAGCTAAAAACTATGGTATTAGTTCTGAAGTTTATAGCGTAACATCATTTACTGAACTTGCTCGTGATGGACAAGATTGTGAACGATACAATATGCTACATCCGAGTGAAACACCGAAAGTGCCTTATGTTGCACAAATTATGAATAACAATCCAGCAGTAGTTTCAACTGATTATATGAAAATTTTTGCTGAGCAAATTCGCGGATTTGTACCTTCTGAAAGTTATCGAGTGCTTGGTACAGACGGCTTTGGTCGCAGTGATAGCCGTGAAAATTTACGCCATCACTTTGAAGTTGATGCATCTTATGTTGTAGTTGCAGCATTGGGTGAACTTGCTAAACGTGGTGATATCGAAGTTAGCGTTGTTGAAGAAGCGATCAAAAAATTTGAAATCAATGCTGATAAACTTAATCCACGAATTGCATAAGAGGTTGTTATAATGAGTATTCAAATTAAATTACCTGATATTGGCGGTGATGAAGTCGAAGTGACCGAAATTCTGGTTAATGTTGGTGACAAAGTTGAAGCTGATCAGTCAATTATGACTGTTGAAGGTGATAAAGCATCAATGGAAATCCCAGCACCACAAGCCGGTATTGTTAAATCAATTTCGGTTAAAATTGGCGATAAAGTCCAAACAGGTGTGGACATTATGGTCTTTGATGAACAGGGTGGTGCAGCGCCTGCAGCTCCAGCGCAAGCGCAGGAAGCACCAAAAGTTGAAGTCGCACCAATTGCTGCTACAGCAAGTCAAACTGTTGATGTAAATGTGCCTGATATCGGTGGCGATGAAGTTGAAGTCACCGAAATTTTAGTAAAAGTTGGCGATACTATATCTGTTGATGATTCGTTAATTACCGTTGAAGGTGATAAAGCTTCAATGGAAGTACCAGCAACTATTGCCGGAACGGTTAAAAGTATCACAGTGAAAGTGGGTGATAAAGTGAAAACAGGTTCCAAAATTATGGAATTTGAAACCACAACCAGTGCAGCGCCTGCTACTCAAACAGCGCCAGCAGCTTCAGCCCCAGTTGTTGAAAAAACCGCACCAGCATCTACACCTGCGCCTGTTGCTGCAAAATCAGCGCCTGTAGCATCAGGCAATGAATTTGTTGAAAATGATGCTTATGCGCATGCAACTCCATCAGTGCGCCGTTTAGCACGTGAATTTGGCGTAAATCTCGCTAAAGTCACCGCGACAGGTCCTAAAAACCGTATTTTACGTGAAGACATTCAAGCGTACGTTAAAAATGCAGTTAAGCAAATTGAAAGTGGCGCTGCTGGCGGTGCATTACCAGGTTTATTACCATGGCCGAAAGTTGATTTCAGCAAATTTGGTGAAGTTGAAAGCTTACCATTAACTAAAATTCAAAAAGTATCAGGTGCAAATTTACACCGTAACTGGGTCATGATTCCGCATGTGACGGAGTTTGATGAAACCGATATTACTGATTTAGAAGCATTCCGTAAGCAACAAAATGCAGAAGCTGATAAGAAGAAACTTGACCTTAAGATCACACCTTTAGTGTTTATCATGAAAGCGGTAGCTAGCGCATTAACAGCGTATCCACGCTTTAATAGCTCATTATCTGAAGATGCTCAAACGCTAATCATCAAAAAATACATTAATATTGGTGTTGCTGTTGATACACCAAATGGTCTTGTTGTGCCAGTATTTAAAGATGTCGATAAAAAAGGCATTGTTGAACTTTCACGAGAACTTGCGGCAATTTCTAAAAAAGCGCGTGAAGGTAAATTGACTGGTAGCGATATGCAAGGTGGATGTTTCACTATTTCTAGCCTTGGTGGTATTGGTACAACCTCGTTTACACCAATTGTCAATGCACCAGAAGTGGGTATTTTAGGTGTATCTCGTTCTAGCATGAAACCAGTTTGGAATGGTAAAGAGTTTACACCACGCTTAATGTTACCTTTATCATTATCCTTTGATCACCGAGTGATTGATGGTGCGGATGGTGCGCGCTTCTTAAGCCATATTGTTAACGTCTTATCCGACTTACGTCGTTTAGTGATGTAATTAAGGAGATCAAATTATGAGTCAAGATGTTAAAACGCAAGTTGTGGTTTTAGGGGCAGGACCAGCGGGTTATTCCGCTGCGTTCCGCGCAGCTGACCTTGGACTAGATGTTACCCTTGTTGAACGTTATTCAACACTTGGTGGTGTTTGTTTAAATGTAGGCTGTATTCCATCAAAAGCATTACTTCATGTTGCAAAAGTAATGGATGAAGCAAAATCATTAACTGAACATGGTATCCATTTTGGTACCCCGAGACTTGAATTAGACAAAGTGCGTGGCTGGAAAGAAAAAGTCATTAGTCAGCTGACTAACGGACTTGCTGGCATGGCAAAAATGCGCAAAGTCAATGTGATTCAAGGTGAAGCTCAGTTTACTGGTAGCCATACTATGGATGTAACTTCTTCAAAAGGGATCACTAAAATTACCTTTGATAATGCCATTATTGCAGCGGGTTCTCGTCCAATTAAGTTACCTTTTATTCCACATGATGATCCGCGTATTTGGGATTCAACGGATGCCTTAGCGCTAACCACCATTCCTAAAAAATTATTATTAATGGGTGGCGGAATTATTGGGCTTGAAATGGGTACTGTATATCATGCATTAGGTTCAGAAGTGGATGTGGTTGAAATGTTTGATCAAGTGATTCCAGCTGCTGATAAAGATGTGATTAAAGTTTTTACTAAGCAGATCCAAAAGAAATTCACTTTACGATTGGAAACCAAAGTGACCACTGTTGAAGCCAAACATGATGCAATCTACGTCACCATGGAAAAGAAAGACGGCACCACCGAAACCCATACTTATGATGCGGTATTAGTAGCGATTGGTCGTACGCCAAATGGTAAGTTAATTAGTGCAGAAAAAGCTGGTGTTAATGTCACGGATCGTGGATTTATCGAAGTCGATAAACAGATGCGCACCAACGTACCACACATTTATGCCATTGGTGATATTGTGGGACAACCAATGCTTGCGCACAAAGGTGTACACGAAGGGCATGTGGCAGCAGAAGTGATTGCTGGTAAAAAACACTTCTTCGATCCAAAAACTATTCCTTCTATTGCCTATACTGAACCTGAAGTAGCTTGGGTGGGCTTAACTGAAAAAGAAGCCAAAGAAAAAGGCATTGATTATGAAGTGTCAATCTTCCCATGGGCTGCATCAGGGCGCGCTATTGCTTCGGATTGTTCAGAAGGGATGACAAAACTCATCTTTAATAAAGCAGATAATCGCTTGCTAGGTGGTGCGGTTGTTGGCGTGAATGGCGGTGAATTACTAGGTGAAATCACTTTAGCTGTTGAAATGGGCTGTGATGCAGAAGATATTGCATTAACTATCCATGCTCACCCAACATTGCATGAATCAATTGGTTTATCTTCTGAAATTTATGAAGGCTCTGTCACTGATTTACCTAATGCAAAAGCAAAGAAAAAATAGTAACAATAAGTCATTTATTTAATAAAATGCCGTTAGTCAAACTAACGGCATTTTTATTTTTCTGATTTTTGATATTCAATTACTGATCAGTTTAAGGTCTTTGGATAGATTAAAATATACCAATAATTACACCGAGCGAAGTAATTGCAGTCAGAATTAAGATGACTTTTGTGGCTGTCATTTGTTTTGCAGACACTAACCACCAAGCAAGTAAAACCATAGTCAAAGGTAGTATTTTCGGGAATATACCATCAAGTACACTTTGTAATGACCGCATGCTATCACCCATTGGAATTTCCAATTGCGAATTTAACACAATATTACCAGCAGCAAGTCCTCCAACTACCATAATTCCTAGAATATTAAAAGCATCGGTAATTCGTTTTACATTATCGCCAATAATATTATCAATGGCATTCACACCAAGTTTATAGCCATAATGAAAGCTTATATAAGAAATTAAAGGACCTAAAATACCGTAAGATAAAATATAAAAGATTGGACCAATGGCATTTCCTCCTGCTGCCATTCCCATAGCAATTGATAACAAGATAGGAACGATAATGCCTTGAATTAAAGAATCGCCTATACCAGCTAATGGACCCATTAATGTTGCTTTGATATTCACCGGTAATTCTTCAGGCACATTATTACCTAATGCTATCTCTTCTTCCATTGAAGCAACAATACCATTTATGATTTGACCTGTTTGTGGTTCAGTATTGTAAAACATCGAATGTCTTGTTAATAATCGACGTTTTGCTTCGGGATCATTTTTGTAATATTTTTCAGCAAATGGGATATAAGAAAATGCCCAAGCATGTGCTTGTAATTTTTCATAGCTCATAGATGATAAATGTGTAAATCCCCATCGATACCAAATTTGACGTAATTCTTTTCTAGTTAATTTTGATTGGTTATTCATTTTTTTATCCATTTTTAGTTCTCCTATCAAAATAGATCATCATCTTCAAAAACATTTGAATTTGAGTTATTAGGTTCTTTGACAACGGAAGAAGCTGGTTTATTAATTGCCATGTAATATAGATAAGCAACTAAAGCCGAAATAAACACCAACGCGATCATACTTAAACCGGCAAAAGCCAATAAAACAAAACCGGCAAAAAAGAATATAAGCTGAATTTTTGACTTAATAACGATATTCATTAACATGGCAATACCAAGCGCTGGTAAGACACCACCTAAAACAGAAATAATTTTTGTGATGACTTCAGGGACATTACTTAATAACCAATCTACTAGACCTGAACCATAGAAAATAGCTAAGAAAACAGGGGCTGTACGTAATAAAAATGTTGTTACTTGGGGGTAAAATAAATGATTTAAAATAATACCTCGAGTATTATTATGTTCTGCAGCTTGTTGTGCTTTATTATTCCAGAATGAATAAAGTGCCATTCGAGTATTGTAAAATATTAAACCAAAAGTTTGCCCCAATAATACTGATAATGTTACAGCTACAGCGGGTTCTTTTGTTGTTGCTAAAGCTAAACCAATACCTCCATAAGCAGCATAAGTGATCTCACTATTAGTTGCTCCTCCTGTTGATAGGTTAGCGATAAAAACAGCTTGAACAGCTAAGCCACACAAAACACCTGATTGTACATCGCCAAAAGCAAATCCAACTAATAACCCTGCAACTAACGGCCTACCTACAATATAAAAACCACCTGACATACCAAATAACCAAGGTGATTCTATGGCGCCTAAGTAACAGAATATTCCTGTGAGTAAGGCTGGAATAAATAGTGTTGTCTCCATAATATTCTCCTCAATCAATGAGATCTATAAAGTGTCATATTTCTTTTTCATAATTGACCAGCTTTTAGGTTCATCGTCTGGTAAAAGTTGAAATTCAATCTTAATACCTTGAGCTTCAATATATTCAAAAGCTTTATAGTCATTTTCATCAATAGCGACGGTTCTTCCTAATACTTTTGCTCCAGCTCGAGTATTCATACATCCTATATTTAATGTTGGATTCAGTTTAGCTCCAGCTCTGAGAAGTTTTTCAAATGTTTGCGGTGAATCACTGATTAAAAAAAAGTTTTTAGTTGATTCCATACCTTGTTTTATTTTATCTACACCTTGTTCAACAGTATAAATCCCAATTTTTAATGTGCCTGCAGCTGCTTTTAATACACGTTTTCGTAATTCATCCGAGGCAATATTGTCGCCTACAACAAGTATTCCATCGACAGGTCTGACTTTTGTCCAACGTGTCATTATTTGACCGTGAATAACACGATCATCTACTCTGGTTAATGTAATTGCCATAAATCTTTACTCCTATCGTATAATTCATTAAAAATCTATGTCTTCATTATTGTCTATTGTTGCTGGAGCTAATAAAACCGAAGTTTGACCAGCTTCTAAAATTGAATTAAGCAGATTCGGTATATTGGATTCTTCTAATGAAGTGCCTGCTTGAATTAACATTGGTAAATTTAATCCAGCAAATAAAAAAACTTTATTGGGATGAGCAAGCATGTAACGTAATGTTTCGTTGTAAGGTGTACCTCCCATTATGTCACTTAAGACGATTACTGTTTTATTATCGTTTATCTGTTCATCAAGAATTTTCGTCAATCTAAATGAAAAATCGCCAATTCCGTTTTCATCAAGCTTGACTGCAATGAATTTTGATGTATCGCCGGCAATCATTTTATAACTTGTCAAAATGCCCTCACACAAATCACCATGTGAAGTTATAACTATTTTCATTATGATAGTACTCCTTGTGGTTATTGTTTAAATATATGTTTACATATTTTTTTTCTAAAACAAATGGATTGGGTCGTATTTTTCATTAATTGAGAAGTTCATCACGATTTTAATGGAAATCGCATTGACAATGTTTTTATTGTTTTTAATATAATGTAAATACATATTTAAATTGGGGGGAATTATGAAAAGTTATTCTTTACTAGAGTTAAGCAAATTTATTGATCACACAAATTTAAAACCGGATGCAACTACCGCTATGATGGAAAAACTTTGTAAAGAAGCAAGTGACTATAACTTTAAAATGGTAGCGATTAATCAGGTTCAATCGAAATTATGTGCAGAGTTATTAAAAGATACTAAAGTGGACATAGGTGCTGCAATTGCTTTTCCGCTTGGGCAAACAACTATTGAGTCAAAATGCTTTGAAACGCAAAATGCGATCGAAAATGGAGCAACTGAAATCGATTATGTGATTAATATCTCTGAATTGAAGGCTAAAAATCTGAAATATATTAAAGATGAAATGACACAAATTGTTAATATCTGTCGTAAACACAATGTCATTTCGAAAGTCATTTTTGAAAACTGTTATCTAACAGAAGAAGAAAAAATAACACTGTGTAAAATTGCTGTTCAAGTTAGACCTGACTTTATCAAAACATCGACAGGATTCGGACCTTCAGGTGCAACACTTGCCGATGTTGAGTTAATGAAAAGCCATGTAGGTGATATTGTTAAAGTAAAAGCAGCTGGCGGAATACGTAATGCTGAAACATTTAAAAAAATGATTGCAGCGGGTGCAGAGCGAATTGGTACAAGCGCGGGTATTGCCGTTATTGAAGAGTTAAAACAAGAATTAAAAAATAGCCAAAAAGACTTTATTGAAATTTAATTAATTTATACCTAAGCGGATATTTTAAACCTAAAAATACCTACTAATAAGTGGGTATTTTTAGGTTTAATATGCTTATTATCGGTTCTAATAATTTAAGCTGAATGATTTAATTCAAAAATAAATGAATTGATATCACCACGATATTTAGAAATTGAGTATTCAATTGGTATTCTGTTATGTGTATAACCAATTGAATGAAAATAAAAAATAGGATTTCCTTCTTCAATATCTAATAAATCACTTGTTGTTTCATCTGCTTTGACAACATCTAGTTTTCTACGTATTTGCAATACCGGAAAATTCATCTTTTGTAATACGGAATATAGCTTTTCTTGTTCAAAGTCATTATTCAAAAAGTCAGGTAAAAGTTTTAATGGTAAATAAGTAGTGACTAATACTATCGGTTTATTTTCCGCATAACGTAAACGGACCAATTTATAAATCTCATCTTGTTCATCGATTTCTAAATGGTTCGCTATATCATTAGTCGCTTTATCAATTTTGAATGTAAGAACTTGTGTTCTAGGATGAAGACCTTTTCTATTCATTTCTGAATCATAGTTTTCAATAATATGCGTAAATTCTTGATTTATTTTTTGTTGTTTAACTATGGTTCCTCGGCGTTTTCTACGTTCTAGGTAACCATCATTGGCCAAATATTGAATTGCTTGACGTACGGTCGGTCTACTAACTTTATAAATCTCGGTCAATTCAGATTCTTTAGGAATTAATTGACCTTGAGCATACTCTCCTGACTGAATTTTTTTCAATAAATCTTGTTGGATAAAAAGATGGCGTGGAATTTTATTTTTAGGATTCATGATGACAACGATATACATTAATATATTAATACATATTAATATATTGTTTTTGCTATGTAAAACATTAATATTAATTAAAATTAATTAGTTATATTTTATCGGTTATAATTTAATTAAAAACTTTTGCCAATACTCCCTCTCCTTGATAATGATAGTATTGCGCTTCGTAAGCAATAAAAGCGGATTCTCCTTTGGTTAGAGTTAAGATATCAGATTTTGTTTTTAGTGTGATACTTCCAGCAATACAAAATAGAATTTGTGGACTGTTTACTTTTTCAACTCTTTGTTGATTATCGCTTTTAATTATTTCAAATTTAAAATCATCAACAGGAACTGGATAATCAATTTTATTTTGTTGGGTAACCGGTTGGGTTAATAATTCATTCAAAGTTAGACTTTTAAATTGAGTATTTTTTAATAGCTCATCAATGTCTAAGTGCTTATTGGTTAATCCAGCTCTTAACACATTATCAGAATTTGCCATAACCTCAAGCCCAGTACCACTTAAGTAAGCGTGGGGTGTTTCGGCACTTAAAAACATTGCTTGTGAGGGCTGCAATTCAATAATGTTTAAAATTAAAGGCATAAAGAGTCCAATATCATTTGGATAATCTTTGGCTAGCGTTTTAATTGTTAAATAAGGCTCATCACAGAACGGTTCAATACTTTCTAATAATTGATTAATTTCTTGATGCTTTTTTTCTGGTGGTAGCATTAGTAATGCATGAAAAAACTGTCTTAACTGCTGTTTGTTAGGATTTTTTTGTAATTGATCAATCTCTTTATTCAAAGAAAAAAGATTGATTTTAGAAAATAACTCTAAAATTTCATGAATCGGTCGAAAAGATCGCATAGCTTTAAATGGTGTTAAAGCATAAATTAGTTCTGGTTTATGATTTGGATCTTTATAATTGCGCCTTGGATTATCTAAGGCAATGCCTAGTTGGTTTTCTCTTGCAAAACCTTGTTGTGCATTTATTTTAGTTGGATGTACTTGGATGGATAGCGCTTTATTTGCGGAAAGCACTTTAAATAAATAAGGCAAAGCAGCAAATTGCTTAAAGGTTCTTGTTCCTAATATTTCTAAAGGATGGTTTTTAATAAGATCATCAAGTCTGATTTTTTGATTATGTTTATTAATAGCTAATGAACACCCTAAAGGATGAGCTCCCATCCAGATTTCTGCTATGGGTTTTTGGGATGGATTTTTAAAACCAAATAATTTTGGTATATTTTCGATACTTCCCCAATCATAATTTTTGATTTTATTTTCAAGTTTCCATATCGTTTGATTCATCTTTATTCCCCCTCTACATTTTTGTTGTAAGGTTAATTGATTTTGATTCAATAGGTTAACTATACTCTCAATATAAGTTGATTCAAGCTCAATATGTATTGGTAAATAGTAGCCTAAATTAAATTTATTCCAAGTGATATCTATTTTAAATGCGCTATTATTTTCGTTTTTAACACTGATATTACTTTTATGATGCTTAGAATATTTTCATTTTATTCAATTGCTTTATTATTGATTGCTTATGCTATGATCGGATATGACTTTAGCAACAATCCGAAACTGTATTTTCAAAGCAATTAAGTATATAATGCCTAGCAAATTCAACTAATCTCTATAAAAATATATTTTTATGAAACCTTCAATTATCAGTAAGTTAGAAGCGCTACAAGAGCGTTATGAAGAGGTTCAAGCATTATTGTCTGATGCTTCGATTATTGCCGATCAAAATCGCTTTCGTACACTGTCTAAAGAGTATTCACAATTAACTGGTGTTGTTAAGTGTTTTACCGATTGGAAGCAAACACAAGAGGATATTGAGACAGCTAAAATGATGCTATCCGATCCTGAAATGAGTGAAATGGCACAAGAGGAACTAAACGAAGCATTAAGCCGAATTGAAGAACAAGAAACACAATTACAAGTGCTATTACTACCGAAAGATCCAAATGACGATTACAACTGCTTTGTGGAAGTTAGAGCCGGAACGGGCGGTGATGAAGCTGCTATTTTTGCTGGTGATTTAGCTCGAATGTATACACGCTATGCTGAATCACGAAATTGGCGCGTTGAAATTATGAGTGCAAATGATGGCGAACATGGTGGTTATAAAGAAGTTATTATGTTAGTAAGTGGTGATGGTGTTTATGGTCATTTGAAGTTTGAATCAGGTGGACACCGAGTTCAGCGCGTACCAGAAACTGAATCGCAAGGTCGTATTCATACTTCAGCTTGTACCGTTGCTGTTTTGCCAGAAGTTCCTGAGGCCGAAATGCCTGAAATTAACCCTGCTGATTTAAAAATTGACACATACCGCTCATCTGGTGCCGGTGGTCAGCATGTTAATACTACGGATTCAGCTATTCGGATTACTCACTTACCAACAGGTATTGTTGTTGAATGTCAAGACGAACGTTCCCAACATAAAAATAGAGCCAAAGCGATGTCTGTATTGGCTGCGCGTATTCAAGATGCGGAGTTACGCAAGCGTCAACAAGAAGAAGCCTCGACAAGACGTAATTTATTAGGTTCAGGTGATCGCTCAGATAGAATTAGAACATATAACTATCCTCAAGGTCGAGTTACTGATCATCGAATTAACCTAACTCTTTATCGGTTAGACGAAGTAATGGAAGGGAAATTAGAGATGCTAATCGATCCAATTGTACAAGAATATCAAGCAGATCAGCTAGCTGCTTTATCGGAACAAGATGAATGACCTATTTACAATGGCTTAAGAGTGCATCTCAAACTTTAACTGATAGTGAAAGTCCAAAGCGTGATGCTGAAATTTTGCTGAGTTTTGTTACGCAAAAAACGCGAACATTTTTAATGGCATTTAGTGAAACATTGCTTACTGATGATGAGTTAATTGCTTTATCTGAATGTTTAAAACGTAGGCAAAATGGTGAGCCCATCGCTTATATTACTGGCGAAAAAGAGTTTTGGTCTTTAAAGTTTAATGTCTCTAACGCTACATTAATCCCTAGACCCGATACTGAAAAATTAGTTGAATTAGGTTTAGAGTATCTACCTAAAGTGCCATGCGAAGTGTTGGATCTTGGTACGGGTACCGGTGCAATAGTTATCGCCATGGCAACTGAGCGTCAAGACTGTTTATTTACCGCAATTGAAAAAAATAAAGATGCGTTGATTTTAGCTCAACAAAATGCAACCCAAATTGGGGTAAATAATGTTTATTTTTTACAAGGGGATTGGTATAAACCAATAAAAAACCGCAAGTTTTCAATGATTGTCAGTAATCCTCCTTACATTGAGCTAACAGATATCCACTTATCACAAGGTGATGTGCGTTATGAGCCAAGAAGTGCACTAGTTTCTGAAGATGGTGGTTTAGCTGATATTAAACTAATTGTAAAAGGTGCAACTAAGCATTTACACCAATATGGTTGGTTACTAATAGAACACGGTTGGAAACAAGGTGAAGCAGTGCAAACCATTTTTAAACAACACGGATTTCAATTAGTTGAAACTTTCACCGACTATAGTGGTAATGATCGAGTCACACTTGGTCGCTGGTTCAAACCTTAACTAGGAAAATTTTATTTATGATGCAGCAAAAAAAAGTAAACGTTGGCGATATTACTGTCGCTAATGATCTACCCTTTGTACTATTTGGTGGTATGAATGTACTTGAGTCTCGTGATTTAGCAATGAAAATCTGTGAGCATTATGTCACCGTTACCAATAAACTGAATATTCCTTATATTTTTAAAGCGTCTTTTGATAAAGCGAACCGCTCATCAATCCATTCTTATCGTGGACCTGGCTTAGAAGAAGGGCTTAAAATCTTCCAAGAGCTTAAACAACAGTTTGGCATTAAAATTATTACCGATGTCCATACCGAAGCGCAATGTCAACCCGTTGCTGATGTGGTTGATGTGATTCAATTACCGGCCTTTTTAGCAAGGCAAACTGATCTCGTTGTTGCAATGGCAAAAACCGGCGCAGTTATTAATGTCAAAAAACCTCAATTTGTCAGTCCTGGGCAAATGGGTAATATTGTTGAGAAATTTGAAGAAGCAGGCAATGATCAAATCATTCTTTGCGATCGGGGCAGTTGTTTTGGTTATGACAACTTAGTGGTTGATATGCTTGGCTTTAACATTATGAAAAAAGCAAGCAAAGGTTCACCAGTTATTTTTGATGTTACTCATGCCTTGCAGTGTCGTGATCCAATGGGTGCCGCATCTGGAGGGCGTCGTGGTCAAGTGACTGAACTTGCGCGATCTGGTATGGCTATTGGTATAGCTGGGTTATTTTTAGAATCACATCCAGATCCGAACCATGCAAAATGCGATGGCCCATCAGCATTACCACTTGATAAACTTGAACCTTTCTTAAAACAGATGAAAGCCATTGATGAGCTAGTAAAAAGCTTTGATGAAATTGATACTGAAAATTAACTTTAAAAGTTTCTTAAAAGTTATTTGGTTTTATTGTAAATAAAGATATTAACAAAAAGAGAAATGTGAACTATTTCTCTTTTTATATCAGCAAACTAAAAAAATGCTAACAGCATAGAAGAACTGAAATAACTTTAGGTTGAAAATAAAATATTTTTATCCGTTTACTTGATAAAAATAAAACATCAGAAAGAGAATTAATAATATTTAATGAAGTGTCTCCATAAGTTCAACTTCATCAAAGTCATCATCACTTCCATCTTCAAAATAAGTACCCCAACCATCATAATTAACGCCAAATTGGGTAGTAAGCTTGATTATTTCTGCAATTTGCGCATTAATTAATTCAGCTTTAAGCGGACTTTCTGTAACGATATCAAAAGCGATAACAACGTTGCCTGCATCATCGACATCTTCATCGGGATCGGTTGCTTCATAACCTAATTTATAGGCTTCTACTGCTACTTTTTCTAATTTATCAAAATTTTGTGATGAAACGTGGTGTTCAATGATATAAAGCGCATGAGGATCGCTACCATCTTCTAACAGTTCTTCGATAATAGCGCTAGTGTCTTGCTGAGCAAGAAGAATTTGATCTTTCATAATATACCTTTTAGTGGTCATGCAAATTGTGTGGTATATTACACGTTTAAAAATAATTTTCGAGAAAAAAGTGATTGTTGATTTACATTCTCATACTACAGCATCGGATGGTGTTTTAACGCCGAGCGATCTTGTCAAAAGGGCAGTGGATAACCAAGTTGATCTTTTGGCCATTACCGATCATGACACCGTTAAAGGCTTACCTGAAGCTCAACAAACAATTGCTAATGAAAATTTGCCTGTTAAATTAGTTTGCGGTGTTGAAATATCTACGGCTTGGAAGAATAACGAAATTCATATTGTGGGATTAAATATTGATATTGAGCATACTCAATTATTGAACTTGTTATCATCGCAAGAGCAAGGCAGAATTAATCGGGCGTTGGCAATAAGCCAAAAATTGGCAAAGGTTAGTATTGAAAATGCTTATCAACAAGCACAACAATTTGCTAAAGGTGACATTGTTTCACGTGCTCATTTTGCAAGATTTTTAGTTGCTAACGGCTATGTTAAGGACATCAAACGCGCATTTAAAAAGTACCTAGGTAAAGGTGGTTATGCTTATGTGCCTGCAACATGGTGCAGCATTACTGATGCGGTTAAAGCGATTCACATGGCAGGAGGGCAAGCGGTGCTTGCACATCCAAGTCGTTATGATCTAACCTTAACAAAATTAAAATCATTATTGAGTGAATTTAAAGCTTGTGGTGGCGATGCAATTGAGGTTTCGCAAAGCAGGCAAACGCAAGATGATTTACATCGATTAGCTAAATTAGCCAATGAATTTGACATGTTAGCATCGCAAGGTTCAGATTTTCATGATTTAGTTAATTATTTAGATTTAGGTAAAACAACGCCATTACCAGGTAGTGTTACACCAATTTGGCATAATTGGCAATGCTAAATAAATTAGTATTAAATGGCCTTATATTTATGTTTTACCCAAATATTGATGGTATTCAACTCAACACTAAAAATTGATATAGAAGAAAATTATGAGCCAAATTTTTTATATTCATCCAGATAATCCCCAAACGCGATTATTAGATCAAGTTGTTAAAATATTAAATAACGGTGGAGTTATCGCTTTTCCGACTGATTCTGGGTATTCGTTGGGTTGCTTACTGGATAACAAACATGGCGTTGATCGCATTTGCCAAATTCGTCAGCTGGATAAAAATCACAATTTTACTTTAATGTGCCGTGATCTTTCAGAGTTATCTTGCTATGCTTTTGTTGACAACACGACTTTTCGATTATTAAAAAATAATACACCAGGTAAATATGTGTTTATTTTACAAGCCAGTAAAGACGTACCCCGTCGATTAATGAACGAAAAACGTAAAACCATTGGGCTACGTATTCCAGATAATAAAATTGATTTAGCATTGCTTGAATTATTAGGGCAACCATTAATGACTGCAACGTTAATTTTACCTGATGATGATCAAGCGCAATCCGATCCCGACGAAATAGAAGATAAAATCGGTCATCAGCTTGATGCGATTGTGCACGGAGGCTATATAGGTGAGCAACCAACCACCGTAATTGATTTAACAAATGACTATCCAGAAATTATTCGTCAAGGAAGTGGAGACACTAAACCATTCGAATAAATGACCGTTTTTTTATTGCCAACATTCAGACAATAAAGTGAAGAGAAAAATGATACCTGAGAAGGTAACAGCGAGGATAATATGAAAAATAGCAAATCTGCATTCCCACAACGAGGCAAAAACATAAATAGTATTAAAGCTAAAGAAAGTCAATCTTATGAAAAAACGAAAGCACCAAGTACACCAAATGTGACACGCAAAACTTCGACATATGATAATACTGAAAAACTACAAAAAGTCTTAGCCAATTTAGGCAATGGATCTCGCCGCGAAATTGAAGCCATGATTATGGCAGGTAAAATCAGTGTAGACGGTAAAATTGCCACTTTAGGTGATCGCGTAGATGTGAATGCAAACCCTAAAATACGTATCAACGGACATTTGGTTCAACTTAGAAGCAAAGAAAAAGAAATTTGTCGCGTGCTTGCTTATTACAAACCAGAAGGTGAAATTTGCTCTCGTCATGATCCACAAGGTCGGGCTACTGTTTTTGAACGTTTGCCTAGATTAAAAAATGCTCGTTGGATAAATATTGGCAGGCTTGATATTAATACATCGGGTTTATTATTATTTACAACAGATGGTGAATTAGCTAATCGCTTAATGCATCCAAGGCACGAAATTGAGCGCGAATATGCTGTGCGTGTATTTGGTAATGTGACTGATCAGCAGATTAATCAACTTCGTAAAGGAATACAACTAGAAGATGGTCCAGCCTCGTTTCAATCAATAAAAGCACAAGGTGGCGATGGGCTTAACCAATGGTTTAATGTTGTGATAACTGAAGGACGTAATCGCGAAGTGCGCCGTATGTGGGAAGCTATCGAGGTGCAAGTTAGCCGATTATTGCGTATTCGTTATGGTAATATCACTTTACCCAAAGGATTATCGCGTGGAACTTGGATGGAACTGGGTATTGACTCAGTCAATTACTTACGTGAACTAGTTGGTTTACCGCCAGAAGCCAAAAGCTTTACAACAAGTTCGCCTTCTGACAAACGAGTAGTAAGACCTAAACGTATTAAATTTAATCAGCATACTAAAAACACTCGCCAAAAAGCAACTCGAAAATAACCTTCATAGCACCCTTAAATAAAAAACTTATTTAAGGGTGTTTGTATAACGCATAATTTATCTCTATTCATACCCAAAATAACATCACTCATCAAATAAAAGGGTGATTAATTTATGGTTCAACTTTAGCAAAAAAAGTTAATAAATTAGAGCGAATTTATAATAAACTCATCAACCAGCTTATTAATTAAGCTCAATTAAAACAGTTTTCATCATAATAAATAGATGAACGAGCACAAAACTAAAATGAATTGAAAGGAAAATTATGCGTATAATCATAGCTGTTTTTTTTATGTTTTTATTAACTGCTTGTCATACACGTACAGCAGAAGATGCTTATAAAGAAGGAAAATATTTAGAAAGTATCAACCTATTGGGTGACAGTATTGAGGATAAAGGCCCTGCAGAATTTGGAAAACAAGATATACAACGGCTGCAAAATATAGTCAGTAATGTCATGCAACATTATGAAACAAGCCTTTTAAACACCAATAACTCGGATTATGCCACACGAATAAAATGCTACGAAAACCTATTAGCCATGAAAATGCGATTAACTGATCGTTTTTATAGCCAAGAAATCAGTTTTTTCGATAACAAATATGACGTGACTCAATTACAACAAACTATTGCTAAAGAGTACTACAATTATGGCAATTCAATCACTGGCACCGACAGTGAAAGTTACAGAATAAGAGCCGATTTATATGGAAAAGGGCTTGAACAATATAACTATAAAAATATTGAAAGCTTGTACAAAAACGCCAATAAAAAATATATGCAACTTGCGGCTAAAGAGTATTATGATCAAGGAAAAATGTTCGAACAGCAAGGTAATTATAAGGCTGCTGCGGATGCATTTAGTAATGCCTCGGAGGTATATAAACCGCTTGGCAAGTACAAAGATAGTGATAAACTTTCTATTGATAATGATAGAAAATACTGTACTCAACAAGCAGAAAATGCTTATGAACAAGCAAAACAACTAGAAAAGACTGCAACGCATCGTTATCAATTTCGTGAAATTGCTAAATATTACGCCTCGGCTGCTTCTACTTATCGTCAATACGGATCTTTTCGCGATGCAGATTCACAAGCAAATAATTATACAAAAAAAGGAAAAATTAAAGTTTATTATAATTCTTTAGAATTAAAATCTTTTGTATTAGATACATTAAGTAAGGACTTTATAGAATTCATTGCTTATCAACCAAGTCAGGCAGATGTCACAATCCGCATTACGACAAACGTTGAATTTTCTGATCTTGGGGAGTCTGTTAACAATGAAACCAAAACCGAACAAGTCTTTGATAAATTTGTTGAAGTGTCTGACGAAAACGGCAATAAAAAGCAAGTTAAAACCTACAAAGATCAGCAATTTAATTTAAAAACGGTGACGCATAGCAATAAATTAACCTTGACCACTGAAATTGATGTCCATGGTGCTTATAGTTACAATAAAAAATTTGACATTGTTCAAACATCGGCAAAACATGATTATATCTATTCTGGTAATGTGCCCTCTAATTTGCGCAACCATAGTGAAGGAGTGTTGAAAACTAAAGATAGCTTGCTTCAAGCAGCAAAAGAACAGCAATTAACCGAACTAAAATCACGGTTTGACGATATTATTAGAGATCTTTCATATTTATAACTAATTAAAGTTTATATTTAAATTTTTAGAAAAGATAATCTAATTACATCAGTGTGCATAATATTTATATGCACAGCAAAAATAAAATCCCACAAACAACATTATTTATTGTTTGTGGGATTTTTATTTAAGATAGGTGATTAACTATTCAAGCCCAAGCACCATTCGTCCATTTTTTGTTGCTACATTAATTACATTATCTAAATCAGTATAACGACATCCGGTCACTAACAATTTAAGTTCTTCCCACATATTACCAGTTGAAAATGGTAACATATAGTCACTCACGTTATCAGTACCAATAGCAACAGGAATACCAGCAGCAGCTAGTTCATCTACGGGGGTGAGTGAGTTACGAGTAGGGCCTTGTTCTTCACGGCGTGGGCTATCGATCCAAGCAAATGGGCAGGCAATTATCATCATTTTTGCTTCTTTCATTTTTTTATAGAGTTTTTGGCGATATTCTAAACTGTGGGCTGTGATCGAAATGCTATGAATAGCAACAACGCGACCATGCATACCATGTTCAAGGGTTTTATCGGTAAGCTGTTCCGTTTCGATCTCATCTTGAGAATTAAACTGGTCAACATGTACATGCACCATTTTTCCTAATGATTTACCTGTTTGCATTAGCACATCAAGATGTTTCAGTCCCATTCCTTCACCATGATCGCGCTCATCACGACGTGGTAAACCACCAATAATATCAACTAAATCAGCGCCTTTATCGAACCAATAACGAGCTTCTTTATCGATAACGCCTTTAAGTGTCTGATTGACTAATTTTATAGTGATGTCATTTTTATAGGTTTCGCGTGCTCTTAACGCCCCTCTAATTGCCCGTTCTTGAGCGATAGGGTCAATATCAACAAACGATCCCATTGCACTCACCCCTTGCTCAATCATCCGTTCAACCGCCATACTAAAATGGCGATAGTAATCATCTTCGCTCATTGATGCTTTGACTTTATCTAATGTATCCCATTTTTCAATTAAGGTCTGTTTTTGATAGACATCAAAACTATCAACCGAAATAGTAAAAGCACGATCGGCATGCATATGAGCATTAACCCATCCGCCATTTTGTTTAATTTTATTCATTAAATAGGCTTTTAAACTTTGGTCTCTTGTGGTTAATAACATGTTTTTATGTTCAATCATAATGTGTGCCTCTACAATGCAATCATTTTAAATAAAGTGGATAAAATCGAGCGCAATAGGCAAAAAAAATCCCCCAAAAAGGAGGATAAAAGTAATATCAATAATTTTAGTGATTAGGATTATTGATTTACAAGTGTTCATTGCGCTTATACCTTATCGATTAAAAATTGCAGAAATTCTAACCAAAATATTTTTAATAGCAAGTACTATAATTGATAAAATATATAAATAAATGAAATGGTTAAAGTATTATTTTTTAGATTTTCTACTAACAAAAAAGCGTTCAATAAATACAAATTATCCATAAAATAAAAAATTAAATGATAACTTGTTATTTAATAATAATAATTGAGCGTCACAAAAATGAGATTATTTATCTCATTATTCTGCTTTGGATTATTCGTAATACCAAGCGTATACTGTGCTAACCAATTATTTTGAAATATAGGATAGTTAACATGAGCCAATTAAATATCGTTGCCACAATCACCGTTAAACCAGAATTTTATGATGCATTTCAACCAATATTTAAACGATTAGTCGCAGGTAGTAGAGCCGAAGCAGGTTGCGTGCGCTATGAACTTAATCAAAGTATTGATAACCCTAATATTTTTGTTGTGATCGAAACATGGGCTTCACAACAGGCCATTGATTTTCACAATACAACGCCTCATTTTGTCGAATTTGCCAACTTTGCTAAAGATCACGTTGATGGGTTAGAAATTAATATAGTTAAACAAATCATGTAGCTTAAAAGTTGATTATGATAGTTAGTGACTTCAGGTTAACTATCATGTTTATTAATCAAAGAGTTCGATTTTTACACTTCGTGAATCACTTCGCCCCAAGTCATCAAGCACTAATATTTTGAACGTTCCGCTTTGTGTTGGGATCCAGCTAATTGCCTTTCGGGGATCGGTTTGCCCAATAAAACTGTCATTGACAAACCAATAAAGTGTTTTAACATCGCCATCACTATTAGCGGTAAAACTAATTTGTTCATTTTTTTGTTTTGTTGTTCTAAATTGATAAACCACATTTTTGAGTGGTGAAGTTATTTTGGGTGGTTCACCTACATAATTTTGTGATGAACGGCAATGTTTTGTTGAGGGTGGCACTTTTTTCGGGATACCTGCTTTAGCAAAAATAGCGGCTAAATCGGACGGCCAATATTCAAAAACAGCTAAGTGAGATGTCGTTAAATCATAAGGTGGACAAACCGCTTTACCTGTTTGATTATCGACCATAACAGGTCTGAAAATAGTATCAGGATTAATAGGAGAAACCCCAGGAATAAACCACGTTTTACCTTTTGCTTTACACCATTGGGTCAGTAAATTGCCACTGGTTAGGCAAATATCAATGCGTTTTAAATTTGGCGGTAATGGACGATTAGGGGAACGCACGTTAGGATAATAAGCATTAATACTATCAACGATATTGAAAAAGAGTGGTGTGGCAGCATCGACACCTACAAAGGCATTATTACCACTACCATCAAAATTGCCAAGCCAAACCACCATAGCATAGTGTCCAAAAGTCCCTGCAGTCCAAGCATCACGAAAGCCCCATGAAGTACCCGTCTTCCAAGCAACAGGGACTACATTTTTTTGCATTTTGCTCAGCACATCTTGTGGACGGGTATTTTGTTTTAACATATCGATAGTCATAAATGCCGCTTGTGGGCTTAACAACTTTTCCGGTTCGGGAAGTGTTTCTGATTCGGTAAATTGTAGTGGTTGCCAGCGTCCCTCATTAGCTAGCATGGCATATAAGCCGACTAATTCTTGCTGGCTCACTTCACCGCCCCCCAACACTAAAGACAAGCCATAATGCGCTTCATCGGCGAGCTTTTGGATATGGGCGTTGACTAAAAATTGGTAAAAAGTGGGATTATTCAATTTTGATGCAACCCATACCGCAGGAATATTACGGCTATGAATTAACGCATCGGTAGCCGAAATAGGACCACGAAAGTTGCGATCAAAATTTTCGGGGGTGTATGAACCAAAATCGGTTGCTACATCTTTTAAAATGGTACGGGGATGCAAAACACCTTGATCAATGCCAAGCGCATAAATAAACGGTTTAAGCGTAGAGCCGGGTGAACGTTTGGCAAGTGTACCGTTCACTTGACCTTGAATTGAATTATCAAAATAATTAGCCGATCCGATCAGCGCTTTAACCTTCATTGTTTGGGTATCAACCAAAATCACAGAGGCATTATTAATGCCTTTCAAACGATTGCGCTCGATGAACGCGTTGACTTGACGATGGATGATTTTTTGCAGATTGCTGTCTAATGTGGTTTTGACTTCTTGGGTTTGGTCGTTTTTCTGGTGAATGATTTGATTCACAAAATGGGGCGCCACAAAGGGCACTTGTTCTGGTTGACGTAAAACCAACTTTTGCGAAAAAAGCGCCGCAATATGGCTATCAACATGATATTTTTCTTGCCAACGATCAAATAATTGATTTCTTGCTTTAACTAATGCTTTACCTGCAAATCCTGTTTTACGATCAACCCGATAGGTTGGGGATTGAGGTAAAACCACCAGCGTTAATGCTTCGGGCAAATTAACTTGCGCAGGTGGTTTATTAAAGTAAATAAATGATGCGGCGCCAACGCTTTCAATATTGCGTCCAAAAGGCGCATAATTTAAATAAGCCTCTAAAATATCATGCTTGGAATACATCAGTTCTAACTGAATTGCTCTAGCTATTTGATGCAATTTACCACCAATAGTTCTAGTATTTAACCGCCAATGCATGCGTGCCAGTTGCATGGTGATTGTGGATGCGCCTTGACGATTGCCTCCAGTCAAATAAGTTGCGCCAAAAGCGCGCATCAAACTAAATGGATTAACACCAATATGATAATAAAACCACTGATCTTCGTGCAGTAACAAGCCATTAACAATATCGGGCGAAATATCTTCTAAAGGCGTCCATAAACGATAACGATCATCATTGGCTAATGTCATGCGAATTAACTGGTCACTGTCATCATAATAGCGCTTTGAAAAGCTTAGTGATTCTGAAAGTGGGGGATGTGGATATAAACGAATAGCAAAAATTGTAATAAATAACAGCAACAAAGCCATTAACTTATTTTGATGACGAACAATAAACCTGATCATATTTAGTTAATAGTCCAAAATGCTAGGCATGTTAGCAAAAACTGCCACCCATGCATTCACATCGGTGGCAGTTTACTTACATTTTTTCAACCGTCTTAATACCTAACATATCAAGACCAATTTTCAGTGTTTTCGCTGTTAAACAAGCCAATTTCAAGCGGCTTTGCTTCAAGCTTTCGCTGTCGGCTGTTAAAATAGGGCAGTTTTCATAAAAACTTGAAAACAGCGTCGCGATTTCATAAAGATAAGCACAAAGTACATGCGGCGTACCTTCCCTTGCTACGGTTGAAATTGTTTCGTCAAATTGAATTAAACGAGTTGCTAAGGCACGCTCTTTATCGGTTTCTAAACTAATATTACCTGTTAAGCTGTCTTCGGCAATATTTGATTTTTTAAATATTGATAACACACGGGTATAAGCATATTGTAAATAAGGTGCGGTATTGCCTTCAAATGACAACATATTATCCCAATCAAAAACATAATCGGTGGTGCGATTTTTAGAAAGATCGGCATATTTAACTGCACCGATAGCCACTGCATCGACGATTTCGGCAAGCTCGCTTTCAGTTAAGTCAGGATTTTTGCTACGAATTAATGTTGTCGCACGTTCACAAGCCTCGTCTAGCAAATCATTTAATTTAACAGTATCGCCAGAACGTGTTTTAAATGGCTTACCATCTTTACCTAGCATCATGCCAAACATATGGTGCTCAAGTTTTAATGATTCTGGCACATACTTGGCTTTATGAATAATTGTCCAAACTTGCTCCAAATGCTGATGTTGGCGAGAGTCAGTATAATAAAGAATACGATCAGCGTGTAACGTTTCGTAACGGTATTTTGCGCAAGCAATATCGGTTGTAGCGTAAAGATAACCACCATCCCGTTTTTGGATGATAACACCCATCGGCTCACCTTCTTTGTTTTTATACTCATCTAAAAACACAACAATCGCGCCTTCGCTTTCAACGGCTAGCCCTTTTTGTTTTAAATCGGCAACAATACTCGGTAGCATACTGTTATAGATGCTTTCGCCCATGGTGTCTTCAAGCGATAACGTAACATTTAAACGTTTATAAGTGGCAATATTTTGCGTCATGGTAATATCAACCAACTTACGCCACATATCGCGACAATACTCATCACCGCCTTGTAGTTTTACTACATAATTACGGGCTTTTTCGGCAAACACTTCGTCTTCGTCATAATGTTTTTTGGCAGAGCGGTAGAAGGATTCTAAATCAGATAGCGCCATATCATTGGCATGCTCATTTTGCATCTTTTCAAGATAGGCAATTAACATACCAAATTGTGTTCCCCAATCACCAACATGATTGGCACGAATAACGTTATGCCCTAAAAACGATAAAACGCGAACGCTAGCATCACCAATAATGGTTGAACGCAAGTGCCCGACATGCATCTCTTTGGCGACATTAGGTGCAGAATAATCAACCACAATGGTTTGTGGCTTGGTTGGTAAAGTAATATTGAGTTTATTACTACCTAAAGCAACTTCATTTTGCTTAGCAATCCAGCTATTTTTTAAAAAGATATTGATAAAGCCTGGACCTGCAATTTCAACTTTTTCGGCGATATCGTCAATATCTAAATGTTGTAAAACCGCTTGAGCAAGCTCCCGAGGCGGCATTCCGAGTTTTTTGGCAACAGCCATAATGCCATTCGCTTGGTAATCACCAAATTGTGCTTTAGCTGATTGCTTAATTAGAGCGTCGCAGTTTTTATCTGCACCCGCCATAATCATCGCTTGCGAAACACGTTGCGTTAATAATTGTTGAATATTCACACTAAACCTAATCTATTTTCTAAAATGGCTAATATTATACCGAGAAAGTGACGAATTGTCACTGATTGGATGTGATGGAATATTTTTTTTATTTAAAAACAAAATAAAAAACTAAAATAAAATCAATATGTTTTCTGACAGTTTTATCTGAAATTTGGGAGGGTTGTTTGGGGTAATAGCATGTAGTTAGTGTAGAAATTTTGCGTGTTTGTAGTTTTAGTGATTAAAATAACTCTATCAACCATATCTGAGTTATAGAATTTGTCATAATTTCCTAACGAAGACGTGCTCATTATAACTATTTTGAACATCCAAACAACAAACGTTCGCCCTCCCCATAGCCAAACCATTCTACCCACCAAAACAAAAAGGGTAGGTTATTTTTCATCAAAAATCGGTCAGAAAAGGTATTGATTTTATTTAAGTTTTTATTTGGTGGTTTTTAGTCAAAAAACACCACCAAAACCGTTTTCCAAGACACGCCACCAAAAGCTTAATCCTCGTAATTAATAAAATTTTACAAATATTTAACAAAAAAAGTAGCGCATTATTACTCAAACGGTTATAATTCAAGCGCTTTTAAAGCAATGAAATGCTCTCTAATTGAGCAGTCAATTATAAAAAACTGAAATAAAACAAAAATTTACTTGACAGGATAATCGAAATGCGCTATCATAATCGGCATCTGGCATCTGGCATCTGGCCTGCCAAACTTACGCCCTAAATCTTTTTCAATTTCACCGTAGTCGAAATCAGACACAGTTCTTATTTTTATCATCAAAGTTATCGAGCTTTGCGTCCTCGTTGGTCTTCGTGGCATTTTTCTTATTGTCATATACGCAGGTTTCTTTTGCATTAACTGCGCATACATCAAGAGTAATCGAAGGTAGTGCGCCATATTTTACGTATGATGGGAGTCAGATTAAGGTAACTTCAACGGATATTTTATTGTCTATTAAGTTGAGTGATGGTCGAGTAATCACGCCATCGACTAATACATCAAGTGCGACAAATCCGATAATATTACCAATAGCGAGTGGTTTGGATAATATAAGAACGGTAGTTCCATCACCAGCTAGTTCAGTGAGTTTTAGTGATTTAGTGAGTAGATATATAAATTGGGATGATGATGATGGAGATGGATGGAGTAATGGAAATGGGCGAGGTCTAGTTACTGCAACGGCATCAGGAGGGAGTATATCGGTGAGTTTTACTGATAAGGATGGTCGTACAGTAGCTCCTTCTGTTGCATTAAATAAATGTAAGGCTCCTTATAGGGTAACCTTAAATAGTACAGGGGGTTATTTACAAACACCGTACGGAATTCCTAATAGAACCAATTATAGTGGTGGTACAGTGACGTATTATGTCGAACCGTATAGTGGTTCAGTTATTTGTCACGTAAGGCCGAATTTGTTGTTGGGTGGCACAACTGGTATTGTTTCTAACGACAGTCCTCGTTACGCCGACTCAGCTAACATATGGAGTCCTACAGAGGGTTTTTTAACTCAGTCAACGAATCCATTATCTTACGACCAAAATTTTCCGACAACGGGTGCAGATGGATTGTATTTTGATTTAGATTTGCCTAGAGGAGTAGATGGAAGTCAGTTGACGTGGTCTCCGGTCTCGCGTGGTGGGATAACAGCTACAGTAGAATGGGTAAGACCAAACAGTAGTGATAATTGGATTAGAGATAAAAACTGGCATGTAACGAGGGTAACATTACATGGTCCTAGAGCAAGTGATGCTCAAAAACAGTCAGCTAATCCTGGTCCACTTAGTAAGCCAAATTTACCGCAGACATTTGAGTTAGTGGGTAGGGATGGTCTTGGTAATGTGGTTAAATATGGGTTTAAATTACAGAAGTGGTTTGTCGGTGGTCAGAGTGGGGAGCATTATAATGTATTAACTTGGTGTGGAGGTTTGGGGTATCGTTTTGTTAAGGGCCGTGATTTGACTAATGCGTGTAAAAATGGCCCACGACCTAATGCTTGTGGCGCAAGTCTTAGTTCAGGTAGTAATTATTACAGGCGTCGAATAGGTGCAGGATTTTTCACGGAGTGGGGCATCATGTATGATTACGCCGGTGCTGGCTTCTCCGAAACAAGGTACATTGTAAGTGAGCTTGCAGAAGGTCGCTCATACTACGTCAACACGTTTGTCGCCCCGAACAACGGTAGCTTTTCATTCGCCATGTCCAACGCGGGAAGAGGCTCGGCTGTTTGCGTAGTACCTTAGCTTTTATTCCTTAATCCTTAGTACTTAGGCCATGGGGGATGGTGTAGATAAAGGACAATCTAACAAAGACCAGCACCCCGCACAGTTGGCGTGCTAAGTAGTTAAAAATGCACGCCAAGCGGTTTTGCTATTTAATAGCAAAACCGTTTCCTTCAATTTAAAAGACTAATCAATATTCGCAAACTTATGGCTTTGCACACTCAAAAGCCATTTATTATCAAAGCGATCTTTGTTGATTTTCCCCAATAGTTCAATGGTTTCAAACATATTAAACGCACCATCTTTTTCGCACGGTGAAAGGTAATAGCGTTTGGCGTGAATTTGAGTTTCGATATATTGGCAAAAAGGGATAAAATCAGCATGATTTTCGGCAACAATCCGCACTTCATTGGCAGTAGGTTGTGCTATTTTTTGATAGCGTGACTGATAACAAAACTTAGGGCTAAGAGCTATATAATCTATAAGCGGATCAACTTTGCCAAGTCCATTACTTTCAATGGCAATAAAATAACCCGCATTTTTTAATGGTACAAGCAATTGAGGTAATGCTTTAACCATAGTGGGTTCGCCGCCAGTAATGATAATGTTTTTGCTGTTATATTCACTCACTTTAGCAAGCAGTGTATCTAACGTAAACCGGGTAAATTGGCGGAAATTAGTATCACACCAAGCACAATTTAAATTGCACCCAGCAAAACGGATAAAAACAGCAGGCATGCCTGTATTATAACCTTCGCCCTGTAAAGATTCGAAGATTTCAACGATGCGAAATTCGATCATTTTGGGCTCCGATGATATTCACAATACGAAGTTGGCGTTTCCCATAATTTGATCATCGAAACAGGCAAATATTGAGACAGGCGATCAAAGATAAATTTGCTCATTCCTTCGGCAGTAGTTCGGCATGGAAAGGCAAAAATTTTGCGCTCCATTTCTTGTAGTAATGTGGCGATACGGCGCTCATTTGGGTTATTTTGGTTGTAAAGATAAGCGTGATCCAGTGGATCAATAATATGCTGTTTAACAATCATTTTTAGATCAGCATAATCCATGACCATGTCTTGACTTGAACCATTATCGATAAGGTCACCGCTAATTTCGACTAATAAGCGATAAGTATGACCATGCAGATTGTGGCACTTTTTATTGTGCCCATCTAGCATATGACAGGCGTCAAATTGAAACTCTTTAGCTATTTTAAACATTTTATATTCCTAGTTTTTTTACGTGGGATGGGTTACGAACCACGGTTAGCTAACCTAACAAAATAAAGGCGCTAATATAATAGATAAAAGCTGAGTTGTCATCTTGCAAGTTTTATTAAAACAACATTGAGTGGTAATTGATTGAATTGCGGTGACCTTTATTTTTGACGCTAGTGAAGCTTTAAATACTTGCTGATCTTGCTACATAAATTTTATAAAAAATATTGTGGATTTACTCTTGAAATTTAGATTGCAACACACATTTAGATCACATGCAAATGGGTTGAATGTGTTAAGCATTGAATCCAAATCTATTGCTCAGGAGATAAATACTATGAGGTTAGATAAATTAACAAACAAGTTTCAACAAGCTTTAGCTGATGCGCAGTCAATGGCGTTAGGTAAGGACAATCAATATATAGAGCCTGTGCATGTACTATTAGCCATGCTTAAGCAAGAAGGTAGCAGTGTAACGCCATTATTGACTACTGCTGGTGCAAATGTCGCTGTTTTACAACAAGAATTAACGCAAGCCGTTGATCGATTACCCCAAGTTCAAGGTGTGGGGGGCGATGTTATGCCATCGCAAGAGTTTGTTCGTGTATTAAATCTATGCGACAAATTATCCCAAAAAAATGGCGATAGTTATATATCATCAGAACTCTTTATATTAGCTGCTTTAGAAGACAAAGGTAGCTTAAGTGATATTCTTAAAAGATCAGGCGTCAATAAAGACAAATTTAGCCAAGCAGTCAATCAAGTAAGAGGTAGCGATAACGTGAACGACCCTAATGCAGAAGATCAACGTGGTGCACTTAAAAAATATACCATTGATTTAACTCAACGAGCAGAACAAGGTAAGCTTGATCCTGTTATTGGTCGTGATGAAGAAATTCGCCGAACAATTCAGGTATTACAACGCCGTACTAAAAATAATCCGGTATTAATTGGTGAACCAGGCGTGGGTAAAACCGCCATTGTGGAAGGTTTAGCTCAACGTATTGTTAACCGCGAAGTACCTGAAGGATTGCGGAATAAACGTGTGTTATCATTAGACATGGGTGCATTAATTGCGGGCGCTAAATATCGTGGTGAATTTGAAGAACGGTTAAAAGCCGTGCTTAAAGACTTAGCAAAAGAAGAAGGTCGCATTATATTGTTCATCGACGAAATCCATACCATGGTTGGTGCAGGTAAAAGCGATGGTGCAATGGATGCCGGTAATATGCTAAAACCTGCATTAGCGCGTGGAGAATTGCACTGCGTGGGCGCAACAACGCTTGATGAATATCGTCAATATATCGAAAAAGATCCGGCATTAGAACGTCGTTTCCAAAAAGTCTATGTTGCCGAGCCAACAGTTGAAGATACTATTGCTATTTTGCGTGGATTAAAAGAACGTTATGAACTGCATCACCATGTACAAATTACCGATCCGGCAATTGTGGCTGCGGCAACGCTATCGCATCGTTATATTTCAGATCGCATGTTACCTGACAAGGCAATTGACTTAATTGACGAAGCTGCATCAAGCATTCGTATGCAAATGGATTCCAAACCAGAATCTTTAGATCGACTTGAAAGGCGCATAATTCAACTTAAACTTGAACAACAAGCGCTTAAAAAAGAGTCTGACGATGCCAGTAAAAAACGACTTGAGATGTTAAACGATGAACTTTCTGAAAAAGAAAAGGAATATGCATCACTTGAAGAAGAATGGAAATCAGAAAAGGCAGCTGTTTCGGGCACGCAAAGCATCAAAGCTGAGCTAGAAAAAGCGCGTACTGAAATAGAGCAAGCACGTCGAGCTGGCGACTTGAGCAAAATGTCTGAATTACAATACGGCAAAATCCCAGAGCTCGAAAAGAAACTGGCTTCAGCAACTCAGTTAGAAGGCAAAACCATGAAGTTATTGCGTAACAAAGTGACCGATAACGAAATTGCCGAAGTGCTATCTAAAGCGACAGGTATTCCGGTTTCTAGAATGCTTGAGAGCGAAAAAGACAAACTATTACATATGGAAGATGCTTTGCATAAACGTGTCATTGGCCAAAATGAAGCGGTATTAGCGGTTGCTAATGCGATTCGCCGTAGCCGAGCAGGGCTTTCTGATCCAAATAGACCAATTGGATCGTTCCTATTCTTAGGACCAACAGGGGTAGGTAAAACCGAGCTTTGCAAATCACTGGCTAACTTTATGTTTGATAGCGAAGATGCTATGGTGCGTATAGATATGTCAGAGTTTATGGAAAAACACTCTGTTGCTCGCTTAATTGGTGCACCTCCGGGTTATGTTGGTTATGAAGAAGGTGGATACTTAACAGAAGCAGTTAGACGTCGACCTTATTCAGTTATTTTACTTGACGAAGTCGAAAAAGCGCATCCAGATGTCTTTAATATCTTACTGCAAGTTCTGGATGATGGACGCTTAACCGATGGCCAAGGTCGCACGGTTGATTTTCGTAATACCGTCATAATTATGACATCAAACTTAGGCTCTGATCTAATTCAAGGTCAAGTTGAGTTAAGTTATGACGAAATGAAAGCGCTAGTGATGACAGTCGTTGCTAAACACTTTAGACCAGAATTTATCAATCGTATTGACGAAACAGTGGTCTTCCATCCACTCGGTCAAGAAAATATCAAAGCGATTGCAAAAATTCAATTAGCACATGTTGAAAAACGTTTAGATGAACGTGGTTACCAATTGGATATCTCGGATGCGGCGTTGGAACAACTTGCTAAAGTCGGCTTCGACCCAATTTATGGAGCAAGACCACTAAAACGAGCGATCCAACAAGAGATCGAAAACCCATTGGCACAGCAAATACTGTCTGGCAAACTAGTTCCGGGTAAAACCATTCATCTAGATTTAGTTGGCGACAACATCGAAGCTAAACAGTAATTAACCATCAAACAACAAACCGGCCTTTGTGGTCGGTTTTTTTATGCCACTAAAATAAACACCATAACAACCGTCTGAAAATAAAAATAACTTTAATTTTTTATATAAAAAACAATTGCTTTAATTTATAATTAAAAAAATCAGGATAGGATATTTAGGTGTCTAATGAACCATAACTACAAATTTACCGTGCACGCTGCAGATAAAGGCTTTTCCACTTTTATCCAAATGTTATTTCTTCTATTTGTGTTTATCATACCAACAGCAATTTTTATTTATCTTCTATTAACTTGTACTTCAAAAAATTGGATGGTGCCAGTAGGCATCTGTGTTGGGTATCTCATAATCACCGCGGCGGCTTTTCGATTAGGCTTTTATCTTACAGTAAAAAAACAGCAAGAAAATCTACAAATCAGCATTGATGAACACAACCTAACCCTATCATCTGAAATACGACCAACAACGGTAATCCCACTACAACGAATCCACATCTTCTTTATCCATACTCTTGACTCTATTAAATTGGATTGTATCCGTATCAAATTAAATATTGAAAATATTGGCGATAAAGACACAATACTTGATTTTTCTATTGAACAAAAACCATCATCAAGCACCGAAATCAAAGATAACTTTCTAGCTTTTCAACAGTTTATTGATATCTTTTATAAAAATGTCATCGAAAACAAATTTGAATTAATTGCAAGGGAAGTTGGCGAACCGGTTCCTGATTCAGAAAAAAAGATTTATGCAAGAAAGTAACGTTTGTATAAAAATATAAATAGAGTAAGAAAAGAAAACCACCAATAGAAAATATTTATGGCATTAATTTAATGGTATTTTTTATTATTTTAATGAAAAATTAATCGCTTATACAATCTAGACAAAGTGCCGCTTTCTAACAATAGGTCAAACTATGGACAAAACGCCTTAATAATTGCCATTTAATCATCCAAAAAGTGGTCAGAAAAGGTATTGATTTTATTCAAGTTTTTATTTTGATGTTTTTAAGCTAAATCAATCACTTACACAGCCTAAACAAAGCGCCAGCATATAGCAAATCAACAAAACCACGAATAGAGCACTTTAATAACAACTATTCAATCACCAAAAAATCGGTTAAAAAGGCATTAATTTTATTAAATTTTATTTGGTTTTTTTATTCAAAAAACATCACTAAAACCATTCCCCAAAACACACCACCAAAGCTCAACCTTATGCGCTTAACAAAATTTTACAAAAATAAGCTGTTCTTTATTTTGTGGCAGAATACAATCTTTCGTCCGGACAAAAGTCCTTATTGTTAAGTGACAATCCTGAAATTCCCATAAAAAATTTATTTAAAAGGTAGGTTGTTATGCATTGTAATTACTCGGTGTATCTTTTGGGGTATCAAAGTTGCAGTTATCGAGCTTATTGAACTCGTCGAGTTTATCGGTAAGGCTATCGCCGATTTCCAAATTGTTATCTAAATTCTCGTTATTATCAACATCCGCATTGTTCTTCGTGGCATTGTTCTTATTATCATATACACAGGGCTCTATGGCATTAACGACATATACATCAAAGTATATTGAGGGTACTCCTCCATATTTAACCTTTGATGGGGGTCGGACAAAGGTAACAGACACAGACAGTTTGTTGTCTATTAGGTTACAGGATGGTCGAGTTATTACGCCATCAACTAATCCATCAAGTTCAGCAAATCCAATAATATTGCCGTATGTGGGGAGTAACTTAGGTCATATAGAAATGGTCGTTCCGTCGTCACAGAGTTCAATTAGTATAAATGATTTGGTTGTTCAGGGTAATTGGGGAGATGATGATGGAGATGGACAGGGTACAAGTGGTGTTACCTCATCGGGGAATATATCGGTATCGTTTACGGATAAGGATGGCAATACTGTTAATCGTAGTGATGCATTGGATATATGTAATGCTCCTTATAGGGTAAGGTTAGTAAGTACAGAAGGAAGTTTAACTACTCAGTATGGGGTGCCAAGGAGTAGTAGTTTTAGTGGGGCTACGGTGGATTATTATATTAATCCGTATGACGGTGTTCCTCGTGTTTGTTACGCACAGCCGAATTTGTTATATGGTGGTACTACTATCGTTCCTAATAATAACCCTATCATTCCTCATGATAGGCCTCGCTATGCAGGTCCTGCCAACATATGGAGTCCTGTTAAGGGTTTTTTAGTTCAGTCAATGAGTTCATCATCTTACGATCGAAACTTTCCGACAACGGGTGCTGATGGGTTGTATTTTGATTTAGATATAGGTGGGGTTGATGCAAGTCAGTTGACGTGGTCTGTTGTCACGAATGGTAGTATAAGAGCAACGGTGAGTTGGAGGCTGCCAAACCGAGGTGCATACGAAGATGAATGGATTACTGATAAATCAAAATATGTAACACGGGTAACGTTAAGAGGTCCTAGGGCTGATAGTTCTCAGATAAGTTCAACAAATCCTAGTCCTTTAACTGTACCATCTTTGCCGCAGACCTTTGAGTTGGTGGGTAGGGATAGCCGTGGTAATGAGGTGAAGTATGGATTTGTGTTAAAGCAGTGGTTCGTCCATCGGGGTTATGAACAGTATCAACCGTCTCATCAAATATCTTGGTGTAGTCGTTTGGGTTATCGTCTTGCTAGGGTAAGTGATTTAACCAATTCAGTCAGAACTAGTCCTTTTCCTATTTCTGGCGCAACTCCTCGTTCATCTGGTAATTATTACCAGCGTCACATAGGTGCTGGGTTTTTCACGGAGTGGGGCTGCATGTACCCCTACCCTGGTGCTGGCATCGTCAACGACTACTACTGGACGAGTGACGTAATAGATGGCAAATACTTCGGTGTCGACTCGTACTACGGCTTCATCGGCACCCATAACTACCTCGACGACTACTATGCTGTTTGTACCACACCTTAGTTTTTATATCTTAGTCCTTAATCTTTGGGTTGCGGGGGCGGTTATGGTACAAATAGAGGATAATCTATCAAAGAATAAAGCCCCGCGTAAGTTGGGGCATTTCCCCTTAGGGCTGCGCTGTTGCTGCGAAGCCACAATCGTGCCGCCCCCCGCCGCCCACGCTGAAAGCGTGGTTGGAAATCTTAGTGATTACGCTGTGGCGGTTTAAATTCGTGGTTTATTTATAGTACGGAAAGGTTTCGGGTGTGGTCACTATAGTTATTTTATACACCAAAGGTTAAAACGCCTGAAACCACTATTCCATTCACCGAAATAAAAAAACTTATTTTTCACCAAAACAGATCGGAAAATATATTGATTTTATTAATGTTTTTGTTTTGGTGTTTTTTATTCAAAAAACACCACCAAAACCATTTCTCAAAACAGACCAATAATAGCTCAATCTCACCATTAACAAAAATTTACAAAATTTTAACAAAAAAAAGTAGCCATTATTAATCAGCCGATTATAATTTAAGCGGCTTTAAAGCAAGGGAATGCTCATTAGTTGAGCGGTTAATTGTAAAAATATAAATAAAACAAAAGATTACTTGACATGATAACTGAGATGCGCTACCATTATTTGGCAACTGGCAACTGGCAACTGGCAACTGGCAACTGGCAACTGGCAACTGGCAACTGGCAACTGGCAACTGGCAACTGGCAACTGGCAACTGGCAACTGGCAACTGGCAACTGGCAACTGGCAACTGGCAACTGGCAACTGGCAACTGGCAACTGGCAACTGGCCGGCCAAACCTATGCTCTAAATCTTTTTCAATTTCACTGTAGTCGAAATCAGACTCAATTCTTATTTTTATCACCGAAGTTATCGAGCTTAGCGAACTCGCCGAGTTTATCGGCAGGGCTATCTACAAGGCCGAGGCACTTACCTTGTCTATCTAAACTACCAAACTTACTTAGATTATTTAGATTAACTAAATTATTGTTGTTCTTCGTGCCATTGTTTTTGTTGTCATATACACAGAGTTCTATGGCATTAACGGCATCTACATCAAGGTATATTGAGGGTAGTGCGCCATATTTAACGTTTGACGGTGGTCGGACAAGGACAACCTCAACGGATGGCTTCTTGTTTATTAAGTTGCGGGATGGCACAAGGTTCACACCGTCAACCAATCTATCAAGCTCAATAACTCCAATAGTTTTGCCTTATGTAGGTAGTACTTTGGGTGATATAGAGACATTGGTTCCGTCATCGGAGAGTTGGGTGAGTTTAAATGATTTAGTCACTAGGTATAATTATTGGCGTGATGATGATGGAGATGAGCTGGCTGCAAATGGTGTATCAGGGAGTATATCGGTATGGTTTACGGATAAGGATGGGAATACTGTTAATCGTAGTGATGTATTGGATATGTGTAATGCTCCTTATAGGGTAATGTTAAGTAGTACTGATGGTTATTTACAAACGCGGTACGGGGTTCCTAATAGGACTAATTTTAGCGGTCAGACGGTGACATATTATATCAATCCGTATGGTAGTCCTGTTGCTTGTTACGCAAGGCCGAATCTTAAATATGGCACAGACGATTTCACCGGCCTATCTAACATATGGTCTCGTACAAAGGGTTTTTTAACTCAGTCAAATGATTCATCATCTTACGACCGAAACTTTCCAACTACAGGTGCTGATGGATTGTATTTTGATTTAGACATAGGTGGAGTCGATGTAAGTCAGTTGACGTGGTCTCCGGTCACTCGTGGTGGAGTAACGGCTACAGTGACAAGTGTTACACCTAGCGATAGATGGATTTCTGGTGCTGATAGAGGAAAAGTTGTCGCACGTGTTAAGTTAAGTGGTCCTAGAGCTGATAATACTCAGATAAATACAAGTAATCCTAGTCCGCTTACTCCGTTGCCTTTGCCACAGACGTTTGAATTAGTCGGTAGGGATAGTAGGAATAATGTGGTGGTTAAATATGGATTTGTGTTAAAGCAGTGGTTCATCCATCGGGGTAATAAAAACGCTAGTCAGTCTGACCAAATATCTTGGTGTAGTCGTTTGGGTTATCGTGCGCCAGAGGTTAAGGATTTAACTAATGCGGTTTGTTCTGGTTGGCATTCAGGATTTTGGTGTCGAGGCGCAGTAGGTGCCACGCCGTCGTCTAGTAATAATCATTACAAGCGTCACATAGGTGCTGGTTTTTTCACGGAGTGGGGCATCCTTTACAACTACGCTGATGCGGGCTTTGGTGACAACATCTACTGGACGAGCGATGCTTCAGGTGGCAATAGCTTCACTGTTGCTTGGAACCTCGGCGACATTAACAGCTTCAGTGCCGGCTACAGCCTTTATGGCCTTTGTACCACACCTTAGCTTTTATATCTTAGTCCTTAATCCTTGGGCCGCGGGGGCGGTTATGGTGCAAATAGAGGATAATCTAACAAAGAATAAAGCCCCCGTGTAAGTTGGGAGCATTTTCCCTTAGGGGTGCGTTGTCGCGGTGAAGCTACAATCGCGCCGTTCCCCCCGCCGCCAACGCTGAAAGCGTGGTTGAAAATCTTAGTGATTACGCTGTGGCGGTTTAAATTCGCGGTCTATTTATAGTACGGAAAGGTTTCGGGCGTGGTCATTATAGTTATTTTATACACCAAAGGTCAAAACGCCCGAAACCACTAACCCTAATCCATTCCATTCACCGAAATAAAAAAGCTTATTTTTCACTAAAACAGGTCGGTAAATATATTGATTTTATTAATTTTTTTGTTTTGATTTTTTTTATTCAAAAAAACACCACCAAAACCATTTCCCAAAACCGACCAATAATAGTTCAACCTCATCGTTAACAAAAATTTACAAAATTTTAACAAAAAAAAGTGGCCATTATCAATCAGCCGATTATAATTTAAGCGGCTTTAAAGCAAGGGAATGCTCATTAGTTGAGCGGTTAACTGTAAAAAACCAAATAAAACAAAAGATTACTTGACATGATAACTGAGATGCGCTACCATTATTTGGCAATTGGTAACTGGCAGCTGACCGGCCAAACCTACGCCCTAAATCTTTTTCAATTTTACTGTAGTTTAAATCAGACTCAATTCTTATTTTTATCACCGAGATCGAGGTGCTTATCTTTTCTATCTAAATTATCAAACTTACTTAGATTATTTAGATTAACTAAATCATTGTTGTTCTTCGTGCCATTGTTTTTGTTGCCTTATACACAGTACTCTATGGCATTAACGGCGTCTACATCAAGGTATATTGAGGGTAGTGCGCCGTATTTAACGTTTGATGGTGGCCAAACAAGGGCTACTTCAACGGATAGTTTGTTGGCTATTAAGTTGCAGGATGGCCAAGTCATCATGCCGTCTACGAATACATCAAGTGTATCAAATCCAATAAGATTACCTTATGTAGGGAATACTCTGGGTCATATAGATATGATAGTCCCATCATCAGTGAATTCAGTGAGTATAAGTGATTTGGTCACTAGGTATAATTATTGGCGTGATGATGATGGAGATGAGCCGGCTGTAAATGGTGTAGCGGGGTATATATC
>NZ_JBXSQH010000004.1:0-111422 GCF_057063525.1 Gilliamella sp. X-46 | reverse complement strand
AAAGCGGATATTGAGGAATATATCCATTATTATAATCATAGAAGAATTAAATTAAGCTTGGACAAAAAGAGTCCTGTTCAATATCGGGAGTATTATTTTCCAGCAGCTTAGTTTTTTTGTACAACTTTTGGGGTGCAGTTCAAAAATCCCCTAAATCGGACGTGGTCACTGTAGCTATTTTGTACATCAAAGCTTAAAACGTCCGAAACCACCACACCCAATTTATTCTATTTACCAACCCAAAAAAGGCCTGATTTTACACCCAAAAATCGGTCAGAAAAGATATTGATTTTATTGAAGTTTTTATTTGACAGTTTTTGACAAACCGCCATATAAACTAAATTCACCCCAAAAAAAACAACCAGTATAAATTCTAGATCCAAAAAATACTAAAAATGCTAGAATAAATTTAACCTATTTGATGATACAGATTTTATGGAATAACATGGCTTTTGATTATAGTGCAACACTAAACCCCAAAAAAGCACTAATATGGCGAATTGTTCATATAAATAATATCCCTTGGATTTTAGATAATGGGCTACATTGTGGTAAAAGTAATATTCGATGTGAAGATTGGGTATCAATAGGTAGTACCGAGCTCATTGATAAAAGATCATCACACCCAGTACCTGTGTTTCCTCATGGTTATTTAAATGATTATGTCCCTTTTTATTTTACGCCGTTTTCACCTATGCTATTAAATATAAAATCGGGGCGAGGAGTCAAGCAACGTAATAATGATGAAGTTGTAATTCTTGTTTCGTCATTGCATAGAATACAAGAATTACAACTTAAGTATGTTTTTACTGATATGCATGCTTATTATAAATGGGCGTCGTTTTATTCTGCTATTGAAGATTTAGACCGTATTGATTGGGAAATTTTGCAGAGCAGAGATTTTTCTCGTGATGAAGATGATACTGCTAAGTTTGAACGTTACCAAGCCGAGGCGCTGATCCATCAACACTGTCCAATTAATGCATTAGTTGGAATGATTTGTTATAATGAGCAAGCAGAAGAAGACCTTAATACTTGGTTACAGCAAAGGCAACTCAAAATCCCCGTTCATAAAAGGCCTAGGTGGTATTTCTGATGATTAAATATACAAAAGGTAACTTGCTTGAGGCAAACGTAGAGGCATTGGTCAATACCGTTAATACCGTTGGTGTAATGGGTAAAGGTATTGCTTTGATGTTTAAGGAACGTTTTCCAAAGAATATGTTTGAATATGCTAGAGCATGTAACCTAAATCAAGTTACCACGGGTAAGATGTTTGTCACTGAAACAGGTGAGCTGATAGGACCCCGTTGGATTGTTAATTTTCCCACAAAACAGCATTGGCGGTCACTATCGCAAATAGAATGGATTGAAGACGGTTTAGTCGATTTGCGTCATTTTATTGTGACTAATCATGTTAAATCAATCGCAATTCCTCCTTTAGGGGCAGGTAATGGAGGATTAGATTGGGCACAGGTAAAACTTAGAATAGAGCATGCTTTAGGTGATCTCAATAGTGTTGATATCATTGTTTATGAGCCAACTCAACAATACCAAAATGTTGCTAAGCGACAGGGTGTTAAAAAGTTAACGCCTGCTCGTGCGCTTGTCGCGGAATTGATTCGACGTTATTGGATTTTAGGTATGGAGTGTAGTTTGCTCGAAATCCAAAAATTAACTTGGTTTTTAAAGCGAGTTATCGATAAGCAAGGTCTTAAAAATGACTTTAATTTACAATTCCAAGCTCATAACTATGGGCCTTATGCCTGTAATTTAAATTATTTGTTAAATTCTTTAGATGGTAGTTATTTAAAATCAGATAAACGTATTCCTGATTGTAAAGCGTTTGATGTAATTTGGTTTAATAATGATGAGCAATTAACGGTTTCTACCTATTTAAATAGTGAAGGTAAACATTATTTATCCGCTTTGGATGAAACAACAAGGCTGATTGATGGTTTTGAGTCACCATTTGGAATGGAGTTGTTAGCCACCGTTGATTGGGTTATTTCGCAAACAAAATGTAAGCCGACACTTTGTGATGTAAAAGAGCAGATTGCTCATTGGCCTGCAGGTGAAAGATGGGCGCAAAGAAAGTTGCGTTTATTTAGCGATAAACATATCAATTATGCTTTAGAACGATTACAAGGCTTTGCTTATTGATATTTTTATTATATAAGGCTTTTTGTATTGTTAAATTTTTGTAGTGTATTTTTTGTTATACTACGATTTACAAAACGAGTTTATACCTATTTTGCCATAAAAAAACCCAGCTTTGGCTGGGTTTTTTTATTTCAATCAACTAATTAAATTTTAGTTGTAAATGTACGAGCAATAACGTCGCGTTGTTGTTCAGCAGTTAGTGAGTTAAAACGCACCGCATAACCAGAAACACGAATGGTTAATTGTGGGTATTTTTCTGGATGTTGTACGGCATCTTCTAAAGTTTCACGACGAAGAACGTTCACATTTAAATGTTGACCACCTTCAACTTTAACAGTTGGAGCAACGTCTAATGGGACTTCACGATATTCGAATTGACCTAGTTCTGCAGTTGGGATCACTTGATCTTCTTTATAAACTGATTTAGCAGCTACACAACGTGCTTCTTTTGTAGCGTTGTCTAATAACCAGAAAGAGTTAAGAAGTGCTGCATTGTCTGCTTTAGTAATTTGGATACCTGTAATCATTTTAAATCCTCCTAACGGGGCCTTATTGCCCTAAAATAATTAGGGTTAATATAGCACTTTGAAAATTTGATTAAAGTCAAAAAAAGCTATTGCTTCAATAAGCAATACCTTTAATTTTTATTTTTATTTATGATAGGTTATTATGTTAGAAAGAGCTAATTTTGCTAGTAACACATTGGCATTATTAATGAGTGGTATAAAATATGACAACACAATTAACTTGGCATAAAGTCATTGGTGAAGAAAAAGAAAAGCCTTATTTTCAACATATAATGCAATTTGTGGCATCTGAGCGCGCTAATGGTAAGATTGTGTATCCGCCCCAGCATGATGTGTTTAATGCGTTTCGTTTTACGCCATTTGACCAAATCAAAGTCGTGATTTTAGGGCAAGATCCTTATCATGGTCCTAATCAAGCCCACGGACTTTCATTTTCTGTTTTACCGGGAATTAAGCCACCACCATCGTTAATGAATATCTATAAAGAACTATCAACAGATATTGAGGGATTTATAATTCCTTCTCATGGTTATTTAGCCTCTTGGGCGACTCAAGGCGTATTATTATTAAATAATGTGCTCACTGTTGAAGCAGGGCAAGCGCATTCTCATGCCAAAATAGGTTGGGAAACTTTTACTGACCATGTGATAGCTGCAATTGATAAACATCTTGAGGGTGTGGTTTTTTTATTGTGGGGATCGCCAGCACAAAAAAAAGGGCAGTTTATTAATCGCCAAAAACACCATGTATTAACGTCAGTGCACCCATCGCCTTTGTCTGCTCATCGTGGCTTTTTTGGTTGTAAGCACTTCTCTAAAGCAAATGATATTATTATGCAGCAAGGTAAAACGCCAATTGATTGGCAACCAACGCTACCGGAAGATCATAAATGAATACGAATAAAAAACGTCGAACAAGTTTGCAAGAGATCGCCAATTTAATTGGGATTAGTAAAATGACAGTGAGTCGTTTTTTGCGCGATCCTAATTTAGTGTCTAAGCCGCTTCAATTACAAATTTCTGCTGCGATTGATAAGCTTGGTTATATTCCGAATAAAGCGCCTGATATGCTGTCTAATGCAAAAAGTAATGCAATTGGCGTTGTGTTCCCTTCTTTAACTAATCAGGTTTTTGCCGATATCTTAAAAGGTATCGAAAAGGTTACCGATGTTAGGGGTTATCAAACCATGATTACCCATACTGGCTATAATGCAGAAAAAGAAGAGTCTCGATTACGTTCACTGCTTTCTTATAATATCGATGGGCTAATTTTAACCGAAAGAATACATACCCCTGCAACATTAAAAATGATCGAAATTTCTGGTGTTCCTGTGGTTGAAATTATGGATAGCGTTTCCCCTTGTATTGATATGGCTGTTGGATTTGATAATTTTACTGCGACTAGAAATATGATCCATCGTATGATAAATAAAGGGCGTCGTAATATCGTCTATTTTAGTGCAAGACAAGATCAGCGTAGTATTATTCGTCAGCAAGGTTATGAAAAAGCAATGGAAGATGCGGGATTAAATCCACGAACGCTAGCGACTAAAGAAGCATCGTCTTATGAATTGGGTGCAAGATTTTTACATCAAACTTTAACTGATTTTCCTGATGTTGATGGTATTTTTAGTACTAATGATGACTTAGCTTTAGGGGTATTGCTTGAATGCCAAAGAATCGGGATCGAAGTGCCAAAACAAATAGCGATTGTCGGATTTCATGGACACCAAATTGGTCAATTTATGAATCCAAAATTGGCGTCTATCCATACCCCAAGAGTGGAAATGGGGCAAATTGCTGCCGAGCTGTTATTAAAACGAATTAATGGTGAAAAAGTCGATCAAAAAGTGATTGATTTGCCGGTTGAGTATTTAGACGGCGAAAGTATCTGATCAAATAATTTTAATAAAACAACTGTTAATATTAAAATCGATTTTACTTTATCCAGCTCGTTGATTTCAGGTTTTCATAAAATGAGTTCTATGTTAGAATTATCGCTCAGTGGTTATTTATACCTACTAATAGATTATAGAAATAACACTGAGGTTCCCTCCCATGAAAATAGTTGAAGTAAAACACCCTCTCGTTCGCCATAAAATTGGTTTAATGCGTGAACACGATATCAGTACCAAGGACTTTCGCGATCTTGCCAGTGAAGTTGGTAGTTTATTAACCTATGAAGCAACGGCTGATCTCCCTACCGAAAAAGTCACCATAAATGGTTGGTGTGGACCGGTTGAAGTTGAGCAAATTAAAGGTAAAAAAATTACTGTCGTGCCTATTTTGCGTGCAGGCTTAGGTATGATGGATGGTGTGCTTGAGCATATTCCAAGTGCTCGTATTAGTGTTGTCGGTTTTTACCGTAACGAAGAAACACTTGAACCAGTTCCTTATTTCCAAAAATTAACCTCTGATATTGAAGAGCGAATGGCTTTAGTTGTTGATCCAATGCTGGCAACAGGCGGTTCTATGGTTGCGACGATCGATTTGCTTAAAAAAGCAGGTTGTAAAAATATTAAAGTATTAGTTTTGGTTGCCGCACCAGAAGGCATTAAAGTGCTTGAACAAGCTCATCCTGACGTTGAACTTTATACCGCATCAATTGATGAGCGGTTGAACGAAAAAGGTTACATATTACCAGGACTTGGGGACGCTGGAGATAAAATCTTCGGCACAAAATAAAATCTCAAATTTTAGACCGGTTAATCCGGTTTTTTTATGCCTGTCAAACAGGCAAGTTATACAACAAATTTAGTTAAGTAAGAGAGGCGCGATGTGAGCAATATCACAACAGACAAAACAGAAAATATAAAATCACAGCATAAGCATTCTTGGCAGGATATTTTTACTGGCGCACAAATGTTGTTTGTCGCATTTGGAGCATTGGTATTAGTACCGTTGTTAACGGGGTTAAATCCCAATGTAGCGCTTTTTACTGCTGGAGTAGGTACTTTACTATTTCAATTAACCACTAAAGGTAAAGTGCCAGTATTTTTAGCTTCATCATTTGCGTTTATTGCTCCTATCTCATTTGGTGTTGCGCAGTGGGGGATCCCAGCTACTTTAGGTGGTTTAGTTGCCTCTGGTTTTGTATTTATGCTTTTTGCTTTTTCAGTCAAAATGAATGGTAGACATGTTATTGACCTCATTTTACCGCCGGTTGTGACCGGTCCAATTATTATGGTTATTGGTTTATCGCTTGCACCAGTTACTGTTGGGATGGCAATGGGTAAAAATAGTGGGCTACAAGCTGAAAATTATCAATTGATTCTTATTTCAATGGCTTCACTATTAACAACGCTAGTGGTGGCTATTTGGGCAAAAGGTTTTTTAAAATTATTACCAATTATTTCCGGTATTGTGGTTGGTTATGCGCTTTCTTGTGTGTTTGGTATTGTCAATTTTCAACCGGTGATTGATGCGCCATGGTTTAAAGTGCCTGATTTCACGTTTCCTGAATTTCACTGGCAAGCGATTTTGTATATGTTGCTAATTGTGATTGCTCCAACTATTGAACATGTTGGTGATATTATGGCAATTAGTACTGTTACAGGTAAAGATTATACGCGTGATCCTGGTTTACATCGCACATTACTCGGTGATGGACTAGCAACTTCGGCAGCGGGATTTTTTGGTGGACCACCTTGTATTACTTATGCCGAAGTGATTGGTGCTGTTACATTAACGCGTAATTTTAAAACTCGCGTTATGACATGGGCGGCAATTTGGGCTATTTTAATGTCTTTTATTGGTAAAATCGGTGCACTTTTAGGATCAATTCCAACTGTAGTCATGGGGGGAATTATGGTGCTATTGTTTGGTTCAATTGCATCAGTGGGCATTAATATTTTAGTTAAACACAAAGTGGATCTTTCTGTGCCTCGAAATATGTGTATTGTCTCATTAGTCTTAGTTTTTGGGATTGGTGGAATGATTTTTGATTTTGGGTCATATGCATTACAAGGTATAAGCTTGTGTGGGATTTTAGCCATTGTGTTAAATCAGATCCTACCACATCAAGGAAGCTCAACTGATATTCATTAAGTCTTTCTCTTATAATCGTTGGCGCTATTATGGCGCCAACGATAGTGATACCCACCGTGCTAATTTATTTCGGTATTTTGTATTTTTAGCCTTGCATGAATGGTTAAAAGTGAATAATTACTTACTTCTTTATTTTTATTGGACACAGTTAAGAATACCTATCTTTATTTCCTGATAATGAGCCATTTCAACCAATTTTCCCTTCGTTTAGTTATGTTGTTCTATTAGCATAATGTATATTGTTTTTTGAGTATGTAAGTAAAAACTCACAATTGATAATGGCTTTTATATATTAAGTATTAAATAAGGTGTAATTTAGATTTAAGTAATATTAATGGGTGCGCCTTTGGGGAGAATGATGCGGATCTGTTTATCTTAATTGTGGGCGAAGTGAGTGCTTAAGCATAAAACTCACTTATCAAAAATAAGTGAGTTTTAAGTAATAATTGACTTTATTTGATTGGACGCATAGTCGGGAATAAAATCACGTCACGAATAGTGTGACTATTGGTAAATAGCATCACGGTACGGTCAATCCCAATGCCCAATCCTGCTGTAGGCGGTAAGCCGTGTTCAAGTGCGGTGATATAATCTTCATCATAGAACATAGCTTCATCATCACCCGCATCTTTTTGTGTGACTTGATCAGCAAAGCGTTGAGCTTGATCTTCCGCATCATTAAGTTCTGAGAATCCATTGCCAATTTCACGACCACCAATAAAGAATTCGAATCGGTCAGTAACAAATGGATTTTCATCGTTACGGCGAGCAAGCGGTGAAACTTCTGCTGGATATTCAGTAATAAACGTTGGTTGAATTAAATTTGCTTCAGCCACTTCTTCAAAGATTTCAGTCACAACACGACCAAGTCCCCAGCCTTTTTCGATTTTGATGCCAACAGATTGGGCAATGGCACATGCTTTATCAAAATCATCTAAATCGGCATTATTGGTTTCAGGGCGATAATGGCAAATTGCTTCACGCATGGTCATTTTAATAAATGGTTTACCAAAATCGAAAGTATGCTCGCCATATTGCACAACAGCATCGCCTGTTACCGCAATTGCTAAACGACGGAATAAGGCTTCGGTTAATATAATTAGATCTTTATAATCGGCATAAGCCATGTACATTTCCATCATGGTGAATTCTGGATTGTGTCTTGGCGATACCCCTTCGTTACGGAAGTTACGGTTAATTTCAAAGACACGTTCAAAGCCACCCACCACTAAACGTTTTAAATAAAGCTCTGGCGCGATTCGTAGATACATATCTAAATCAAGCGCATTGTGATGCGTAATAAATGGTTTCGCTGATGCACCACCAGGAATGACTTGCATCATTGGGGTTTCAACTTCCATAAAGTGATTTTCAAGCATAAAGTTACGGATTTCACTAACCACTTTTGAACGCGCTTTAAACGTCTCTCTTGATTCTTGATTGGTGATAAGATCCAAGTAACGTTGACGATAGCGCATTTCTTGATCGGCAAGTCCATGAAACTTATCAGGCAATGGACGTAGCGCTTTGGTTAGTAAACGAATTTCTTCACAGTGAATAGAAAGCTCGCCTGTTTTGGTTTTAAATAGGTAACCTTTCGCACCGACAATATCACCTAAATCCCATTTTTTAAATTGTTCGTTATAAAAACCTTCAGGAAGATCATCACGGGTAACATAAAGTTGGATCTGTCCAGCAACATCTTGCAAAGAAACAAACGACGCTTTCCCCATAATACGGCGCATCATCATACGTCCTGCGACCGTTACGATAATTTTGTTTTCAATGAGTTCTTCGTTAGTTTTATCGCCATATTGTTTGTGGAGATCGTTTGAAATCGCATCACGGCGAAAATCATTAGGAAACGCAACACCTTGTTCGCGAAGATGAGCGAGCTTTTCGCGACGTACTTTTAGTTCGTTGTTTAACTCTTCAATTTGGTTTTGTTGATCTTGCTGCTCTGTTGACATAATTTTACCTTTTATTTATAGCCAAGCGGTTTATAGGCCTGCTTTTAAGCTTTCTTCAATAAATTGATCTAAATCGCCATCTAATACGGCCTGCGTATTACGCGTTTCAACACCAGTGCGTAAATCTTTAATACGTGAATCATCAAGCACGTAAGAGCGAATTTGACTGCCCCAGCCGATGTCAGATTTGTTTTCTTCCATCTGTTGTTTTTCGGCATTTTTTTTCTGCATCTCAAGCTCATACAGTTTTGCTTTTAACTGTTTCATGGCTTGATCTTTATTGCTATGTTGTGAACGGTTATTTTGACACTGTGTCACAATACCGGTTGGAATGTGGGTAATACGTACTGCAGACTCGGTTTTATTCACATGCTGCCCACCGGCACCTGATGCACGGTACACATCAATGCGAAGATCGGCTGGGTTAATGTCGATATCAATATCGTCATCAATTTCAGGATAAACAAATACTGACGAAAACGAGGTGTGGCGTCGATTACCTGAGTCAAATGGGCTTTTACGGACCAGGCGATGCACTCCAGTTTCCGTACGTAACCAACCGTAAGCATAATCACCCGATACTTTAATCGTTGCTGATTTAATACCGGCAACATCGCCATCAGAGACTTCCATCACGTCGGTTGCAAAGCCTTTTGATTCAGCCCAACGCAAATACATTCTCAGTAGCATTTCAGCCCAATCTTGTGCTTCAGTGCCTCCTGATCCAGATTGGATATCCAAATAACAGTCTGCGCTATCGTAATTGCCTGAAAACATACGCCGAAATTCAAGTCCGGCCAGTTTTTTTTCTAGTTGTTCAAGTTCGCTATTTGCTTCATCGAAAGTCTCTTGATCTTCCGCTTCGATAGCTAGTTCAAGTAAGCCTTCAACATCGTCAAGACCTTGCGTTAATGAGTTGATAGTATTAATAATTTCATCTAGTGCAACGCGCTCTTTACCTAACGCTTGCGCTTTTTCGGGATCGGCCCAAACTTCGGATTGTTCTAGTTCGGCATTAACTTCTTCTAGCCGTTCCTTTTTGACATCATAGTCAAAGATACCCCCGAATCACAGCCGTGCGTTCGGTAAGTTCTGCTATCTTTGATTTAACAGGATTAATTTCAAACATGATTTAAATTGGTTTGCTCAGTTTTATGATTTTTTTAACAAGCGTTCATTGTAGCGGATTTGGGCATAATTTAGCAATTGCCAATTGCCATTTTGACTTGAACTTGATGAATAAAGTGCTCAGCGAAAAGCAAAGATAGCGCATAAAGCGCCATCTTTTTAGTTGAAGATATTTAGTGCAAGCTGGGTTATTTTTTTGCTTCAGCGTATAGCTCAGCAACTTTATCCCAGTTAACCACATTCCAAAATGCACCGATGTAATCAACACGACGATTTTGGTATTTCAAATAATAAGCATGTTCCCAAACATCAAGCGTTAGGATAGGTGTACCAGAAACACCAGCAAATTTTTCGCCCATCAATGGTGAATCTTGGTTAGCTGTTGAAACCACTTCAAGTTTACCATTTTGTAATACTAACCAAGCCCAACCAGATCCAAAGCGAGTGGCTGCCGCTGCTGCAAATTTTTCTTTAAATGCATCAACTGAACCAAAATCTTTTTCGATGGCAGCTTTAAGTTCACCTTTTAGCTCGGTACCGACTTTTAATAATTCCCAGAAAAGGGTGTGATTAACATGACCACCTACGTTATTTTTAATGCCGGTAAGTTTATCAGCGGGCACTTTATCTAAATTTTTTAATAAATCGCTTGGGCTAAATTCTTTAATTTCAGCAGATAAAGTTTCAATGATAGCATTGGCATTGTTGACATAGGTTTGATGATGTTTATCGTGATGAAGATGCATTGTTTCAGAATCGATATAAGGTTCTAATGCATCATAAGCATAAGGTAAAGGGGGTAAAGTATAAGCCATGAAATTTGCTCCTTTCATATATTAGGTATTATTAACTACTTTATCTTATGAGTATACGGGCTATTAGAATAGCCCTCAAACTATCACTTAGATAGTTAGTGGCTATCTGTGATTAGGCTGATGATTATTTTTTCAATTAGTTTTCATTACTTGCTATAAATGGGGTATACATCATAATTGCGTGGTTTTCGCTGATGAGCTTTTCTTCGACATGGTTATCAATTAAATGTGTTTTGCGTTGCCATATTTTATTATGTCTGGTGTAGCCTCCCCACCACTGTTGTTCAATGCGATGATCGGTTTCTAGGATTTGATAATGATGAGTTAATGGGATATTAGCAAGTAATTCACCATGTAAATATTGATCATCAAGCCAAAGATTAAGCCGGTAGGTGGTATTGGTTTTATTGATTAATTGTAAATCAACATAGTTATAAGACAAGGTTGCGCCACAAGCAAAAGGAATTGTACGATTGATATCAGGGAAAACATCAAAACTATGCCGCCAACGCTCTATAATGGTGAGATCAGAATGTAACACAATCCAATAAATCAAATTACCTAATTGGCATAATCCACCACCAATATCTTTGCCTATCTGTCCATTATGCAATGATAGTCCTTCTAAAAATCCTCGTTTTTTCGATGGGCGTCCTACTTTTTGCCAGATCGAAAAACGTTGATTGGGCTTAATGATTGAACCATTAAGTTTTTCAATGGCTAATCTAAGATTAGTGATCTTATTATATTGTAAATACATATCAACATCTTTTAGTGGTCTTAATAAAACAGACTGATGTTTTTTGTGTGAATAACAACAGGTATTATTATTTATGTCGACAGTACTATAGGTATGACGATGTCGCCACCAATCAAATTTTCGTTTTAAGATAAAATACTCTTTGCCTAATTTCAGCCTTAATTTACTGCGTTTTATCGGTTTATCGACAATGATATCCTTCATAATTTTCCATTTCCTTATCTACAATATATAATCAATTATTTTTCTAAAGATGATTGATAGTGCTGGCTCAACTTATCGAGAAAAGTAAAAAGTTTTTGATTCATTGCCGTGTAATCATGCGAGCGAAGCGTTTCAGGCGTATCAACAAAGCGGTGATTGGCAGCTTGATTAAGCTCTTTTTGCGAATGGGCAATCAGCAACTCAACAACTTCAGGCGTGAACTCCATATGGCATTGAAACCCATAAACGAATTTATTATAGGCAATGATTTGCCGCGGACACCCTGCACTATAAGCTATAATTTGGGCATCTTTGGTTAAACCAGGCATATCATTGTGCCAATGACCGACTTCTAATGTATTGCCAAAATCAGCAAATAAAGGATTTGTTTTACCAAGTTGCGTTAATGTAATTGGGAATTTTCCAATTTCTTTTTCTGGGCTTTGGGCATGACTTGCGCCTAACGCCTCGCCAATTAATTGTGCACCTAGACACACGCCAATAACTATTTTGCCTGCATTTATCATTGATAAGATCACAGTTTGTTCTGCTATGGAATCAAAATGGGCACACTCTTGTTTGGTTGTTGATGGCGATTGTGGACCACCCATAACAATAAGAAAGTCGATATCATCAATGCCATTAGGAAGTGGTTCACCAAGATAAACGCGAGAATAGGTTATGGTGTGATGATGCATCCTAGCCCATTGTTCATAGGCTCCAGGTGCTTCGAAAGCTTCATGGATAATAAAATGGATATGCATTAATAAAGGTTCCTTGCCTATAAATATTATCACCAAAAATCATGGTTCAATGACATTATATATATCTAAAGATAAATTTATTATTGAATTATTATGAATAATTTTTTCGCAAATACAATATAGACTTTTGATATCAACAGGATAAAAATTTGGAAAAAGAAAAGAAGCTTGGTATAGGAGGTAATTTATCTCAGATGGGTTTGGGATTTAGAAGTTGGCTCCTCCAACAGGACTTGAACCTGTGACATACGGATTAACAGTCCGCCGTTCTACCGACTGAACTATGGAGGAACCGAAATGTAGCGCGCATATTATAGATTTTATGGCGCTATGTCAATAGTTAAATGCTTTTTTGTATGAACTTGCCTCCTTTATAATCATTCAAGTGTTAGGATTGTCTTGAATAAATGTTTTTGTCTAAGTAATTGTTGTGGATGCGAACCGAGCTCTTGTTGTGGTATGCTCTGTTTTAGATCGCGATAATAATCAAGCCAATAAGGCAAAATTTGATTTGTTGTTATATCCTTAAAATTCATTGGATATAATGCGAAATAATCACTACCTTGTTTAGTTTTAAAGGCATAAGTAATTAGTTCACTACAATAAAACCCATCCGTATTTTGATGAAAGCTATGATTGTAAGGTGAACCTAAGCAATGTTTAGCTCGCTTTAATGCATTTTGAATAACAGTTAAATCATGGATTCTACCAATGATGTTACGTCTAGCAGCACTAACAAAGTTAGCCAAAGATTGTTCAATTACGCCATATTTTTGTGTCGCTTCAATGACGCTATTATTGCCAATATATAAACCAACATGATTGATATTTTTTGTTATCTCATCCATGTTAGGCACTGCGCCAGAACGGTTTATAGCGTCACTAAAATCATTATCTTCGTTAAGGCTTTGGAAGATGATATCGCCACTTTGAATATTATTGATTTTTAGCACGATAACGCCATAGAGAAAACATTACACAACTTGCAATAATAAATTTAAGTGCATCAATACCAACAAATGGAAAATAACCCACTTTTAACGCATCAATAAGCGTAATATGCAAATAACCCATTAAATAGACAACACCAAATACAAATAACAATTGATGTGCACAGGCAAATGCAATTAAGCCTAAAATAAAGTGACGATCATATCCCTTTTCTGCTGCAAAACCAGCTAAATAAGCACTAAATACATAGCCATATAAGTAACCGGAAGAAGGTGACGCTAGTGCCATAATCCCACCACTACCATTAGCAAATAGCGGTAATCCCATCGCGCCTAAAAAAAGGTATTGAATTATTGCTAATGCACCTAATTTACGACCTAAAAAAGCACCAATTAGTAATACTGCCAATGATTGTAATGTAAATGGAACAGGATATGTCGGAATACTAATATTAGCAGCTAATCCTAAAAGTAATGCTGCACTAGTGGTGGCCAGTAATTTACGTTGCCAAGAAGATAAATTAACCAGTGTCGTGATAAATGTTGGATAATACGAAGTAAGTTGTTGTTTCATTATTTTCTACCTTTGATACATAAATAGTAGAACTATAATAACGCAACGCATTTTATTGTAAACTATTTTTTATATAAAAAGTTTACAATAAGGTTAAATTGTTGCTATCGCACTCTAAGATAAAGAGCGTGATAGCAAAAAATAAGGTTTTGCTTAAACTAAGTAAGGATTGCTGATTCGTTCATGACCAAAACTTGACATTGGGCCGTGTCCTGGCACAAAAATAAAGTCATCACCAAGAGGTAATAATTTGTTAGTGATTGATGAAATTAAATCGGTATGATTGCCTCGAGGAAAATCAGTTCGCCCTATACTGCCTTTAAATAATACATCGCCGACAAAAGCTAGTTTATCCAAATGATTAATAAAAACAATATGTCCTGGAGTATGACCAGGGCAAAAAAGGACATCAAGGGTGATGTTACCTACTTGAATTTGGTCGCCTTCTTTTAACCAACGATCAGGTAAAAAGCTGTCAGTATGGGGAAAACCAAATTGTATGCATTGCTGTGGCAAACTTGTTAGCAAAAATTCATCTTCTTGGCTTGGTCCAATAATCTTTACATCATAATATTGAGCTAATGTGGTTGCCGCACCAACATGATCTAGATGTCCATGGGTTAATAAAATCTGTTTAATATTTACACCTAGTTTTTCAACGGCTTTTTTCAGTAGTTCTGGTTCACCACCAGGATCAATAAATGCGCCTTCCATGGTTTGATCACACCAAATAATGCTACAGTTTTCTTGGAAAGCAGTAACAGGAACGATTTGATATTGAAACATATACTTATCTCCTTATTTCTTGGCGATGGGTGATTAGATTTTTGCCGTCTTCATTTTTTAGTTGCGCAAAAATAATGCTTGATAGCACTGTAACCACACCGAGTATAACAAATGTTAATTGAAACGCGTGAATAGTACTAGCAGAGTTGCTAATTAATCGCAGTAAAACTGCACCAAATCCTGTACCAAAACTGATTGCAAGCTGTTGATTAACTGCCATTAAACTATTGCCACTACTCGTATTTTCCTTTTCTAAGTTTGCTAAGGTTATGCTATTCATCGCGGTATATTGCATAGAATTGATACCACCAATACAAAATAGCAATAAACTGATTAATATAAGTGGTGTTGATAAATTTAACAAGGACATTAAAACAATCATCACGCCCGCTAAAATGGTATTAGCAACGAGCACAAAACGATAACCTAAACGAGCTAAAATACGTGGAATAACAATTCGAGTACAAATTGAAGCAATAGCCATTGGCATTAGCATCACACCAGCAAAAATAGCCGAGTAGCCAAAACCGACCTGTAACAACAAGGGAATTAGAAAGGGTACGCCAGATATACCTAATCGGCAAATTAAATTGCCAATAATGCCAATTTTGAATGTATGGATCTTAAAAAGTGATAGGGGAAATAAGGGTGTTGGTTTCTTTTTGGCATACCCATAATAGATAAGTAAAAAAACGAGGCTGATTACGGCGAGTAGTAATGGAAAATAATATGTCTGATTTTGGTTTAAAACCTCTACACTTAAAGTGGCACTAATAAAGGCAATAACAATAAATATAAAGCCAAACAGATCAAATGGCATGTGTTCACCCTTTAAATTAGGCATATATTTCCAACTAATTATCACACCTAAAATACCAATGGGTAAATTAATAAAAAACACCCAATGCCAACTCACCACATCAACCAAATATCCCCCTAATACTGGTCCCAAAACAGGTCCAATTAAACCCGGAATGGTGGCTGTATTTAAGGCGGCTAAAAAATCACTACGCTTAAAAGATTTAATTAATACTAAACGTGATATCGGTACCATCATTGAGCCACCAATACCTTGAATAACACGTGAGATATCTAAAAAAATTAATGAATTGGATAAGGCACAAAGCAATGAGCCAAGCGTGAATAGTGAAACTGCCATCACAAAAATATTTCTGGTGCCAAATTTATCCGATAAAAAACCACTGACTGGAATAAATAATGCCAAGGTTAAAGCATAACTTATTACTGCCGATTGCATATTTAAGGGTGATTCATTAAGATCTTTAGCCATTGTGGGAAGCGCAGTGTTTAATATCGAGGTATCAAGCGATTGCATGAAAAATGCAAATGCCGCAATCCATGGTAATATTCGATAAACAAAGGGTGGTAACTGTAATTCGCTATTCATTTTAATTTTGCCTAAAATTAATTTAAATGCTGGGTGAGCGGTTGGCTATAAGTACTGAAAATTAAGCTCTCTTACTAATTATTTTATTAAGAAAGAGAGCAGATGAATGCCATTTTACAATATTATTTATTAATTATTGGCTTTTTTCTTATTCTTAACAGATTTATCTTGCCAATAGCCAGCTAGTAATGAACCGGAGATATTGTGCCAAACCGAAAATACTGCCGCGGGCAGCGCAGATAAGGCCGAAAAGTAGGTAGTACCTAAGGTAGCGGCAAGAGCGGAATTTTGCATTCCCACTTCAAGTGACATGGTTCGGCAAGTTGATTCATCAAAACCAAATAAACGCCCCCCCCAGTAACCGCCAAGTAAACCTAATGCATTGTGAATCACAACTGCAAAAATAACGGTGCCCCCCACTTGACCAATTTGCGTATGGCTACCTGCTACGACAATGCACAGAATTAATAAGATACAGAGCATTGATAAAAGTGGTAAAAATTGTTCACATTTTTTGACGATAGGATATAAAAAATGGTGAACAATTAAACCTAATATAATCGGTATTAAAACGATCTGTACAATATGCAAAAGCATGTCCCAAACAGGGACTTCAACAGTTGTTCCTACTAATAATAATGTGAGTAGAGGTGTTACAACCACGCCTACTAGTGTTGACACTGATGAAATTGTCACCGATAACGCAACATCGCCTTTAGCTAGATAAATCATCACATTGGAAGCCGTACCGCTGGCAACGCTACCGACTAACACCATTCCAACTAATAATTCTGGTCTCATTGTAAACAGTTTGGCTAAGATTAAAGCAGTTAGTGGCATTACAATATAATGTAGTAAAGTGCAAATTATCACTGCTTTAGGCTTGGTTACCACACGTTTAAAGTCATCAATACTTAATGTAACTCCCATGGTAAACATTACAAACATAAGTAAATGTGCGGTGTGGGGGCGTATAGGAATAAAGGTATAAGGAAAGAAATAGGCAACACCGGCGCACAGTATTGCCCACAAAGGAAATAATCGGGTAAGAGAGATAATAGATCGAATCAATAGCTGATTAAATTGTCTGGTCATATAAACCTGCTATGGGTTTAATAAAATAATTCTAGAATAATGATAGGGTTATTTTATTTGTTTTGTGTGATTTTCATTCTATTTATTCTACTAAATAGCGTCAAGGTATTTATTAAAATCGTGCTGCGTATGTGTTCTGCTGATTCATTGCGTAATTGGGTTAATATTTTAAAGACTTCGGCGATATATTCAGGGCGATTTATTTGACCTTGACGGCCACTTAATGGCATATCGGGAGCATCCGTTTCGAGCACAAGGCTCTCGAGCGGTAATTGAGCAATCGTATTGCGCGTTTTATTCGCTCGTTCATAACTTATTACGCCACCTACACCAATATAATAGCCCAGCTTAACAAATTGCATAGCTTGCTGATAGCTACCTGAAAATCCATGTATTATACCGCGACAAGGTAAGTTGGCGCGGTGTAATTCGTGGTACATAATATCGTGTGCTTTGCGTGAATGAATCAAAACAGGTAAATCAAACTGTTTAGCAAGCGCTAATTGTGACCTAAAAAATGATAACTGCTGTTGCCAATCAATACTTAAATCATAGCGATCGAGCCCAATCTCACCAATGGCAATTAATTTTTTAGGTTTGGCTTTAACAATATTGGTTAACAGATCTAAATCAGCTATGGTATGTTTATAAATAGGATGCAACCCCAAAGCTGCATAGATTTCGTTATAATTATCAGCAAGTTGTAACACAGTATCAAAAGAATTAGCGCTAACTGCGGGTATGATTAACCCAACAATATCCGCTTGGCGAATCTTATCTATTGAATCCGCAAGATGATCAGTAAAAGGCGGAAAATCAAAATGACAGTGTGTATCAATAAACATAATTCCCCCCTTATTTTACGGTTGCTTGATGTAATAAAATTGGCAGTAAAAATCGTTGGGCAGCAAAAATAATTTGTTCAATTAATTCATCCGTTAATTCAGGATAAAGTCTAGCGTAGTAGCTATCACATTCAGCTGATTGGTATAATCCACCTTGCCAAGTATTTAACAGTTGATTAATCGCTTTTTCACTTGCGATAATCTCACCTGTTTTTTTGTTATAGGCTGCCATTAACCAATTCCATGCGCATTGCACAGGTAGTAATAAAGGTTGATTGATACCTTGTACATAGCCTTCAACTAACGTGGTTAAAATTGTCATAGCCTCATTACTTGGAAAGTGTAAAAAACGCCATTCGTTTTCTTCTCTGCCATAGATACGGCTTTGACTTTCCACTTTATCTGGATTTAAGATGCAATAAACCAAATGATCGATCCACAACGAAATACCATCTCGAATCGAAAGTTTTGCAGGGCGCCATGTTAAAATACCATCATCTTGAATATGGGTTAACCAACCTTGTAATTGGTAATATTGTTGATTCAGTGAAATGGTTAAGTTCACTTCTTGCGTTGTTATCTCTAGGCGTTCTTGGCAGATTTTATTGGCTAATGATTGCATTGTTTTAGTTTGTTCATGATAAATAATCTGGCCAAATGCGCCGTCTGGTAAGTCACCAGTTAGCGCTAAGTGGCGATAAAAATCATCGGGTTGTTGCGATTCTTTAGTGATAAGTTGATTTAAAATCTGCAAGTTCAATTGATAACGCTGTAAGCTATCAAGATTAAAGTTTTCCGCATCGGGTAATGTATCATCAAGATAGTTAATATAAAAATTAAAACGTTTTTGTAAAAACAGCCTAATTGAGTGCTGGTAAAATCGTTTTAGTTCGTCAAGATTGATATTATCGACGCTAATAGTGGCTATTTCACTAATAAATTCTTGATTTTTTCCTTGTTGTAATGCAGCGGGTAACCATTCATCAGCATAACTTTTGGGATCTTGCAAAAAGTTTTGGGGGTTAAATGGTGTTCGTGTATGGTTTACACGTAAAAAATCCAAGTTATTTGTCAAGCTATCAACTGGATTAGCAGGCTTGTTATAATATTGTGCAATATACTCCCAAAGTTCATCAACTAGTATTGATGGATAACGCTCACTATCATCTTTCATATCTCGCCCAATATAGCTAATATATAGTTGGTTTTGCGCTGATAAAATAGCTTCTAAAAATAGATAGCGGTCATCATTACGACGGCTGCGATCGCCTCGTCTTGGGTGATGTGCAATAAGATCAAAGTCAAGTGGAAGCGATGTTCTCGGATAATCGCCGTCATTCATACCCAGCAAACAGACCACTTTAAATGGAATGGAGCGCATTGGCATCATGGTACAAAAGTTTATTTTGCCAACTAAAAAACGATGTGCTAGATGATTTTGCTCTAAGCGCGATTGCATCGCATCATGCAAAATTGTGATAGAAATATTATCAGGATAATTAGCAGCTAAACCACTATTAATTAATTTTTGCCATTCTTCTTCGATCATTAATAAAATTGATTCACGTTGTGGGTTGTTGACAAAAAAATCGTTAATCAGTTCAAGACAGCAACTTTGCCATTCAATTAGTGGTTTTTCTTCACTTAAGGTTGTAAACCATTTACTTACAATTTTAATAAACTCAGCTAATTGGCCGATTAATTCGGCATCTAAGCCTGTCGCGCCATCATACGGCAAGATCTGTTGCCAACCACCTTGTTCACTACTCATGGTATAGCCTAGTAATAACCGTTCAAGTCCAAATAACCAGCTATGCGCACTTTCAAGACCAAAACGAATGCCCGATTCAATAATCCAAGTACGTAATAAAGTTAACTGGGATTCACTAATTGCAAATTTTTCTGAAATAGCTGGGATCTCTAATAAATTAAACAGTTCTTCAGCAGTAAATCGACTTTGTGGAAAATTTAATATAGTGAAAAAACCTTGCACTATTGGATCAATGTTACGCGCTTTTTGATCAGAAATCGTAAAAGGCAAATAGCGCTTTTCATAAGCATTGCCAAAAACAGCACGAATATAAGGAACATATTTATCAATATCCGACACCATTACAATGCAATCACGTAATTCTAATGTAGGATCAGCATCAAAAACAGATAAAAGATAATCATATAACACTTCAACTTCACGTTGTTCGCTATGGCAAGCATGAAAAGATACAGATTTATCTGCGAGTTGAACGTGTTGTTGAGCCTCTACCATTGGATAAAGATCAAGGATATCTTGTTGAATCGCATGTAATAAACAATCTCGGTTTTGATCGGCAAACACATCAATATCTTGCTTATTATTGAACTCCTGTAATAAAAACAGATTATCACGCCCAAGCTTTCCCCACGAAGTTAAAAGTGGATTGGGACTTTTTTCAGGGGTATTGAAGATATCTGATAACTGCTTTTCAACAATATCGCCCCAATACCATTTACACGGATTATTAAACATCAAATGGACATCAATATGTTGTCCAAGTGCTGAAAGTAGTGAAAGATAAATTGGTGGTAGCGAGGTAATACCGAAAATAAAAATACGGCTAGGTAACGAATCTAAACGTGAACGATCAAAGTTATTATCTAACAAAATTTCAAGCATTTGTTGATAAATATTAGCGCGATGATAAGGTTGACTGATCGATATTAGCTTTCGCCATAACTCAGCTTGCCATTTTTCATCGGAATGATGATTTAATTCACTAACCGTCTGATTGGCTTCCCATTTGGCTAACCAATCGGGGCGATAAACTAAATATTGGTCAAATAAATGGGCAATTCGTGTTGCAAGTTGATACTGCTTTCTATCTTGCTTATCAATATCAAGATAATGTTTAAGTGCGCTAAACTCAGGCTGTTGAATAACTTGGGGCAACAAATAATACAAACGCCAACTCATTGATTCAACGTTATAACTATTTTCAATTGGCGCCTCGGGTAACAAGGTTTGATAAAGTTGCCAAATAAACTGCGTTGGAAAAAGAAAATCAACATTAGCCACAATACCAAGCTCATCCGCTAACGCAATTTGCAACCATTGTGCCATACCTTGGCTTTGCACCATGACTATATCAGGTGTAAACACATCCTCTAATGGTTGCCTGCGCATCAATTCACTTACAATAGACTTAAGTAGATCGACTTGGTTTGAATGATAAATGGTAAACATAACAAAACTCATTATTGAATAAGAGTGAGTTAAGATTATCGCTGATCGTTACTCATAAATCTAGTTGCTATTATAGTATCAATTTTATAATAAAAAGAGTAATTAGCGGTTATGTGACTTGCTTTTTTTATTCTAATTTTATGAGCTGATGTAATGAATATGAATAAAAAAATAGCCTTCACCAATTTGGGTAAAGATCTTATGGTCAGCTCCCAACGTGATAAAAATCTATTAAAGATAAATTAAAACGGTAAGTTAAATGTGATAACAAAACTTATTCGAGTGGAGTGCTAGATATCGAAACCTAGCGTTTACCTTTATTTAAAAATTAAATGATCCAACAAACCTCGGAGGTTATGAAGTGTCAGCATGCGAATAATGAGTGATTTTATGAGTTAAAAAACCATTAAAATCAACGTTATATCTAGCATGCTATAAATTTATAATGCCAATTCAGCAATATCTTAAAATTGTTTAAAATTTATCCCAATATGGATACTTAAATTTAACTAAATCCATAATCAAAGATTAATAAATTATAAAAATATATTATTTGACTAATGTAAAAAATAATTATTTATTGTTTTTAGGCGTGTCAACATCAGATGCTGAATTGTTATTTTCGCTCTCAACAGGTGGAGTTACTGCAAAAGGTTTGAGCGATTTAGCCTGGAAAGCTAGAGCTACAGGGCAGAAGTTATCGGAAAAGGAACTAGAAACGATAAAACGTCAGGTTGATCGTGAAAGTAAATTAACAGTAGATCCGCATACAGGAAATAAAGCAGGAGAATACCTTGAGGACTTTAAACCATCTTCCACACCGGCAGAATTAGTTCAACAACAGGCCGGTAAAGGTACTCAGGTAACGATCAATACTGAACATATTTTAAATGGTGAGATAAAAACTTATGCAAATGGTACCAAGGTTGGTACAGGAGGGCATTATTTAAAAGATCCGAATATTAGAGTAGATACATGGACAGGTGCTGCAGATGCTAATGGTGTCACAAAAGGTTATATATCAGTTAGAGATCCTGCAACTGGTAAATGGTATAAAAAAACAAGCTGAAACAACCTTCTTCCCTGAGCATTGGTCTAAGCGCCAAACAGAAATGGAAATTAAAAGTGCTTTTGAAAACTCGAAACCACATCAAAAATACAAAAACATGTGGCAGGGAATGTCTTCAAGTGGAATAAAAATGGAAGGTTATTATAAAAAACCAAATGGAACCGGAGCAACAGCATGGCCAATTTATAAAGGTAAAAGATAAATGAAGAGTAAAAAAATATTCTTATCTTGGTTAAATGAATATAAAGAATTTTGCCCGACAGGATTGTTATTTGATGAAAATATCAGATATGCGCCTAAACAAGGATATGGAGTTTGTGAAATTGCTGCTTGGTTAGGTAACGATATTCAATATTCAATAAACTCAGTCAATATCTGGATTAACAATCTGACAGATTTAGAACATAGCCGAGCACCAGATGGCATGTTTGGCATTGGTAATGCTCACTGGGTATTGATTACTGGGGATTTTGTTTTTATTGGTACTGAATATGTTGAAGAGCAACAAGTTATCATGACCAGAGAGCAGCTTTTATATGTGTTAGAGCAATATAAAACTTTTTTAGAAGGGGATTATAAAGATCCTAATAATCCGCCCGAACCTATTGATGTTGAGTTTATTGCTGAAGGTCAAGAAGCAATTGATATCTATAATGGATTGCCAAACTCTCATCTGGTTCCTTACGCATGTTAACAAAACCCAGATCCCCAGAACGGGGATCTTTGATTACTTTCTAGAGCTGTAGTAGTTCAAACTCAATAAAAGATTGAATAATGGTGAAGAATTTAGTACTGAAATGGTGATGAAAGTTCAATAAATGGAAAACTCAATATTGGATCGAGAGAGCAAAAACATATAGGTAAAAATTATGAATGAAATAACAAAAAATGTACTAATTGAATTCATCAATAAAAATGAAAATATAGTTAATTTCGGTACTCCAGAAGATGCGGTTGATGAATCATGGATTTTAAAAGCTGAAAAATATTTAGGTTTTCCTTTAACTAATTCTTATAAATGGTTTTTACGTGAATACCGTGGTGGTGAAATATGTGGAGAGGAAATATACAGCATTTACGGATTAGATTTTGAATCGGTTAATGGTGGGGATATTGTTTATCATCATATCATTGATATGAAAAATAACATTATAAAAAACACACAACTTGTTGTTAGCCAAACAGATTTTGGTGATGTGTATTATTTTGATTATACTAAATTTGATAATGGGGAATGTCCAATATACATTATGTTCTCATCTGCTGAATGTAAGTTTTATGCTACTAATTTTTATGAATTTTTATATAAAAGAATTAAAGATTATTTATAAATTATAGTTTTTTAAACTGGTAAATCAATCTCCACAATCAACTTGCCCTGTTCAATCTTAATGATAACAGGGTTGCCCACTAATGGTCAGTTGTGGTCTGGGGCTTTGTCTGTGGTTTATTTTTAGCTAAGAATGTGTTTTAGCTATAGTTAACTCCTTGATAGTTAGTAGAGGTTAGAAGTGGTAGCAGGTTGCCGGCTGTTACTGCTGTGTTACTTGTTGTTTTATCTGTAGTAGCTCAAATTTAACCCAATAAATATAGCGTATAAAAAATTGGATTTTTTACTTTTAATTTTGGGGTGCAGTTCAAGCCACTTTAAAATTTTAAATTATTAATGACTAACCTAAAAATAAAAAAGGTTACTAGATATTTTAGTAACCTTTATTATTTTGATAAGATACTAAAAAGCAAACTATTGACCCATGCGGCGAGTCAATTCGATAACACGAATTTTTGCCAACGCTTTTGATAGTTCTGCAGAAGCTTGAGCAAATGACATATCATCGCTTGGGTGATTAATATGTTCTTGCGCTTGTCTTACTGCTTCTTGTGCTCTTGCTTCATCTAGATCTTCGCCACGGATAGCGGTATCCGCTAAGATGGTTACGATGTTAGGTTGTACTTCTAATATGCCACCAGATAGGTAGATAAACTCTTCTTTACCATCCGCTTTCACAATGCCAACCATACCGGGTTTTATGGTTGTCAGTAAAGGGGTGTGCCCAGGATAAATTCCAAGTTCACCTTCTTTACCCGTGATTCTGATTCGCTGAACATCACCTGAAAACAAGTGAGATTCAGCACTAACAACTTCTAATTGATAGGAAGTTAGTGCCATAATACGATCTCCATTAAATACGATCTTCGCTCAATGAATCTCTTAGAGAGATTTTGCCTTCTCAATCGCTTCATCGATTGAACCAACCATATAGAATGCTTGTTCAGGGATGTGGTCATAATCACCGTTCATGATTCCTTTAAATGCACTGATCGTGTCTTTCAAAGGTACATATTTTCCTGGTGAACCAGTAAATACTTCTGCAACAAAGAATGGTTGAGATAAGAAGCGTTGAATTTTACGAGCACGAGCAACGATCAATTTATCATCTTCTGATAACTCATCCATACCAAGAATGGCAATAATATCTTTCAACTCTTGATAACGTTGTAGAATTGATTGAACGCCACGGGCACAATCATAGTGCTCTTGACCAACAACTAAAGGATCTAATTGACGGCTGGTGGAATCTAATGGATCTACGGCCGGATAGATACCTAAAGAAGCAATTTGTCGACTTAATACGATTGTTGCATCTAAGTGAGCAAAGGTTGTTGCTGGTGATGGGTCAGTTAAGTCATCTGCTGGTACGTATACGGCTTGGATTGACGTTATCGAACCTGTTTTAGTAGATGTGATACGTTCTTGTAGTAAGCCCATTTCTTCGGCTAGTGTTGGTTGATAACCTACCGCCGATGGCATACGACCTAATAGTGCAGATACTTCAGTACCGGCTAAGGTATAACGGTAAATATTATCAATAAATAATAAAACGTCTTTACCTTCATCACGGAATTTTTCAGCCATGGTTAAACCCGTTAACGCAACACGTAAACGGTTTCCAGGTGGCTCATTCATCTGACCATAAACTAACGATACTTTATCAAGTACGTTTGATTCTTTCATTTCGTGGTAAAAGTCATTACCTTCACGAGTACGTTCACCCACACCAGTAAACACAGAGTAGCCTGAGTGTTCGATAGCGATATTACGGATTAACTCCATCATATTAACGGTTTTACCGACACCCGCACCACCGAATAGACCCACTTTACCACCTTTAGCAAATGGACAAATTAAGTCGATAACTTTAATACCTGTTTCAAGCAATTCAGTTGAGTTTGCGAGCTCTTCATAGGTTGGCGCTGCACGGTGAATCGCCCAACGCTCTTCTTCACCAATTGGACCTGCTTTATCAACAGGATCGCCGAGCACGTTCATAATACGACCCAGTGTTTTAGTTCCCACTGGTACTTCGATACCGTGACCTGTATTTACAACTTTAAGTCCGCGTCTTAAGCCATCAGATGATCCCATTGCGATACAACAAACAACGCCACCACCTAATTGTTGCTGAACTTCCAGAACTAATTTTTCAGTGCCAGTTTCCACTTCTAATGCATCATATACCTTTGGTACTGCATCTTCTGGGAATTCGACATCAACCACCGCACCGATGATCTGGACAATCTTTCCAGTAGCCATTTTTAATCCTCTACGTCTTTTTCTTAACTATAAGCCAATATTTAGCACTAACCTGAAACAGCGGCTGCACCGGATACAATATCAATCAATTCATTCGTGATAGCACCTTGACGTGCTTTGTTATACACAATTTGTAATTCATTAATTAGGTTTGCACCGTTATCTGTTGCCGCTTTCATGGCCACCATTCTTGCTGCTTGTTCACTCGCTAAATTATCAACCACTGCTTGATAGACCTGTGATTCAATATAGCGACGTAAAATCACGTCTAATAGCGATTTAGCATCAGGCTCATAAATATAATCCCATGATGAAGCTTTGAGCTTTTTATCTTCTGATGGCGGTAAAGGTAATAATTGCTGAATTGTTGGCTTTTGTGACATGGTATTAATAAATTTATTCGTCACAATATATAATTTATCAATTTTACCATTGTCATATGCCTCAAGCATTGTTTTTACCGGACCAATTAAATCGGATAAATTTGGTTCATCCCCCAAGTTAGTCACTTGGGTTAAGATGTTTGCTTTTACTGATGAGAAAAACGAAACACCACGAGAACCAACTAAAGCAACATCAGCTTCAACACCTTTTTCCTGCCATGCTGACATGTCAGCAATGACAGTTTTAAAAAGATTGATATTTAAACCACCACATAAACCACGATCGGTTGAAATAATAAGGTAGCCAACTCGCTTTACATCTCTTTCTTCTAAATAAGGATGTTTGGCGCCTATTTGAGCTAACGCTAAATGTCCAATTACTTCACGGATCATTTCAGCATAAGGTCGACTAGCTGCCATTCTATCTTGCGTTTTACGCATTTTAGAATTGGCAACCATTTCCATTGCTTTAGTGATCTTTTGCGTACTTTGGATACTGGCAATTTTTGTTCTAATCTCTTTTGCATTAGCCATTTGTTACCTCACCCTTACCAAGTTTGAGTTGATTTAAAGCTTTCAAGTAATGCTTTTAGCTTACTTTCAATCTCATCATTGTAATTACCCGTCTCGTCGATTAATTTGACAAAATCGGCATATTGACTATGGGCATAAGCAAGTAGCGCTGTTTCAAATGATAATACTTTAGCCAGTTCTACATCTTCAAGATAACCACGCTCAGCAGCGTAAAGTACAATTGATTGTTCAGCAACAGTCATTGGTGAGTATTGCTTTTGTTTTAACAATTCGGTTACTTTTTCGCCGTGACTTAATTGATTTCTTGTTGCTTCATCTAAGTCAGATGCAAATTGAGAGAACGCAGCTAACTCACGATACTGCGCCAGTGCGGTACGAATACCACCTGATAATTTTTTCATTATCTTCGTTTGCGCAGCACCACCCACACGTGAAACCGAAATACCCGGGTTAACCGCAGGACGGATACCTGAGTTAAATAAGCTAGTTTCAAGGAATATCTGACCATCAGTAATCGAAATTACGTTAGTTGGTACGAATGCCGAAACGTCACCTGCTTGAGTTTCAATAATTGGTAATGCTGTTAATGAACCTGTTTTACCTTTAACTTCGCCTTTTGTGTACTCTTCAACATAAGCTTCGTTCACGCGCGCTGCACGTTCAAGTAAACGAGAGTGAAGATAAAATACATCACCTGGATAAGCTTCACGTCCAGGTGGACGACGAAGTAGTAATGAAATTTGACGATAAGCAACGGCTTGTTTAGATAAATCATCATAAACAATTAATGCATCTTGACCACGGTCGCGGAAGTATTCACCCATTGCACAACCAGCATAAGGAGCTAAGTATTGTAACGCAGCTGATTCAGATGCTGATGCTACAACGACAATTGTGTTTTTAAGTGCACCATGATCTTCTAGTTTACGCACAACATTTGCAATAGTTGATTGTTTTTGACCAATGGCAACATAAATACATTTTACCCCTGAGTCGCGTTGGTTGATGATGGCATCGACAGCAAGCGCTGTTTTACCTGTTTGACGGTCACCAATGATAAGCTCACGTTGACCTCGTCCAATTGGAATCATTGAGTCAACGGCTTTATAACCGGTTTGTAATGCTTGGTCAACGGATTTACGATCGATAACACCTGGAGCAACAACTTCGACAGGTGAAAAGCCATCATGTTGAAGTGAGCCTTTACCGTCAATTGGTTCGCCTAGTGTATTAATAACGCGACCTAATAAACCTTCACCAACTGGTACTTGTAAAATACGACCAGTACATTGTACCTTCATACCTTCAGACAAGTCTTCGTATGGTCCCATAACTACCGCACCGACAGAGTCTCTTTCAAGGTTTAATGCCATTGCATATCGGTTGCCTGGTAATGCAATCATCTCACCTTGCATTACATCAGTTAATCCGTGGATTCGAAGAATACCATCACTTACAGATATGATAGTTCCTTCATTGTGAGCATCACTCACAATATTGAACTGAGCTATCCGCTCTTTAATTAGTTCACTTATTTCAGTTGAATTTAGCTGCATTATCAGTCCCCTTAAGACTGTAGAGCGTCATTTAAACGATTTAAACGCCCTCTGATACTACTATCAATAACCATATCGCCCGTACGAATAATAAAACCAGAAATGAGCGATTTATCTATATGACATTTTAGTTTTACTTTTCGTGATAAACGTTTTTCGACAGCGACAGAAATTTTATTAAGTTGTTCATTAGTTAGCTCATTGGCAGAAATAACATCTACATCTGCTTGTGCTTCTCTATCTAAACAATATTGTTCAAACAAGGTTAAGACTTCAGGAAGAAGTGATAACCGCTTGTTTTCAGCCATAATCTTAATAAAGTTAGTGCTAAACTCATCTAACATATCTTTACAGATGTTGATGAGTAAATTAGCCACCGAATCGGTTTTCATGTCTGATGTTAAAACACTTCTTATTTGAGCATCTTTACTCACTTCAGATGTTAACACTAACATGTTATGCCATGATTCGATGCTGTTTCTTTCTACTGCAAAATCGAAAGCGGCTTTAGCATAAGGGCGAGCAATTGTAATTAAGTCAGCCATTGCTCTATTCTCCTTATAGTTCAGCTACGAGTTTATCAATGATGTCGCTATTTGCGGCTTCATTAACAGAACGTTGAATAATTTTTTCTGCACCAGCAATAGCAAGTGTAGCGACTTGTTGTTTGAGCTCTTCTTTAACTCGTTTGCGCTCGGCCTCTACTTCGGCAAGTCCTTGCGCAACAATTCGTTCTTTTTCACGAGAAGCTTCTTGTTTTGCTTCTTCAAGAATGGCTGCTTTACGTTTGTTGGCTTGCTCAATAATTGCATTAGCCTCAACCTTAGCCTGTTGCATTATGTCAGATGTATTTGCTTTGGCTAATTCCAAATCTTTTTTTGCTGTTTCTGCTGAAGCAAGTCCTTCGGCGATCTCTTTTTGGCGTTTTTCAATTGCGCCAATAACAGGAGGCCAAACAAACTTCATACAGAACCAAACAAACAATACAAATGTAATTGCTTGGCCGAGGAGAGTTGCGTTCATATTCATGACACGATTCCTCTTAAATTTTTATTAACCTGCGACAGCAAAAATAACATAAAGTGCAATACCCACACAGATCATTGGGATCGCATCAACTAGGCCCATAACGATAAAGAATTGAGTACGTAACATAGGCATCAATTCTGGTTGACGAGCAGCACCTTCTAAAAATTTGCCACCTAATAAACCAATACCAACTGCACCACCAATTGCAGCTAATCCCATCATGATGCCTGCGGCTACAAATAACATACTATCCATTATATACTCCAGTTTATTATCAAAAAAATATTAAAATTAATGATCTTCCGTTGCCGACGCCATAGCTAAATAGACGATCGTCAACACCATAAAAATAAAAGCTTGTAACGTAATTATTAAAATATGGAAAATGGCCCATGGTAACGATAATACCCACTGTGACCACCAAGGTAATAATGCAGCAATTAGGATGAAGATAAGTTCACCTGCGTACATATTTCCAAAAAGTCGAAGTCCTAAAGAAACAGGCTTCGCTAATAGACTAACTAATTCAAGTACTAAATTGATAGGCGCAAATGCCCAGTGGTTAAATGGGTGTAAGGTATATTCTTTGATAAACCCTGAAACCCCTTTGTACTTAATTGAATAAATGATGATAAGTGCAAACACACCTAAAGACATTGACATGGTAATGCTAACATCTGCAGTTGGCACTACTCTTAAATGTGATAGACCTAAATATTGACCGGCATAAGGGAGAAAATCAACCGGGATAAGATCCATTAAATTCATCAAGAAAACCCAAATAAATACCGTTAATGCTAAAGGTGCAATGAGTTTATTTTGACCGGTGAACATGTCTTTAACAGTATTGTTGACAAACTCAAAGATCATTTCTACTGCACATTGTAGCTTACTTGGTACGCCACTGGTTGCTTTTTGGGCAACACGATGAAAAATCCACAAAAAGATAACACCAAGTAGAATCGAAAAGAACAATGAGTCAAGATTAAAGGTCCAAAAACCGGAACCTACTTGCAAGTTCTCAAGATGGTGCTTGATATAAGCTTGTGGTGAAGCTGGAGAGGAAACTGACATATAACCCTCTTAACCTATTTTCTAAAAATAAAATATTGCTTATAGTTTCATTCAAAAAGGTATAAGCAATCGCTGTAATAAATTGAAGTTACTATTTTAAACCTAATAGCCTATACCAAGTCAACCTTTGATTAGCTAAATTAAGAATTTAAACACTTTTTACTAATTTTACGCAAATATGTATAACTTCTTTTATTATTTTAATCTAAATATTAGCCTATTAATGGCTTAATTAATGGGTATAAATTGTGCTATTTCAAACGTTAACTTTAAGATGTAAGTGCTGCTGCGATATTTTGGGCCAATTTTTGCACTTCGTGTTGATTACTTCCTTCCACCATGACACGAATTAACGGTTCGGTTCCTGATTTACGAATCAACACTCGACCATGATGACCAAGTTGTTTTTCTGCTTGCTCAATTGCCGATTTTACTGTAGTGCTATTTAGTGGATCATGCTCACCCGAAAATCTAACATTAATCAACACTTGTGGCAACATTGTCATACCGCTACATAAATCAGCTAATGACATGTCATTGCGTACCATTGCAGCTAGTACTTGTAGGCCAGCAACAATACCATCTCCTGTTGTTGTTTTATCTAATAATAAAACATGACCCGAATTTTCAGCGCCTAAGCGCCAATCTTTTTCGACCAGTTTTTCAAGCACATAACGATCTCCAACTTTGGCACGAACAAAAGGAATACCAAGCTTTTTAAGCGCTATCTCAAGCCCCATATTGCTCATTAATGTGCCGACAACGCCGCCTTTAAGTTGACCTTGTCTTAATGCTTCGCGTGCAATGATATAGATAATTAAATCACCATCAACTTTGCGACCTTCATGATCAACCATGATGATGCGATCGCCATCACCATCTAATGCAAAGCCTAGATTGGCTTTTTCATCAATAACACATTTGGCTAGTGCTTTTACGTCAGTTGCTCCACAATTTTCATTAATATTTACTCCATCTGGCTCACAGCCAATTTTAATCACTTGCGCACCAAGCTCTCGTAATACTTTAGGGGCAATGTGATAGGTGGCACCGTTAGCGCAATCGACGACAATTTTTAATCCTGCCAAACTTAAATCATGATCGAATGTACTTTTACAGAATTCAATGTAGCGGCCTGCGGCGTCAGTAATACGGCTTGCTCGACCAAGTTGTTTGGACTCTACGCAATCGATCTCTTTTTCAAGTTCAGCTTCAATTTCTAATTCGATAGTGTCATCAAGCTTTTTCCCTTCAGTTGAAAAGAACTTAATACCATTATCATAAAAAGGGTTGTGTGAGGCAGAAATAACAACGCCGGCATCGGCCCGGAAAGTACGGGTTAAATAGGCAATCGCTGGGGTTGGCATTGGGCCTGTAAAGGCCGCAGCAACACCTGCCGAGGCAAATCCTGCTTCGAGTGCCGATTCAAGCATATAGCCTGAAATGCGAGTATCTTTACCGATTAATACTTTTTTCACGCCATCTTTGGCAAGCACACGACCTGCTGCCCAGCCTAATTTGAGCGCAAAATCTGGTGTGATAGGATATTCTCCAACTTTACCGCGAATCCCATCTGTACCAAAATATTTTCGATTAGACATTTTATTTCCTCACACTAAATTATTTTTGATAAACGCATATTTTAATTTGTAAAAAACTTTCAGGAAAGTATACCTATTTGTATAAAGTTACTCTCGATTATCATTGGCAAATTTTAATAATACTTGGCTCTCTTTAATAAAGCGTTCTGCGTAAGATCCAAACCAAGTAGTTACTTCATTAAAATTTTTGATAAATTTTGCTTTGTCTCGCTGTTCAATTAATTTAACCATTTGTCCAAAGCGTTCGTAATAGCGTTTAATTAATTCGATATTATCATCCGATGCCATGATGATATCGGCATAAAGCTCGGGATCTTGAGCAAACAAGCGCCCAACCATCATCAGTTCAAGTCTATAGATTGGTGAAGATAGTGCAATGAGTTGTTCTAAATCAGCTTGTTCACGTTGCAAATTAACGCCATATGAAAAAGAAGTAAAATGACGTAATGCTTGAATAAATGACATGCATTTATCATGCTCTTTGGCATCAATTGCGCATAAATTAGCGCCCCATATACGCATTTGCTCAATTAGCCATTGATATTTTGTTTGATCGCGCCCATCGCAATAAACAATGATTTGTTTAGCTAAATTAGGAACGTCGGGACCAAACATTGGGTGTAACCCGACTACTGGACCTTGATGTTTATCAAGCATGGCTTGGAGTGGCTTGACTTTTATGGATGTGAAATCTGTTAAAATACAATCTTTAGGTAATGGTGGTAATTGTTTGATGATTTCGCAGGTTTTGTTTATTGGCACAGTCACAACCACTGCCGCTGCATCGGCAACTACCTCGGCGGCTTGATGCATAGTTTTTGATCCCAAGGTTTTAACCTGATAGCCAGATAAAGTAAATAATCGAGCAAACAACCGCCCCATTTGCCCATTACCGCCAATAATCACGACTGAATCTTCACCAGTATAGACTTTTTTGAAACCTTTGTTGTTTTCACTAATATAAGATTCACGCATTAAACGACGTAAAATATCTTCAATTAAAGCAGGAGATACACCTTGAGCTTCAGCCTCTTGCCGTCTTTTAGCTAGCATATCGGCTTCACGCTGAGGAGCATAAATGGGAATACCATGCTTGCTTTTTACCTCGCCAACTTCGGCAACTAATGCTAATCGTTTGCTAATTAAAGATAAAATAGATTTATCAACTTCATCAATTTTATCGCGTAAGGCAAGTAATTCCGTAGACATATGCGGTGATTCCTTATTATCACAAAGGTTGCTTTTCTGTAATAGCTTAACAGTATAACGTATTTTTGATACGATGCGTATTTAGAACATCAAATCAAAGACAATAAATCAGTATGAAGATTATCTCTTTTAATATTAACAGCCTTCGTGCTCGCATCCACCAATTATCCGCTATTATTGATAAATATCAGCCCGATGTAATTGGTTTGCAAGAAACTAAAGTGCATAATGATCAGTTCCCCGTTGCCGAACTCGAACAATTTGGTTATTACCTCAACTACCATGGGCAAAAAGGACATTATGGTGTTGCGTTGCTAACAAAACAAAAACCGTTGTCAGTGCAATATGGCTTTCCAACTGATGGTGATGATGCGCAATGTCGCTTAATTATGGTTGAACTACCCACAAGTAAAGGCAATTTAACGGTAATTAATGGTTATTTTCCTCAAGGCGAAAGTTTACATCATGAAATTAAATACCCTGCAAAGCGTAAATTTTATCAAGATTTGAATAATTATTTACAGGAAAATCAATTAAATAATCAGTTATCTTTAATTATAGGTGATATGAATATTTGCCCAACCGATTTAGATATTGGCATTTCGCAAGAGAGCCGTAAGCGTTGGCTACACACCGGTAAATGTTCATTTTTGCCCGAAGAACGCGAATGGATGAACAGTTTAATGTCGCTGGGTTTTGTTGATACTTACCGCCACGACCACCCAACTGCACAAGAGTATTCTTGGTTTGATTATCGCTCAAAAGGTTTTGAAACGGATACAGGGCTTAGGATTGACTTGATCTTAGCCAGCGCCAAATTACTAGCACATTGTCAACAAACGGGGATTGATTATGATATTCGCGCAATGGAAAAACCCTCTGATCATGCACCAATTTGGGCTAAATTTGATTTAGTATAAACCTAACTCGTTATAACAAAGGATCATTAAATGCAAAACAGCTCCGTTTTATCGGTCAAAGATCTTAATCAAATAGTTAAAGATTTACTTTCTGATGCGATCGGACAGGTTTGGTTAGTGGGAGAGGTTTCTAACTTTTCGCGCCCTTCATCGGGACATTGGTACTTTTCGTTAAAGGATGATAGCGCACAAGTGCGTTGTGCCATGTTTCGCAATAGTAATTTTCGTGCAGGTTTTACTCCACAAAATGGGCAACAAGTTTTGGTTAAAGCAACGGTAACGCTGTATGAAGCGCGTGGTGAATATCAACTGGTGATTGATAAAATTCAACCCGCAGGTGCAGGGCTATTACAACAAAAATTTGAACAGTTAAAGAAAAGGCTTTCTGATGAAGGGTTATTTGATGCCATTTATAAAAAGCCACTACCCGAAAATATCCGCACCGTTGGGATTATTACCTCCTCAACGGGAGCAGCGTTGCATGATATTTGCCAGATATTAAAACGTCGTGATCCAAGTTTGCATTTGATCATCTACCCAACACAAGTACAAGGCAGTGAAGCGGCAGAGCAAATTGCTAAAATGATTCAAATTGCCAACATTCGTCAAGAATGTGATGTATTAATCGTTGGGCGAGGCGGTGGCTCGCTTGAAGATTTATGGTCATTTAATGAAGAAGTGGTGGCAAGGGCTATTTTTGCAAGCCAATTACCTATTGTCAGTGCGGTTGGGCATGAAATTGATTTTACCATTGCCGATTTTGTGGCTGATGTTAGAGCAGCAACGCCATCTGCTGCGGCTGAATTAGTTAGCCAAGATAGCTTAGCGCAAATAAAACGCCTACAAGTTCAAGAACAACACCTATCCATGGCAATGGATTACTATTTAATTCAGTGTCGTGAAAAACTCAACAAATGGCGTCATCAATTACAAACTCAACATCCACAAGCAAAACTATCAAAACAGCTAAATACATTGCTAACTTATCGCCACACATTATACGATAACATTCAGCAATATTTGCTCAGACAGTCAAACCGCCATAATCAATTAGATAAACGATTATCGCGCGTCTCACCGCAAAATAAGATCCATTATTTACAGCAGCTTGTTGGCCAAAAGCAACAACAAATTACTCATTTAGCACAACAAAAACTGACTCAATCTCAACATCAATTTGTGTTACAAACCTCACAACTTAACAGCGTTAGCCCACTGGCGACACTTGAAAGAGGTTATTCAGTTACGACCAACCAAAACAAAGAAGTGGTTCGTTTTTCTGAGCAAGTTACTGTGGGTGATTTTATTGTAACAAAGTTAAAAAAGGGCAACATTATTAGCCAAGTTACCAAAGTTGATGAATAAAGTTATATCATTAAAAATGATTTATAAACATTTTGTTACTGAAAATTTGACCTCTTTTGCAATTTAGGTAATCGCTAGTATATAATCTAAACAATAAAAAGTTGTTATATTATTCAGAGAATTTATGCATTATCCAATCGGTATTGATTTAGGCACTACAAACAGTTTAATTTGTGTTTGGCAAGACGGTCAACCAGTCCTTATTCCGAATTCAATTGGTGAAGTTGTTACACCATCTGCAGTTAGTGTTGATGAAGACGATTCTATTTTAGTCGGACATGCGGCATTGTCTCGTTTAACCACTCATCCAAATCGCAGTGTAGCAGCATTTAAACGCTTTTTAGGCTCAAATAAAGTTTTTGAATTAGATGGCAAAAAATTTACGCCAACTGAACTTTCAGCCATAATTTTAAAATCATTGAAAGCAGATGCAGAGGCTTTTTTAAACCAAGAAGTTCGTGATGTTGTCATTTCTGTTCCTGCTTATTTTAATGATGAACAGCGTAAGCAAACTCGTTTTGCTGCTGAGTTAGCGGGATTAAATGCTGTGCGTTTAATTAATGAGCCAACAGCCGCTGCCATGGCATATGGATTACACGAAGAACAATCGGGTAATACATTAGTATTTGATTTAGGTGGTGGTACATTCGATGTGACAGTGCTTGAATATGCTATGCCAATTATTGAAGTGCACGCTTCTGCTGGTGATAACTATTTAGGTGGTGAAGATTTTACTCAAGAACTTGTTAAAGCTTGTTTAAGTGAATGGGACCTTAAAAAGCAGGATATTCCAACTGATGATTATGCTCGCCTATTAGATTTAGCTGAACAATTAAAATGTAAATTAAATGGCGAAGAATCACACACTTTAACTTGGTTTTGGCAAGATAGGCAGTGGCAATTTTCCTTGAACGAAAGCCGAGCTAAAACGTTATGGTTACCACTACTTAATCGACTACGAGCACCAATTGAACAGGCATTAAGTGATGCACGATTAAAACCTAATCAGCTTGAACATATCGTATTAGTCGGTGGGTCATCGCAATTAGGTATTGTACGTGAGCTGGTGACCAAATTATTTGGTAAATTACCGTATCGCCATATCAATCCGACTACTATCGTAGCTCAAGGTGCCGCAGTTCAAGCTGCTTGTCGATTACGTAATGTTGATGTTGAAGAAGTTATTCTTACTGATGTGTGTCCTTATACTCTAGGTATTGAAAGCTGTTCAAATAATGTCAGTGGAGTGTTTTCACCCATTATTGAACGTAACACCATTGTACCAACATCAAAAGTAAAAACATTTTATACAACGTATCCTCAGCAAAAAGTGATATGTATTTCAGTTTATCAAGGTGAAAACCCTCGCGTTGAAAATAATGTTTTAATTGATGAGTTTGAAGTACCCATAACACCAATGGAAAGAACACAAGGAATTGATGTCCGCTTTAGTTATGATCTAAATGGTTTATTAGAAGTTGATGTGGTTTTGCTTGAAACAGGTGAACAACATGGCAAAGTGATTGATCATAGTCCAGTTGGATTAACAGACAAACAAAAACAAGACAGTCATGATCGCTTGAAAGCACTTAAAATTCACCCTCGTGACGAAATGCCGAATCGTACCTTATTGGCAAGGCTAGAACGAGCATGGGCCCAATCATTGGGTGATGAACGACTATTAATTGGATCATATATCGAAGTTTTTATGGAAGTACTAAATAGACAAAATTCTGAAGAAATTAACGAAATTCGTTGTGAAATTGAATCTAATCTACAAGATCTAAATCGATAACCAATAAAGTTTAAAAAATATAAAAAGTCCTCTTTTTTTAGAGATAAAAAAGAGGACTTTATTTTGTTTACTTTTCCTTTTCTTTGGTTGTTTTTTCTACTGGCGGTCCAAAACGGTTAGTGTGTTTGATACCAGAAACCCAAAATGGCACAAAAAATAAGAAAAAAACTAATATTTCGGCCAAAAAACCGATGAGTGGTTCACCTTTATCGATATCATTAAAACGTCGTTTTAATGCAAAAACCGTGTTGGTTACAGCAATAGAATAACAAATCATAGAAAAAGTAGAACTATTCAATTCAAAATTGTTGTTAAGTACGGTCATCAATCCTAGCACAATGAAGCTACAACATAATTGTATGATAAAACCTTTTATATTAGTTCGTCCTTTCCAACGCCAAAACTGCCACCATTTATTTTTAGGTAATGGCTGTGATTCCAGTTTTTGTTGATTTTCACGATTTTTTGCCATAAGCAATGCCGCACAAAGCCGTAAGACTAAATCATTGTCACTGCTGTTTTTAAACTTGTCTAACATTTCAAGTTCATTGTTATCACATATACCGTAATAGTTAGATAAACAACGTGCAGCAAGTGTCATTATGCTATAAACTTGTTTAGTATAATTGTATTTTTTTTTGCTATCAGAAGATGGTGTAATCCACTTATCTTGCAAATTTTTGGCTATTTTTATTAACTCTTTATTATCACCAGTAATATCTTGTAAAATTGTATCTAATTTGTTTTTTTGCTCAGGTTTATTTAATACAATTATGTATAACAGCATTAAATAAATTGGATTTCTATTCGCCAGTTTTTGTGTCCATGTGTGCTCCATTTTTTGCTCAATATCGTCAAAATCAATAAGGTGAGGTGCATCAATAAACCATTCAATCGAATTTTGATAATTGTTTAAAACACAATTAATTAGTCTGCTATCATTATTAATCAGATTATATAACTCTGTTTCATTTTCCCAATTTCCATATTTAAATATCTCTATTAACGGTTTAAATGGGTCATCCTCCTCGAGGACAAAGGTATTATTTTCTTGTTGAAGATAATTTGCAGTTTTTATTGGTTCACGAACAATTTCGATTACTAATAAGTAACGACGATACCATTGCCAATAAGCTTCTTTCTTATTAGCAATAACTGAAGGATCTGGAGATTTTGGTAGTTGATAATAATTATTAAATTTTAAAAACGTAATCCAATCAAACATTTTCATATTTGAATAAGAAAAACTTTGAAATAAATGTGATTTAGCAATATCAGGAATATAGTTGAATCTATCTAGCCATAAACTGGCATATAAAGCTAGCTTGCCATTCTCATCGGGATCAAATTGGGGTGGAAGTTGGGCATTTTCATTATTATCAAATAACCATGTTTTAAATTCTTGCACGGGTGGAAGTTCTGTAAGCCATGCAAGATGTTGTCGTGCTTGGCGTTGTAAATGTTGCAAAATAAATTGTTCAAATGGATCATCGCTTTGATCGTCTAAAATTTCTTGTAATAATCTTTCATTACCGTGGCGCAACATAATGGCATGTCGGTATAAACGATATAATCGATTATTGCCGTCATCCAGTAACAATATTGGTATGACCTGTTTGTAATCCCAGTTTGTATTTAAAACCCAATTAACAAAATCGATAATTTCTTTTGGGTACTCGTCTATATTCTCTAATGCGGCTAATCGTGCTGTTGTGGTTACCGTTATTTGTGGAATAGTATGCAAATAATTTTCCGTTTTATCGACAGCTACACAATAACTATTATTCAACGCCATAACTAATAATGGGAAGTAATTTTTTTCAAAATAAACACACCACCCCGCTATCCAACTTTCGGCTTGTTGCTGATAATGACCTGAATAATACAACTCTAACCAAGCTTGTAAGGCATTTTGTTTATATTCGAGCAAAGTATATTGGATAGCGGCAATATATTTCCACTCGATAATAATATTTTCGTCTTCATCGCCTTCGGCAATACATTTTAAAGCATAATCCAAAATAGATTGATTTTTTAGGCTCGCAGTACTATACCAATGAGAAAACTCAAGCATAAATTTCTTATCATCAGGAAGATAAATAACTGTATCTTGAGCTAAAAATGCACAAACATCTTCCGATCTACGTTCCCAAAATAACCATTTGGCATAATGTATATAATCGATAGTTGTATTTTGTAGTATTTTATTTGTTGTCGGTAAGCATGTGTAATCAAATAAATCACCACGATCGATATGATTTAAATAATTATCATATTTTTCAAATTCATCAGTGAATTGTGTCATTAATTGCTGACGCCAGCGCAGATTATCGGCTAAAAGTTTGACACATGATTCGGATATATTTGTTGTTTCGTAACTTAACTCTAATAGCCGCCATTTTACCAAATCGATAACTGCCATGGGATAGTCATAGAATGAGCCTATAAATTTTTGCCATTCATCAATGTTATAGCAACGGAGTGGATCTTCTAATAGGGCTTGATAAGAATCGCAAATTTCATTTGCTTTAATTTGCTCTTCTGTTAGTTGTGGCGTTGCTTTTTCTTCTTCTAATGTCTGTTCGGTTTCATCAACAGTTATTTCGGAGAATTTGGCATAATTCATTGCTAATTCGTAAGCTTCGCGCAATGCTTTAAACCCGTCAGGATCTGTTTCTGGATGATATGATGGTAATTTTGTACGATAGGCTTGACGAATAACCGTGATATCTGTTGTTTTTTCGATGCCCAATAATTGCCAAAAATTTGTACTCATAACCAGTCATACTCCATTAGTGATTCCGGTTTTTCTAGTTCGTCTAACTCAATATACCAAGGTAGGCGATTGCAAGGTGAATCCTCGTCGCTAATTAATAATTTCATGGTATATGTTTGTGATGATTGGGTTAATTCACAGCGTAATACTTCAAGATCTTCTTTATTGTTGAGTGATTCCCAAAATTGAAAACCAACCGACCAACCCGCAAAGTAGTTATGCCAAGATTCATAAAAATATTGAGAACGAGCAGCAATTCTTGAAAAAATCCATAGCGCTTCTTCTTCGGTAATATATTTATTGGTCGTGCCATTGCGTAGTAAATATCCCATACGAGCATAATCCCAACTACGAATGCCACCATAGCCACATACGCAAAAAGTTTGTTCAACGAACGCCAGTAATACTTTTTGATAATCATTCTGTGCTTGGCAATAATCACGCCATTCAGATTCAGAAAATCTATAATACATTGAATAATATCTAGATAATATTGGCGCATGCCCATCATCAACCATATCAAACACACGGTTTAGTAATGTTTGTCGAGAACTTATTCCCCAATCATCAGCCATATCAACAAAAGTTCTGTCGGGGAAAAAAAATGGCGAAGTATAACTTGCACCATATCCTTTATTTAAAGCAACCATTGGTGCAGATAAACCATATAGCCAATCGACACAATCTTGATTCATATTTTTATTCCAATCATCTGATTTATTTTATTTCTTATCAAAAGATAGCAGATTTTACACTAAAATAAAATTCAAATCCAAAGTGGAAATTTATAGTGCGGCTAAGATTAATGACATATAAATAACGCTATAAACCTGCATAAATCATAAAATTATTTTGCAAATCAACCTCTACAAGGCATAATAAAGACAAATTTATTGGAATTTGATTATTACCAAGTAATAAATCATAAGGAGTGATAATGAAAAAAGTGACCTTAATGGTAATGTTAATATCTTGTACATTAATATTACAAGGCTGCGTTGCTGCCGTTATCGGGGTAGGAGCAGGGGCCACGGCAAAAGTCGCCACAGATCCTCGTACAGCAGGTACTCAAGTGGATGATACAACACTCAATTCACGTATGAGTATGAAAATTAAAGACAATGGACCTTTCTTTATTGGATCGCGTGTTATTTCGAGTACTTATAATGGCAACATTCTTTTAACTGGGCAAGCAAATAATGAACAAGCTGAAAAAGCTGAAAGTCTTGCTTATCAAGTTGACGGGATAAAAAAAGTCTATAATCAAATTCGTATTGGTGAACCCGTTGGAGCCGGTACAATTACCAATGATGCTTGGATAACAACACAAGTTAAATCTCAATTAATTTTAAATGCGCAAACAAAAGCACGCAATATTAAAGTTGTTACTGAAAATAGCGAAGTATTTTTAATTGGTATTGTCACATCAGAAGAAGGCAAAGCAGCGGCTGAATTGGCAAGTAAAGTCAATGGTGTGAAAAAAGTCATCACACTATTTACTTATATTGAAAACTAACCAATACCGAAAATATACTAAAAATAGGGGCTAATTAGCCCCCTTTTTTTATGTGATCGATTTAATACGCTCAATTAATTTTGCAAGTCCTTGCAAACGGGATTGACTGAGTTCGTCAGTAATTTTTAATTCATGCAAAATAGATTGAAAATCAATAGCAGCAACTTGCTGTGCTGTTTTGTGATTAGCAATAATGATTAAAATTGCCAATAACCCTTTCACAATTCGCCCTTCGCTATCGCCGCTAAAAATATAGGTATTATCGGCCTGCTTTTGATAACTAAGCCATACTCGATTTTCGCAGCCATTGACTTGGTTCTGCTCTGTTTTTTGCTCGTCAGGAAAATCAGGCAATTGCTTTGCTAACAACACTAACTGTCGATAACGATCTTGCCAATTATGATGCTTTGCAAATAACTCGGTTAAATTTTGCTGTGATAGCATAATATTGACCTATTTATGGTTGACTATTTTGTAAAAAATTTTCAGGAGTTTATATCGTTTAATATAAAACTACATCAATATTCCAATCGCACTTTGCAACTCTGAAATAAATTTATTCACATCTTGCTGATTATTATATGGCATTAATGATAGACGAATCGCACCATGGCAACCTAATTTATTCATTAAAGGCTGAGCACAAAGCTCACCAGTGCGGATGGCAATATTTTGTTCACTTAACAAAATAGCAATATCATTATGATGAATATTGTTGATATTAAACGTGATGATTGGGCTATTATCCACACTATAAAATTGAATATCGGTCAGTTGGTTTAATTGTGATTTAGTATAGAAAGCCAGCTGCTTTGTGTAGTTCTCTGCTTGCTTATTATCCCAACTTTTTAACCATTCAAGTACTGCGTTAAAGCCAAGAATGCCTGCAATATTGGGCGTGCCTGCTTCAAATTTATAGGGGAGATCTTCTTGAATAAAATCATCAAATGAGGCACTTTTTAGCATTTTACCACCACCATGCCAAACTGACATTTGCTCAAGTAAAACCTGCTTACCATATAAAACACCAAGACCCGTTGGTCCATACAATTTATGGGCAGAAAAAGCATAAAAATCGATATTTAATTGCTGAATATCAAGCGCATGGTGAACAATACCTTGAGCACCATCAACAACTAAAATGGCATTATGTTGATGAACAATGTGGCTAATTGTCGCTAAATCAGGGCAAAATCCAGTGACGTTTGACATTTGGGTGATGGCAACAATTTTGGTTTTTGTTGACAGTAGCGATGACAATTGATCAATGTCTGATGACCATTTTATGACTTTAGCACCTGTTTGCTTAGCAACAATTTGCCAAGGTAATAAATTGCTATGATGCTCTAACTCACTCACAATAATTTCATCATCAGGTTGTAGCAACGGGCGAGCATAGCTTTGCGCGATTAAATTAATTGATTCGGTTGCACCCCGTGTCCAGATAATTTCAGCACTGTTGTTGGCATGAATCAAATCTGCAACATTTTGCCTTGCCTTATCAATTGTTGTTGTGACTTGCAAAGCATCTTGGTACAAACTACGTTTTGCGGTGGCTGTATTTTGTGCATAATACGCAAGTGTTGCATCAATCATCACTTGTGGTTTAAGTGCAGTTGCAGCCGAATCCAGATATACGCTTTTACTATTAAGCGCAGGAAAATCTCTTCTAAATTGCTCAGGCACAAAATGCTTATTGGGTAAGTTCAAGTCCGGCAATACCATTCCAGTAACCATTACAATCCCGTTTATGTTCAATTTGTAGTGGATTTAATCCATCTTCATTAGCTTTGAACTGTTTGACAATATCGAGCGTTTCAAGACCAAGGGGTGAAATTCTAACAATATCCACTAATCCTTTCATCTCTTTGAGATTATTGCCCAAGTTATAACAATAACCACTTTGGGTCTGAATACCATTTAGCACAAATACTTTTTGCTGTTCTTGCGAAAACACTTCGCGCCCAACAGGATAGTTAATGCAACATGTTTCACATTTATCTTTAGGCTTGTCTTCTGATCGAGCGGTAAAACAACGCGCTGAATAAGCTAAAGGTAAATAACCATAACTGAATACTTCAACTTCAAAATTTCGCTTAATATTTAAATTTTCAAATTGATTAAGCACATTGGTTAACCACTCACGAGAAAGCTCAACCGGCATACACCAACGTACCATTCCTTGTTTTTGTAATAATTTTAAAGTTAACGCGTTATAACAGTTAATGGCAGGACCTGCAACAAACGGTAATTTATGCTCTTGCGCAATATTAATGGCAGCTAAATCATTTGCTTCTACTAAAAAATCACCATTATTGACCAATTGTCGTAAATCGTTTAATTCTGATGGTGCTTCAAGTAACGCTAGGGTTGAAAGTACCACTTGTTTACCCGATTTAGCAATTTCTTTTGCCAGTTCAAGCCAATTGGCAACTTTCATTTCACGACGTTTGGTGCAAACGGTTTCGCCCATATAAATAATATCCGCTTGACTATCTTTAGCGGCATAATAAAAAGCTTCTGTTTCAGTTTTAGGCCAATAATAGAGCACCGGTCCTAATGCGTATTTCATAGTTTTGCTCACAATATTTTTTATATCAGATCAATTAAATCATTAAGATAATACCTTATCACCTGTATGTATTGACAAAAAACAGAAGATATAAAAAGCGAAATATTACCTTAAAACATATATTTTTTAATTATTTATTTAGGTAGATAAATTACGTTATTGCCATTTACGGTGATAAGCACCTAATGTTGTCTGTGTCCCTTCTGAAACAGAACCAAGTGTATCCATCCAGCTTTTTTCCGCTTGGAATGACTCAGGATTGGCTTTATAACGATCAATGGCTTGGCGCCACACTTTTGTCACTTGCTCGACATAAGCAGGGCTACGTTGACGACCCTCAATTTTAACCGAGGCAATATTAGCAGCAAATAGCTCAGGTAATAGTTCAATTGTATTTAAGCTGGTTGGCTCTTCAATAGGATGGTAAAGCTCGTCGCCAACAAAATATCGCCCTTTACATAGCGTTGGATAACCTGCATTTTCGCCTTTTTTATGACAATCAATTAACACATTATTGAGTCGTGACTCAAGTCCTTTTTCGGTCTCTTCCCAGCGAACAAATTTAGCTGGCGAACAAGCCCCAACGGTATTGGGTGATTCACCAGTTAAATACGATGATAAATAACAGCGTCCTTCCGCCATAATGCACAAGCTACCGAAAGCAAATACTTCAAGCGGAACAGGAGAAACTTGAGATAATTGTTTGACTTGATGCATCGAAAGTACACGCGGTAACACAATACGATGTACTTGAAAGTTATTATGATAAAACTTAATTGATTCTTCATTAGTCGACGACGCTTGCACAGAAACATGGCGTTCAAGATCAGGGTACTTTTCAGCCGCATAATCAAGCATTGCCAGATCAGCAATAATTAACGCATCAGCACCTATATTAGCTGCGGTATCAACAGCGTGTTGCCAACGCTGAAAATTTTCAGGGTGGGCAAAGGTATTAATTGCAATATGTAACTTTTTACCGCGTTTATGTACATAATCAGAAGCTTCTAGCAATCGCTTCTCATTAAAATTTAAACCAGCAAAATGACGGGCATTAGTATCATCTTTCAAACCAATATAAACAGCATCAGCGCCATTATCAATGGCCACTTTTAGTGATGGTAAAGATCCTGCTGGACAAAGAAGTTCCATAATTATTCCTAACTTAAGTTTGGTCTTTTATACGCTGTGTATTATGCAATAATTCTGAAAGTAATGCGAATGGAAAGAGATAGTATTAGCTAAATAGCTAAAAACTTCGAATTAATGGCAAGTAATAACAAAAAATCCCATGATGCTGACACGATATATTTTGGTGGTTAAATATTGTATTTAATTAATTTTTTGATCAATTCCAACGACTTGATGACGAAATCGTACTCGTATCCATCTTCAATAAAAAAGGCGAACCAACTGTTATTGATACAGGTGAATATCCAAACCCAACACAACATTACCATAGGTCATGCGTCGGGCATTAATTATTGCAACATCATTGCAATTCACTACCAACAAAACCATTCATCACAGTGAGTGGTTTTGTTATTCCACAACGCAAGGTAAGCAATATTTTTATAAAAAAACAAACATCCCCAAAATCCAAGATAACCCCACTCATCAAACTTTACATAAAAAGGAGAAAAAAGGAGGCATTACGCCTCCTTGGATGGGATGAATCGCTTTGACGATTTTGGGTAAAATCACATTACACAATCAAAATAACAACGCTTTATTTCATTTGAAACAGCGACATACTTTGCATTGTCATAAAGGTATATTGTGCCGCTTGTAAATTGGCTTGCAGTAACGCATATTCTGAAATAGCATCGTACCAATCGACATCTTCAAGCTGGCTTATTTGAGTTTGAAATTCAATATCTAGTGTTTCACCTAGTGCGGTTAACCGATCGATTTCGGCTAATACCGAACCGCCCTCAGCCCTTACGGTCGAGATATTGCTAAACGAATTATCGATGCCATTGCGAGCTTTTGATAATCCAGTTCTAAATTCTTCAACGCTTTTTTCATTATCATAATCTAAGTCTGTTTTTAACGCTTCAAGCGCATAATCAATGCTTGCAAAAATATTACTTTCTGCAGGTGAACCATCAGCATTTTTGACATTTGCCCCAGTCATAAAGACTTTTATACCAGTAAAGCTTGCTGCGACTTCTCTTGAGTCATCAATAAATACATTTACTGATGTTGTTCCGCCGATGTAATTCACTTCTCCAGATTCGCTTACCACAAAAGGTGGTGTGTCATTTTTTTGACCGGCAAAAATATAGTTGCCATTGGTATCTTTTGAGTTAGCTAATGCGAGCAGTTGATCTTTTAAGCCTTGTAATTTATTGGCAAGATCAAGTCTGTTTTCTTCATTTAACGTTTCATTGGCTGCATAAACTAAAGTTTCTTGGATCGTTTGGATAACGGTATTTACTTCTGACAAGAGCGTATCTTGGCGACTTAGTGTTTTTTCGGTGCTTTCACGCGTAGCTTGATACTGTTGATTTTGTGCTTGGGCTTGTTTTAATATTAATGATTGTGATACGCCCATTGGATCATCAGAAGGCGTTAAAATCTTCTTGCCAGTGGCTAAATGTAAACCCGATTTTTGCCATTTGCTATTGGTGTTTAAAATACTTTGTAAATTTTTTTGATATAGCGAATTGGTGCTAAGGCGCATTTTTTATTCCTTTATCCTTTTATTATTTGGTTAAACCTAAAATGGTATCAAATAGTGTTGTGGCGGCATCAATCACTTTTGCATTGGCTTGGTAATACTGCATATAGACCTGCATTGAGATATATTCTTCTTCAATATTAACCCCAGATATTGATTGATTTTGTTCGTAAATTTGTTGGGTTATATTTTTTGTTGATTGTGCAGAAATTTTTGCTGTTTGGGTTTCACTGCCGATGTAACTAACTAACGTTGTGTAAGCACTTTTTAAGGTCGTTGTACCATTCACTAGTTTTTCATTTTGAATAGCTAATAATTTTGCTACATTACGGTTATCACCAGCACCGTTTTCATCATCATTAATACCTGTTGCCAGTTTATTCACATCTTTGACTAATAACTGTAATGATGAGGCAATATCAGCAACGGGTTTAATCATAAAAGAATCGCCTGCCATAGCATTACCATTTATCTCGATAGATAAGCCATCAAAAACCAATTTACCTTCTTCAATTTGAGGTGTGATTTGTTTGTGATCAGATAATCTTGTTACAACCCAATTGTTGCCATCGAATTCTATTTTATAATCCGAGGCTTTGACTTCGGTCACTGATGTAAACTCAATTTTAGCCGTGGCATTTCCTTGGTTTTTAGTGTTAGTTATACAACTTGGTTTGTTGTAATCAAATAGTTTTTCGCCCTGATTACCATGAATATCCACTCCTGACATATGCACTTCATTAAAACGTTCCGCTAAATTGAGAGCAATTAATCCCAGTTGATTACGCGATTCAGTTAGTGGGCCATCACGAAACGTTAATAGTCCATTTAATGAGCCTGATGTGATGTTCTGACTAGTCAGTTCTTGAGTTGCGCCAGAAGGGTGTGTATAAATAATGGTATTGAGTGCTGGATCATCTGCCGAAGGTTGTACGGTTAATACGTTAGCACATGAGCCTTGCACTAAATTTAAACCATTTTCTAACGACAAATTATATTGCCCATTTTGCTCTGTGACGGTAATACCAATGATTTCACTTAAATCATTAACCAGTTGATCTCGTTGATCAAGTAATGCATTGGGTTCATTACCGCCATCTACTGTCTGTAGTTTTGATATTTTTTGGTTGAGTTCGGCAATTTGCTGAATGTAAGCATTAACTTTGTCGACATTCGTGTTTAATTCGGTATTAATATTGGCGATTTGATTTTTTAAATTTGTTTCTGTTTTATTAAATTGATTTGTTAACGAAGTAAGATCACTAATAACCGTTTGTTTTGTTGAAGCATCGCCAGCATTTGAAGCTAACTTATTTAAGCTGGCAAAAAGGTTGTTAAGTTGTGATGAAACGCTGTTATCGTTTTCTGCCAGTAGGTTATCGACTTTTGATAATTCGTTATAATACGTTTTAATAGCGCCATTTTGTGATTGTGATTGACGCAGTTGCCCGACCACAAAATGGTTAAAGGCACGATTCACTGATGAGACAGTAACACCATTACCCACAAAACCAAAACTATGTTGAGTGCCATTGGCTTGGCTTAAAACTTGTTGCTGGCGATTGTAGCCTTTTGTATGAGCATTACTGATATTATTGCTAATTACATTAAGCATATTTTGTGCTGCATTCAATCCACTAATACCTGTATTCATTAATGAATTCGCCATAAAAATCCCCTCAATATCGTTTTAGTTAATAACATCACTTAAAAATAAGTTATTTTTTATATCGGCTTAAATTCTCAAAAATTTAATTATTTTTACGAGTATTTCGAAAAATTTTTAAATAATGTCATTTCTATTTTTAAAAATGGTTGTTATTCTGGTTTTAGCTGTTGTGATTGCCTTAAAAAATCGATACCAGTCATGTTATTTTCTTCTTCAATATACTGTTGTGCAGTTTTATTTAAAATTAAGATACTGATACGTCGGTTGGCATCTTTGCTGTAGTTAGGATTGTTTAAACTAACGGTATCGGCTAAGGCTATAATACGAATAATTTTGTTGGAATCTAACCCTCCGACAATGAGTTCCCTCCTTGAGGCGTTAGCTCTATCTGCTGATAATTCCCAGTTACTGTAGCCACGATCACCCGTTGTGTATTGGCGTTCATCGGTATGACCAGACAAAGTGATTTTATTAGGTAATGAATTTAAAATCGGCGCTAAAGCATGTAAAATTTCTTGCATATCGGGATCAATCGTTGTGCTACCAACGTCAAACATAGGTTTATCGTCAGAGGCTAAAATTTGAATTCGTAATCCCATTTGAGTTAATTCAACAATCAAATTCGGTGCTAACTTTTTTAAGCGAGGGTCGATTTCAAACATTTCAAAGATTTTTTTTGCTGTTTCGATTAGCTGTATTTTTTCAAGTTGTTGTTTTTCTAATTCATTGTGTAATGAGTTTGAAACACTGTTTTTTTCTTCACCTATTTGTTGGCTTACATCATCGCCACCACCGGGAATAGGACTTTCACTATCACTAATATTCTTCCCACCATTTTGACCAAGGATTAATGGTGTTCTAAAATATTCGGCAATACCTTTTAATTCTTGTGGTGTAGATGTCGAAATCAGCCACATAACTAAAAATAAAGCCATCATTGCCGTCATAAAGTCGGCATAAGCAATTTTCCAAGAACCACCATGATGACCACCGCCATGACCTGATTTTTTCTTAATAATTATTCTTACAGATTTATCTTTCATTACTGATTATTTTCGTTTTTATTGAGATTTTTATCTTTAATTTCTTGGATATATTTTTCCAATTCAAAGAATGATGGTCTTTCATGAGAAAATAGCGTTTTTCGTCCAAATTCAATACAAATTTGCGGTGAATAATCATGCATACTGGCAATAAGTATCACTTTTGTACACTCTAGGATTTTGACCATATCAGCATTTCTTTGCTTTAATAAGGCGGCTAGTGGCGAAACAAATCCATAAGCAAGTAAGATCCCTAAAAAAGTTCCGACCATCGCATGGGCAATAAGCTCTCCAAGTTCACTTGCTGGCCTATCCGCTTGCGCAAGTGTATTTATAACGCCCATTACAGCTGCAACAATCCCAAACGCCGGTAAGCCATCACCAATTCCCGAAATAGCATCAACAGGCTTTTCAAGTTCATGGACGAATGTTTCAATTTCTTCACTCATTAGTGTTTCAATTTCAAATACATCCATATTGCCACTAATCATCAGTCGTAAGTAATCAGTAATAAAATCGCAGATTCTCGGATTAGCTAAAATTAATGGATACTGTTTAAACAATTCACTTTCCTGCGGATTATCAATATCTGCTTCAATAGATAACCCTCCACTTTGGCGGATCTTTGTCAAAATGCTATACATTAAATTGATCAGTGTTAGATACAGGTTTTTATTATATTTAGATGTTTTAAATAATTGCCCTAACGCTTTGAGTGTGGCTTTTATTGTTTTTTGTTCATTACTGACAATAAAAGCACCAATAGCAGCACCACCAATAATTAACAATTCAAGTGGTTGAAACAGCACGGCTAAATAACCGCCACTTAGTACATAACCCAGTAGTGCAGAGGCGATAACGACAATATACCCTATAATTATTAGCATTGACTTTCTTCTTTATCTATAAAATAACAGTTAAATTGATTTACTATTTTTAATATTTATTCAAGCAGTTATCTGGTGTGAAACTGATGAGTTTAAATGACTTTGTTTTGATAATACTTTCAGGCATTTTTCGTCATTTTCTTTTTTGGTTTTATTATTCTTATCTGCTCTTGACGGCGGTTGACATAAACTGCATGTAAACGTATTTTGTGGGTGATAAGCGTGCGTAATAAAAAGCCCACCACATACCGTACAACATGATTGTTGCATGATATTTTTTTCGACAAATTTGACTAAAATCCAAGCTCTGGTTAAGCCTAAAATAGGTTCATCTTTATGTGAAACTTGGCATTGTTCTAAATAAAGTTGATAGGCTTTTAAGATCGTTTGAATGCCTGACTTTAAGCCATTTCTAACTAAAAAAGAGTAAGCATTATAGAAAATGCTAGCATGAATATTCGGTTCCCATGTCATAAACCATGAGGTTGAAAAAGGCAATAAACCTTTAGGTGGTGGACAACCTTGAATCTCTTTATAAAGTTTTATTAATTTATTTCGACTCAAATTAGTTTCACTTTCCAACATTTGGATTCTTCCACCAAGAGAAATTAATTTGATAGCAAGTTGGGTTTCTTGATATTTCTGAATAATACTTGTACCTGTCATGTTAGTTCCTTAGCTATTTATTGATTGAATCTAATAGCAAACTTGATAAAAGAATGCCTGTATGCATCTGTTTTATATCTCTAACGCGGGATTCTTCTGTTAGTTTTTTCATCATTTCTGCATTTTCAAATCGTAGTCGAAATATTAATTGATTTGTTTCTGATAAAACCAACATTTGAGAGGTACTTAAACCGCTAAGTATATCTGCCGTTTCTTCATCAATTCCCAATCGATACATTGCCATCACTTTATCTTTTTCAATCATTTTCTGACTTAACAGTAAAGTTGACAGATTCAAATGATGTATACACTTAAGAACATCGTCATCTAATATATTGCCCAATTTAGTCACCAATTTATCTTTATTATTTTTCGTGTAAAAAAACGAAAAACAGGTAAAATTAAAAAAGAAATTATTTTTTTTCGCTTAAAATTACATTTTTAAATTGAAAAGGTCAATAAAAAAATCATTTCAATTTATTTTCGATTGATTACACTTTATTTAATTTCTTTTTTTATTGTTTCTAAAAAGTAACCTTACTTTGTATTCTTTTTATTGCTTGGCTATGCAATTGGCTCACTCTTGATTCACTAATATTCATTACATTACCGATCTCTTTTAAATTGAGATCTTCTTGGTAATAAAGTGATAAAACAAGTTTTTCCTTTTCTGGTAAGTTTTCAATTTGGCGGATAATGGTATTACGAATTTCCTCATCTATTATGGTCAAAAAAGGATTATTATCTTCTTCATATTCAATAATGGAATCAATGTTATCACCCAATTTCTTATGAATTTCATCGTATGAGCATATTTGGCTAGTATTTGAATCTAATAAAATTTTGTGGTATTCACTAATAGGCAATTGTAAATATTGGGCAATTTGCTCATCATTAGGTGGTGTACCTAACTTCTGTTCTAATTCATTCATTGCAGTTGTGACATCTTTTATTTTTTTTCGAGTTTGCCTTGGTAACCAATCACGGCTGCGTAGTTCATCAAGCATGGCGCCTTTAATTCTTGGTATGGCAAAGGTGGCAAACGTATTACCTTGAGAGATGTCATAACGTTTTATTGAGTCTAATAAACCGATATAGCCAACTTGTAATAAATCATCAAGTTCAACCGTTGCAGGTAAACGAACCGCTAATTTTAACGCTTCATTGCGAACCAAATGAATATATTGTTTCCAATCGATTTGGTTTATTACACCCTGTGAGTTATATAAGCTATTATCCATTTTTTGAACCAATGCTATAAAAATGCTTCACAGTATTATGACGATAGTTGGTGAATTTAATGGGCAGAATAACGGGATAAAAAATAGTTAATTATCATTATTAGCCATAACGGCATTATAAAAATACCGTTATAGCTATATGACAAAGGTAGAATGATCAAAAATAGATAATCAGAATTATTGTAATAAAGAAAGTACTGATTGTGGTACTTGGTTAGCTTGTGCTAATACAGATGTACCTGCTTGTTGTAAAATTTGACCACGAGTCATGTTTGATACTTCTGTTGCATAATCCGCATCTTCAATACGGCTACGTGCAGAACTTAGGTTATTTACAGTATTGTTAATGTTGGTTACTGTTGATTCGAAACGGTTTTGCACCGCACCAAGTTGTCCTCGTAATGCATCAATTTTTGATAATGCAGCATCAATTGTTTTTAATGGATCTGCTGTTGGTGAACTTGATACATTAAATGCATTTAAACCAAGTTCAGTGCTATCAATTTTTTTCAAATTGATTTCAATGGTTTCGCCGTCGTTTGCGCCTACTTGAATTTTAAGGGTTTTATCTTCAGATAATACTTTAGAACCATTGAAATCAGTTTGTTTAGAAACACGATCGATTTCATCTAAACGTTGATCGATTTCGTTTTGAATTGATACTAGATCGCTTTCAGAGTTAGTGCCATTTGCTGCTTGAACGGTTAATTCACGAATACGTTGTACGTTGTTGTTGATTTCGTTTAATGCACCTTCTGTTGTTTGTGCAAGTGAAATACCATCATTTGCATTACGAGCAGCTTGCGTTAACCCTTTGATGTTTGATGAAAAACGGTTAGCGATTGCTTGACCTGCTGCATCGTCTTTTGCGCTGTTAATACGCATACCTGATGAAAGGCGCTCGATAGATGTGCTAAGAACGCTTTGAGAATTGTTTAGGTTGTTTTTTGCCATTAAAGACATTGTATTAGTATTAATTACTTGTGCCATTTTTATCTCCGATAATATAAACATTAAAATCAACTAGATATTGAAATTTGTTTCAACATTTTTGCTGATGAATAACTTATCGGTAGAAAAATTAGGAACTTTAATATTTTTAATGATTATATTTTAAAAAATAAAGCCATTTAGTAAAAATAAAACAATTATATTCAAATAAATCATTTGATTATAAATTTTATTAATTAATTTTTTAATAATTGTTTTTGCGCAAAAAATAGTAACTTTATTGCTTATTAAATAAATATTGAAATGATAACTAAACTTTTAGCAAGGTTAGCCGATATACAAACTATTAAATAATTTGTTATAGGCAGACTAAATCATGGCAATGAGCGCATTAGGAATAGGTTCGGGAATCGATCTTGGTGAAATTTTAAAGCAATTAGAAGCGGCTGAAAAAACACGCTTAACACCCATTACCACACAACAAAAAGCGATTAATGCAAAAATTAGTGGTTTTGGTAAATTAAAAAGTGCATTGACAACATTTAATACAGCAACGGCAAAACTTCAAAAAAAAGAGTTATTTCAAAGCCGTATAGCGACAGGTAATAACGATTATTTTTCAGTAAAGACAAATAGCAAAGCGGTTTTAGGCGATTATGCTGTGACGGTTGATCAATTGGCGACATCGCATAGTGTTTCAACATCGGTAATCAACGACAAAAATGCGCCATTAGGTAATGATAATGAAACACGAACCATCACTATTGAACAGGCGAATGGTGACAAGCTTAATGTAACGTTATCTAAAGATGAAACATCGTTAGAAGCAATAGCTAACGCCATTAATAATGCCGAAGTGATTAATGAGGATGGCAAAAAAATCCCTTCAACAATGAATGCCGCTGTTGTTCGTTCTGGATCAGATAATTACCAATTAGTGATTACCTCGAAAGAAACGGGTGAAAAGCAAACCATTACATCAATTTCGTCAGACGATGATAAATTAAATAATATCATTGGATTTGATATTAATCAGCCTAGTAATAGTCATATGACTGAAGTGGCAAAAGCGCAAGATGCTAAATTGACGTTTAATGGTATTGCCATCACAAGTAGTTCTAATACCGTCAAAGAGGTTGTTGCCGGTGTTGATATAACATTAAAAGCAACCACAACAACCAGCCAAAACCTTACCATAAGTGCAGATAACGAAAAGGCAGAAGAGGCCATTAAAGAATGGGTTGAAGCCTTTAATCAACTGCAAACAACCATGTCAACGCTAACCAAATTCACCGCAGGAGAGACTAACTCTAACGAATTAAACAGTAGTAATGGCCCTTTGATTGGTGATTCAACGCTACGTAATATTGACCAGAGTATTCGTTCAATCTTTGCCAAAGGACAAGCGGGCGAGTTTTCAGTATTGTCGCAAATTGGTATTACCATGGATAAAAGTGGTCAGCTAACGGTCAAAGAAAATGAGCTAAAAAAGGCACTTAATGAAAATAGTGACGCTGTTGCAACATTATTTATTGGTGATGGTAAAACGACGGGGATAGCTAATGAGGTTTTTACCAAAGTGAGTGGATTTATTGATAGCGATGGCATGATTGATTCGGCAACCAATGGCTTAAATTCTACGTTAAAGTCATTAGATAAACGTCATGAACAAGTAAGTAGCTCTATTGAGCAAACTGTTGAACGTTACCGAGTTCAATTTACTAAATTAGATATCTTAATTAACTCATTAGATAGTATGAGTAATTATTTAACAACACAATTTGACATGATGGCAAACTTAAAAAAATAGAGGGGAATGATGTATCAGTTAGGTTCTAAAGCCTATGAGCAAGTAAATTTAGAAACACGTGTTAGCCAAGCTTCGCCCCATCAATTGATTGTATTATTATTTGATGGTGCATTACAGGCAATTCGCTTAGCGAGCTTATATCTTCAAAAAGGTAATATTGCTGGTAAAGGCACAGCAATTTCTAAAGCAATTAACATTGTTGATAATGGTCTTAAAGGCTGTTTAGATTTAGAAAAGGGGGGGGAAATCGCAGAAAATTTAGATCGTCTTTATCACTATATTAGTCAACAGTTAGTTTTAGCCAATTTACATAACGATAAAGAAAAACTGCAATCTTGTTACGATTTGTTAAACAATATTGCCGAATCTTGGCGAGAAATTGCAAAATAAAAAAGGGTGATTATGAAAGGAAGTAAATTATTAGAACAATACGAACAATTTAATTATGTTGTTGAACAAATGTTGATTAACGCAAGGGATGAAAACTGGGATTTATTGTTGAGTTGGCAAAATAAATATCTTCAATTATCAAAAGGTATTATGCTGGTCGATGATTTTACAGCAATTGAAAACATGCCCTTGAAACATCAAGATATTGTGCGAATGTATATAAAAAACATACTTAGTTATCAACAACAATTAACCCAATTGATTATGACACGTCATTCACAGCTTCGAGAGTGGATTGGTAAACATGTCGATCATCAAAATAAAATCGATAACTATCAAAAAATAGCCAACTTAATGTAACAATGTAAGTTTGTGGATTGCTTGGCTTGAACCCTGTAAATTATATTAGGTTCAAGCTAAGGTTTCTGTTCAATGACTTCAATTAATACGTAATTAATTTTTAGCATCCGTATTATTAATACGAGTGAGTTCAATTAATTAGACATTCATATTCATAATTTCTTGATAAGCTGCAACCAGTTTATTGCGTACTTGAATACCAAACTGCAATGAAACCGATGATTTTTGCATATTAACCATTACCTCATTTAATGAAACATCCGCATCGCCCATTTCAAATGCTTTGGATTGCTGGTTTGCTTGTATTTGCAGTTGGCTGATCTTGTCTAAAGCCGTTTTTAGTTCTGAACCAAAGCTTGTGTTATCCGCAACATGCGTTTTTTTTGAAGTGGATGCCGATTGATTTAAATGTGTTAGCTCAACTGAATTTAACATATTGATTGTATTCATTTTGATAGTTGTTTCTTTTGTTTTTTGTCAATGTATTGTTAAATTTATCATAAAAATAAAAAAGCAAAGAGGTTAAGTAAGGGAAAAACTGCACGCTTTTCTCGCCATTGAATTTTTTAAATACATGGATAATAACCACCGAGTTAATCTAAATAGTTTAGAATTAGGATGTCTATGACTAGTCAAACAGTCAATAACAAAGGTGAATCACTATTCAATAAGTTACCCTTTGCAAATCAGTTAAAACAAAACACAAAAATGGCATTGTTAATTGCTGGTGTCATTATGATAGCGATGATTAGTTTTATCTATTTATGGGCTAAAGATGAATCATATAGTGTTTTATTCAGTAATTTAAGTGATAAAGATGGTGGCGAAATTATTAGTCAGCTTGATAAGATGAATATTCCTTATCAATTTTCTGCTTCTGGCTCAGCTATCTTAATTCCACAAGACAAAGTTTATGACACGCGTTTACGTATTGCACAACAGGGATTACCTAAAGGCGGATCAGTCGGTTTTGAATTGCTTGATAAAGAAAGCTTTGGTATGAGCCAATTCAATGAACAAATCAATTATCAGCGAGCATTAGAAGGCGAATTATCCCGAACAATATCTATTATCAGTAGTATTGATGATGCGAGAGTGCACTTAGCAATGCCTAAACCGTCGTTATTTGTTCGCGAGCGAAAATTTCCCTCAGCTTCGGTCGCATTAACATTACTACCAGGGCGAACTTTATCACAAGGCCAAATCGATGCCATTATTCACTTAATTTCAAGTAGTGTGCCAGAATTACAAGCAGATAAAGTAACCATTATTGATCAGCATGGTCACCTATTAACCGGAGAAGGCTACCGAGATAGAAATACCAATGTGGCTCAACTCGAATTTAGTGAGCGGATTGAAAACAGTATTCGTCAGCGAGTAGAAAAAATTATCACACCTATTTTAGGTAAAAATAATGTTAAAGTACAAGTCAATGCCGATGTCGACTTTAGCCGACAAGAATCGACATCAGAAACTTATGATCCTAATAGTGATATTGCGAATCAAACAATTCGTAGTAAGCAACAAATGGAAAACCATCAATCAACTAAAAGCTACGGTATTGGCGGAGTGCCTGGTGCACTATCTAATCAACCTGTACCGACATCTAGCGCACCCATTGATGAAAACGAAACAAAAACCGCATCGACTGAAAAGGCAGATAAACAACAACCTTACAATTTACAATCAAATAATACTGTGAACTTTGAAGTAAACCGACAAGTTATACACAGTAAAATACCTGAAGGACGAATTAAACGCTTATCTGTCGCTGTTTTGGTGAATTATAAATTTGTCACAATCGAGCCAGATAATGCAGAGTCTGAATCTGACGACAACAAACGACCAGCCAGCACTGAGCAGTGGGTAAAGCTAGATAATGATGAACTTAAAAATATTGAACTATTAGCCCGCCAAGCAATGGGATTTTCGGATTTGCGAGGTGATTCACTCACTGTCGCCAACTTAAAATTTACCGATCAAGAATTGGACGAAAGCAACGGCTTAGCGTTTTGGCAAACTCATGAGTTTTTCGAAGGGGTTAAAACTGCTGGTAAGTACTTGATTTACATTTTAGTTATCTGGTTCTTGTGGCGCAAAGTGTTCCATTCACTGTGGATAAAAGTACAACGGCAGTACCACATTTTTAGTGATAAAACCACTAATGCATCAACTAGTGTTGAAGAAAAATTAGATTATAAAGCGCACAGCAAGCAGCAACAAAAAATATTTGAAGATAACATGCAGCAACAGCAATACATCCGCAAAATTGTCGAAAAAGATCCTCGTGTTATGGCATTGATAATTCGTGGTTGGATGAGTAAGGAGGACACAGAAAAATGAATTTAAGTGAATCTCAAAAAGCCGCCACAGTATTAATGGTATTAGGCGAAGAACTTGCCGCAAAAGTGATGCAGTATTTAAGTTCGAAAGAAGTACAACAAATTAGTAGCGCAATGATGTCGTTGCCCCAATTGTCTCAAGAACAGTTGAAAAATATACTTAATGAGTGCCAAGGCACGCTTGATGATTGTGCTACCTTAAATACCGATACCGATGGATATTTACGTTCAATACTTGAAAAATCCATTGGTAGCGAAAAAACCGAACGCTTACTTGATGATCTATTAAATACTGATCGCGAAGAAGCAACGGATGGTCTTGAAATGCTAAACTTTGTTGATGCCGCACGAGCGGTTGATCTTGTTAAAAAAGAGCACCCACAAATTATTGCAACGATATTGGTACATTTAAACCGTGATCTAGCGGCCGAAATTCTCAACCTATTTGATGACGAATTACGTAATGATGTTATGTTGCGAATTGCCACTTTTGGAGGTGTTGAGCCATCGGCACTTAAAGTCTTGTCGGCGTCATTATCAACGTTATTACATGGTCAAAATATCAAATTGAATAATATGGGTGGAATCCGCACAGCGGCTGAAATTATTAACTTAATGAAATCGCAACAAGAAGAGTTGGTTATCAGTGCATTACGTGATTATGATGGCGAACTTGCACAGAAAATTATTGATGAAATGTTCTTGTTTGAAAATCTTGTTGAAGTTGATGATAGAAGTATCCAACGTCTACTTAAAGAAGTCGATAATGAAGTATTAATCATTGCATTAAAAGGCGCATCGACGGCACTACGTGACAAACTATTAAGCAACATGTCCCAACGTGCTGCGTCGATTTTACGCGAAGATCTTGAAAATAGACCACCAGTGCGCTTATCACAAGTTGAAACAGAGCAGAAGAAAATTTTGGTTATTGCGCGTCGATTAGCAGAAAGTGGCGAAATGATTTTAACTAGTGGTGATGATGAATACGTATAACCAACCGGATGGATTAAACTGGAAACCGCTAGACTTTCGTGACTTGGCTGCAAGTACGCTAGCAAACCAGAGCGAAAGTAACGAAATAGTACAGACCGAGGTTAACGAATCACAGCCTGATCTTGAACCTGAGTTGGATTCACAACCAGAACTAAACACCGTAAGCTCAGAGCTTGCTGAAACTCAACAAACATTGGAACAACTAAAGCAAGAAGTTGAAGCACAAGCCTATCAGGAGGGGTTTAATTTAGGTCGTGAAGCAGGTTTTGAGGAAGGCAAACGAGCGGGCTATGAACAAGGGTATCTTCTTGGGCAACAAGAAGGGCGAAAGCAAATTGAACAACAACTTAATGATGAAAAATGCAAAGCTGTTCATGCTATCACCAATTTAATCAGTAATTTTCAGCAATCAATTAATGATATTGATGAGTTAATCGTACCTAAATTATTTGATTTAGCGTTAATTGCTGCACAAAAAACAGTAGGCAGTATTGCTAAAGTAAAACAAAAACAGTTAATTCATACGATACAAACATTAGTTGAACAGTGTTCAATTTTGTCCGAACCTATGTCGTTACACCTTAACCCAACCGATTTACAATGGTTAGAACCCATGCTAAATGAAGAAAACCAACAATATCGCTGGCAACTTATTGCTGACCCCAATATTGAAATAGGGGGGTGCAAAATTTTGACTAATACCAATGAAATCGATGCTAGTGTCAATAACCATTGGCAAATTATGTCTGACTGTTTACAAAGGGATAATCATTAACGTGAAATACTCCTCTTCATGGTCGGATAAAATTAACCAAGCAACACAGAAGCTTGAGTCCTTATCTTTAATTCGCCAATATGGACGTTTAGTCAAAGCATCTGGATTAGTTCTTGAAGCGATAGGATTAAAATTACCATTAGGATCTAACTGCTTGGTCGAACGGCAAACAGAAGGGCGAATTGAGCCTGTTGAATGTGAAGTAGTTGGTTTTAACGACCAAACGCTTTATTTAATGCCCTTTGAATCAACGGACGGCATTTTATTAGGCGCACGAGTTTACACCGAACAATATGATCTAACACACTTTAGCCATAAAGTATTGCCTGTAGGCATGGGGTTATTAGGGCGAGTGGTTGATGCCATGGGTAAACCACTAGATGGCAAACCACTACCAGAACATATTGAACATGCAGGGTTAGCCAGCAAATCACTTAATCCATTGCAACGCACACCGATTCACCAAGTATTAGATGTTGGTGTAAGAGCGATAAATGCTTTGTTAACCATAGGGCAAGGGCAACGGATGGGGTTATTTGCCGGATCGGGCGTGGGTAAAAGTGTTTTACTTGGTATGATGGCGCGTTACACACAGGCAGACATTATCGTCGTTGGCTTGATTGGTGAACGGGGGCGAGAAGTGAAAGACTTTATCGAAAATATTTTAGGCGAAGAAGGCTTAGCCCGAGCTGTTGTTGTTGCTGCTCCTGCCGATGTATCTCCTTTATTGCGCTTACAAGGCGCAGCCTATGCTACTAGAATTGCCGAAAGCTTTCGTGATCAAGGTTTTAACGTTTTATTGATTATGGACTCATTAACACGTTATGCAATGGCACAACGAGAAATCGCCTTAGCAATCGGCGAGCCTCCAGCAACTAAAGGCTATCCACCCTCAGTATTTGCAAAATTGCCTGCGCTCGTTGAAAGAGCCGGCAATGATGATAGCGGCAAAGGCGCTATTACTGCCTTTTACACTGTATTGACTGAAGGTGACGATCAACAAGATCCGATTGCCGATTCTGCTCGCGCCATTTTAGATGGGCATATTGTATTATCACGAGCACTTGCCGAGTCAGGACACTATCCGGCCATTGATATTGAAGCCTCAATTAGTCGAGTAATGACTGAACTTACTGCACCAGAAGACGAAAAAAAATCGCGATTATTTAAACAACTGTTTTCAAGCTTTCAACGAAACCGCGATTTAATCAATGTTGGTGCTTATGTAGCAGGTACTGATCCATTATTGGATAAAGCGATAACCCTATACCCCACTATGCAAAAATTTTTACAACAAGGTATTGACGAACACTGCAGTTACCAAGATGCCTATCAACAATTAGCGGCCATTGTTGAACCGCAATTAGCTCGTTAGGAACACTGCGCAATGAATAAAAATTCATCAAAAATTGCTTTTACCACATTAAAAAAACTGGCACAAAAGTCGGTCGACGATTACTTAATAAAGCTCAAAAAAGCGAATGAAAATCAGCAAAATGCACAATCACAACTTAATGTCTTAACTAATTATTATGCTGAATATCAACAAAAATTAAACTCAGCCTTATCTGAAGGTATAAAAGGCAGTGAGTTAAACAATTTTACATTGTTTATTGCTTCTATTGAGCAAGGAATCGAACAACAAAAAAAGTTGTTGTTATCGTTAGATATCAAACAAAAGCAAATTATAAAAAATCTTAATCAATCACAAAAGAGCTTAAACACTTATAGCACTTTACTAAATAAACAGCATAACCAGTATTTACGTCAACAAAATCGTTTACAACAAAAACTGACAGATGAATTTGCACAGCTACAATTAGCAAGGAGAATATTAAATGAATATTAATCTGATTAATGATTTGAACCTGACCTCTTCACGTCAGTCAGAACTTGTTGAAACAGATGTGATGGCTAACGATAATGATGGCTTTCAACAATTATTGCGACTCAGTGAAAATCAAACAGAACAAGGCAAACAAACCCTTAACACAAAATTAGGTAGAACTGATGATGCACACGAAGAAAACGGCAACGATGTCGATATAGTTATCACAGCTATTCACCCTTTTAATATAGCAACGCCAGAACAAACAAATTTAGCTTTGATTGGTGGTGCACAACATAGCGATACATCAATCGAACAAACTCCATTGGTAACGACCGATTTACATAGTGATTTATTGGATAATTTATTACCAGAAAAACCAATCAATGAGCAGGCAACCCAGTTACTTTCTTCTATTTATGACAGCGAAAACTTAATTAATAACGTAACCTCGCAAAACGACGTTATATCATTAACAAATAAAAAAGAAGCAAAATCGGGACTTGCTCATCAACAAGTATCAACAATTGACGATGACATTAATTTTAATGCAAATCCAACAAGCCATAAGCAATATGCTAATAATATGATGCACAAAATGGCGACTTTTCAAAGTCAATTTATTACCACTAATCGCAATAAAGATGCCATCATGAACACAAATCAAGACTCATTTTTGACAAATAATACCAATAATGGACAAAGCCTGTTATTATCGCCAACGCATGCGAGTACAACATTAGCTACAACGTCAATACACTTGCCAACGCAAGTAAATATCACACAATGGCAAACATCATTAGCTGAACAAATTATTATGTTTAACCGCCAAAGCATTCAAACTGCCGAAATAAAATTACATCCACAAGAATTAGGTGCATTGCACATTAAACTTGAAATGAATGATGATAAAATGAACCTCCACATGATGGCAGCTCATCATGTTGTTAAAGGTATGTTAGAATCAGCATTGCCTTTTTTAAAGGTATCATTAGAAGATCAAGGCATCACACTAGAACAAGCTAATATTGGTGATTTTTCAATGATGAACGATTCGCAGCAATCAGCCATGCACCAACAATCCCAAAATAACCAATCACAGAAGGTGATATCGCTTGATGCAACCGATGAGCATATGGAACCAATCTTATTAGAACATCGCTCACTTAGATCAGGGCTTAGTATTCTTGCTTAACGATTAAAATCGTTATTTATTGGTCAATTTTTAAATCTAAATAAAGTAAAGCGCTTAAATAGGTGATGTTTTATTGCCTATTCTTCAAATCGATTTTAAAAATATGATCTATCATTCTTGCCACTATAGCAACTAAATGGATTATAGATCCTTTAAAATATTATAGAGACAAGAATAAATATGCCAACAACAAAAAAAAAATCAAGTATTGTAAATTTAGTTCTTATTCTTATTACGCTATTAGCGATAGGCGTCGCAGCTTATTTATGGTTTCAAAATAGTTCACAAAACACAACTAAAGAGCCTGAAGAGCCCGAAGTCACATCCCCTGTATTTATAACATTAAAACCATTTACTATTTCATTACCCGCTTCGGAAGAACATCTAGACATCAACAAAACCCTTTATATTGGTGTCGTTTTGCGCGTAGCGAATGAAAATCAAAAAACAGTACTATTAGATTATTTACCCGAAGTAAGAAATAACGTTCTGCTTTTAACTTCAAAACAGTATGTTAATACTCTGAAGCAAGAAATAGGTAAAATTGATTTACAAGAACAGATAAAAAATGCCTTATCACGACAATATAATGCAAAGCATTTTGTAAAGATTGATGAAGTGCTATTTACTGATTTTATTATACGGTGATTAACATGTCTGATAAGCATGAATCAACAGCGAGTGTTGATGAGTATGATAACAAGGAACAAATCTTAGATTATTCATCAACAACAAAAGAAAATCCTAAAAAGAATTCAAATTTTGATTCTTCATTTAATGTACCTACATTGGAAAAATCTCCCGATGTAAAACCTTATGATCTATCTGTCAAACATCGCTTTATTCCTGAGCGTTTAACTGCGTTAGAAATCATTAATGAACGTTTTGCTCGGCAATTTCGAATTGGTTTATTTAACCGATTACGCCGCAATACCGACGTGATTGCTTCACCCATTGAGCCGCTTACGTTTAAAGATTTTTCGGATATGTCATCGGCAACTTATTTAAATCTCGTGCACCTTAACCCATTAAGAGGCACAAGCTTGTTTTCATTTTCGCCAGAATTGGTTTTTATTATTGTGGATTCTTTATTTGGTGGTGATGGGCATTCAACTCAAATCGAAACAGAAGGGCGAGAATTTACCCACACTGAACAACAGATCATTAAAAAAGTCTTAGAATTAGCATTAATCATTTACCAAAAATCATGGGTGGATGTCTATGCGATTGAAACCGAATATGTTCGATCTGAAATACAAAGTAAATTTACCAATATTACTAATTCACCTGATGATATTGTCTTAACAAGTAACTTTAAAGTCGAAGTTGGTAATAGCAAAGCAACCTTCTGCGTTTGTATTCCTTATTCTATGGTCGAACCCATCAAAGAGCTTCTTATCAAGCCGCCGATTGAGCAACAAACTTATCAAGATGATAAAGTTTGGATGAGCTCACTAACCAGCGGAATCAAGCAATCAGAGGTCGAATTAGTGGCTAATTTTGCCACTATTCATACAACCGTAGATAAATTATTAGCCCTAAAGACCAATGATGTCTTAATGATCGAAAAACCTACAAATCTTGATGTTACTGTAGGTGGAGTGCCGATAGTAACAGGACATTATGGTAAAACGAACAAACAATATGCAATTCAAGTCGAACAGGTCATTAACCCTGTATTAGAGCAATTGAATGAAGGAGTTTTTAATGACTGATATCAAACAAAATAGTGACGACAAACAATCTACTAGCCTAAATAGCGACGAACTTATTGCCCAAAACGCTATTTTTGAAACGCTATCGCCACAACAAACAGAAGATAAAAAAAACGATATTAACCTGATTCTTGATATCCCCGTAAATTTGAGCGTTGAACTAGGCCGAACAAAAATGGCCATTAAAGATTTATTAAATTTAACGCAAGGATCGGTTATTGCCTTAGATGGTCAGGTTGGTGAGCCATTAGATATATTAATTAACGGCTACTTAATTGCTCAGGGCGAAATTGTGGTTGTTGCTGATAATTATGGTGTACGCATTACCGACATTATTACTCCAGCAGAACGTGTAAGAAGATTGAGTCGCTAATGGCAATCGAACCCCCCCATTTAGCTCAACCTGTAATTGGTGCAACCAGCACCAACACTTTATCGTCTCCTTCTTCTGAATTGAATATTTATACTGAAGTGGGGACATCCATGGGGCTAATGCTCATTGTTGTCATCGGTTTTATATTGTTGCTAGCTTGGTTAGCTAAACGAATGGGTTGGAAAAAAAAGACCCATCAATGGATCGATGTCAAAGCCACATACAACATTACGCCAAAAGAACGCATTATAGTGGTTCACGTTGATAACCAGCTATTAGTGGTTGGGGTGACGCCACAACAAATGACATTACTTCACACCATTGATGAACAGCGCACTCAAAAGCTATTTTCGCAAAGTGAGGTAAGTAAAAAATTGCCATCAAGTAACACATTTCAACAGATATTACAATCTGCGCTAAAAACCAAAAAGGAGTAACACCAAGTGCGGTCAAATTTAATGATTGTGCTAAGCTTATTGTTGTTTAGCTTACCAAGTTATGCTCAAACACCGGTATTACCAGACATAGCACAACCGCTCAGCAGTGGACAAGCTTGGTCATTGCCAGTTGAAACACTTGTCTTTTTAACCTTACTTACTTTTATCCCTGCTATATTACTCTTGATGACCAGCTTTACGCGCATCATTATAGTATTAGGACTGCTACGCAACGCGCTTGGCACACAATCGGCGCCGCCTAATCAAGTCATTTTAGGGATAGCGCTTTTTATGACCTTTTTTATTATGTCGCCCGTTATTGACAACATTTATCAAGATGCGTATATCCCCTATTCACAAAACCAAATCACCATGCAAGAAGGTTTAAGCAAAGCAAGCAAACCATTACAACAATTTATGCTCACCCAAACGCGAGAAAACGACCTAGCACTATTTGTTAATATGTCCCACATCAATGACATCCAAACACGTGACGACATTCCCTTAAAAGTTCTTGTCCCCGCTTTTGTTGTCAGTGAATTAAAAACAGCATTTCAAATTGGCTTTACTATTTTTATTCCCTTTTTAGTGATCGACCTTGTGGTTGCCAGCACACTTATGGCATTAGGTATGATGATGGTACCACCAGCAACCGTATCTCTACCATTTAAATTAATGCTATTTGTATTGGCCGATGGATGGCATCTATTGCTCGGATCGCTAGCGCAAAGCTTTTTTAGTTGAGTCATATCATGTCGCCAGAATACATAAGTACCTTAGCAATACAAGCCATAAAAGTTGCCGCTTCGCTAGCAGGGCCAATACTGCTAGCAGCGTTAGTCACTGGGCTCATTATTAGCTTATTACAAGCAGCAACACAAATAAACGAAATGACATTATCGTTTATACCCAAAATCATCGCAGTAATTGTCGTGTTAATCCTATGGGGGCCAACAATGCTATCGACCATGATTGACTATCTCCAAATCGTCATTACCGATATACCTAATTTAACGCGTTAAAGATAATGGATTTTGACATTAACGTTTTACTTAATATTGACTTCTTTTCTTTGATTCGGGATGGGTTTTTCCCCTTTGTTCGTATTTTAGCACTCATCATGACCGCTCCCCTCTTGGGCGAAAAAGAAATCCCCAACCGTGTCAAAATTGGTCTAGCATTACTGATTACTATTTTATTGCCATCTTCCCCTCTTGATGACAACATCAAAATTTACTCCTTAATGGGAATTGTGATCATCGCTCAACAAATTATGATCGGCGCAGTGATTGGATTTACCATGCAGTTGGCATTTATGGCGATGCGGTTTGCAGGTGAATTAATTGGAATGCAAATGGGGCTAGGGATGGCGACCTTTTTTGACCCCATCGGTGGGCCAGCGACATCGGTATTATCGCGCCTAATCAACGTCATTGCGTTATTAATGTTTTTGCATTTTGATGGCCATTTATGGTTGTTATATGGCATATCAAACAGCTTCGAAATTATTCCCATAGGGCTAATGTCATTACAGGCAAATGGTTATTTGGTAGTGCTTGATGTCAGCAAACTACTATTTATCAACGGCATTATGCTAGCCTTGCCTTTAATGACCTTACTATTAATTGTCAATATATCACTAGGGCTACTTAACCGAATGACACCACAGCTATCAATATTTGTTGTCGGCTATCCAGCAACCTTATTATTAGGGTTATTTATGCTTACTTACTTAATGACAACTCTACCGGCATTTGCCGAGTTTGTTTTTGAACAAATGTTTGAAAGGGTTTCGAGCGTGCTGTGGTATTTGAAGGGATGATGTTGATAACGTATTGAATTAAAAGAAAAAGCTAAAAATAAAAACTTCAATAAAATCAATGCCTTTCCTGACCGTTTTTTATTGGTAATAAATCATATTAAGTTGTTATGTCTAAAAATACTTATATCAATGCCGATAAATCCACATTGATACAGTATTTAACTTGTTGTTTTTATTAAGCCTTTTTAACAAAGCAGGCTTTTAGCATAATTTTCATGCCGTCAACTTTACAATCGATTTCGTGATCGCCTTCGACTAAACGGATACCTTTAGCTTTGGCACCTTTTTTTAGGACAGTTGATGAGCCTTTTAATTTAAGATCTTTGATCAAAATAATATCATCACCATCAGTCAGTAAATTACCGTTACTGTCTTTAACTTGTAATCCATCGTCAGAAGCCACAACTTCGTTTGGATCCCACTCGTGTGCGCATTCAGGGCAAACATAAAAGGTGCCATCGTGATAAGTATGTTCTGATTGGCAAGCAGGGCAATTAGGTATAGATTCCATGGGTTATTATTCTTCCAAATTAAATAAAATGGCGTTTACTATAGCAAAAAATGCTATTAAGTCATAGCACTCACCGTCAAGTTTCCATTAAACGTTTTTATACACAACCCTAACACCAGCATCAAACCCAAAATAAAGTTACGCTAGCTTATTTTCAAACATTACATTTAATCAACAGAACTTATTTAATGACCACTATTTAAAGAGCCCAAAAATCGGTCAGGAAAGGTATTGATTTTATTAAAGTTTTTATTTTATTGCTTTTAAACAAAAAAACACTCCATCAAAACACGCTAACAAAAATCTTAATCTTATTCACTCAACAAAACTTTACAAATTTAAAAAAAACTAGCGTATTATTAACCAATAGGTTACAATTTGAGCGCTTTTCAAGCAAGGAAAAGCTCATTAGTTGAGCGGATAATTATAAAAAATTGAAATAAAACAAAAATTTACTTGACAGGTTAATCAAAATGCGCTACCATAATCGGCATCTGGCATCTGGCATCTGGCATGCCAAACCTACGCCCTAAATCTTTTTCATTTTCACCATAGTCAAAATCAGACTCATTTCTTATTTTTATCACCAAAGTTTTCGAAGTTCTTTAGGCTGTCTAAATTACCTAAATTCTTGTTGTTCTTTGTGTCGTTGTTGTTATTGTCATATTCGCAAGGTTCACAGGCATTAACAGCGTATACATCAAAGGTAATTGAGGGGAGTGCGCCATATTTTACCTTTGATGGTGGTCAGACTAAGGTAACAAGCACAGACATGTTATTGTTTATTAAGTTGTTGGATGGACGAGTTATCACACCGTCGACAAATACATCAAGTGCGACAAATCCGATAAAGTTGCCTTATGCGGGAAATACTTTGGATAATATAGATATGTTAATCCCATCATCAGCTAATTCAATGAGTTTTAGTGATTTAGTCAATAGGTATCATTATTGGGGGGATGATGATGGAGATGGTAGTGTAACGGCATCAGGGAATATATCGGTGAGTTTTACTGATAGGAATGGTAATACAGTAAGTCGTAGTGATGCATTAGATATATGTAAGGCTCCTTATAGGGTAACATTAAGTAGTACAGGAGGTAGTTTAACTACACAGTACGGTTTACCTAATACAAATTATTTTAGTGGTCAGACAGTGACATATTATATCAATCCGTATGACAGTGTTGCTCGTATTTGTTCGATAAGGCCGAATCTTTATGCCGGCACAGGCTATTACGCCGGCCCAGCTAACATATGGGATCCTGCTAAGGGTTTTTTAGTTCAGTCTACAAATTCATCCTCTTACGATCGTAATTTTCCCACTACGGGTTCTGATGGCTTATATTTTGATTTACTCATAGAAGGGGGAGATGGAAGTCAGTTGACGTGGTCTTTGGTCACGAGTGGCGATATAACAGCTACGGTGACAAGTGTTACACCTAGTGATGGGTGGATTCCTAGTGCTGATAGAAGAAAAGTTGTCACACGTGTTAAGTTAAGTGGTCCTAAGACGGATAACTCTCAAATACAATCAGATAATCCTAGTCCGCTTACCCCGTTGCCATCTTTGCCGCAGACCTTTGAATTGGTGGGCAGGGATAGTGGTGGTAATGAGGTGAGGTATGGATTTGTGTTAAAGCAGTGGTTCGTCCATCGGGGTGATAAACGGGATACTCAATCTAGCCAATCCTCTTGGTGTAGTCGTTTGGGTTATCGTCTTGCTAGGGTAAGAGATTTAACCAATGCAGTCAAAACAGCTCGTCCTTCTATTTCTGGCGCCACGCCTAATTCATTTGGTAATCGTTACATGCGTCACATAGGTGCAGGTTTTTTCACTGAGTGGGGCGAACTGAACGATTACGTCGATGCAGGCTTCGTCGGCATCAGCTACTGGACAAACGACGTGGCAAATGCCGCGGAGGGCTTCCATGTCTACACGGACAGCGGCGATGTCTACAACTACAGTGCCAGCTTCAGATTCTCTGCTATTTGTACCGCACCTTAGTTTTTATTGCTGAGTCCTTAATCCTTTGGGCTGCAAGGCGGTTATGGTGCCAATAGAGAGTAATATCGCAAAGAACAGCGCCCCCACTTAGCAGGGGGGGGCTTTATTGGGAGCGCTGTTGCAGATTAAATCCGAGGTTTATTTTGAACACTAAACTACAAACGTACGAAACCTCTGCACCCAATCTATTCCATTCTCCAGAATACTCCAACAAAAGCTCAACCCTATTTAGTTAACAAAACTTTACAAATATTTAACAAAAAAACTAGCGCATAATTACTCAACCGGTTATAATTTAATCGCTTTTAAAGCAAGGGAAAGCTCGTTAGCCGAGCGGTTAATTATAAAAAGTGTAAATAAAACAAAAAATTACTTGACAGGGTAATCGAAATGCGTTACCATGTATGGCACATGGCCTGCCAAACCTATGCCTTAAATCTTTTTCAATTTCACCGTAGTCTAAATCAGACACAGTTCTTATTTTCATCACCGAGGTTATCGAGCTCATCGCGTTTGACGAAGTCGCCGAATTTATCGCGGTCTTCGGGCTTGGCATTATTGCCAAGGTTATCGTTGTGGTGTTCGTCGGGGTTAAGTTTTTTACTTAGCTTACTTAACCTTTCTAACATCTCTAGCTTCTTTAGCTTGCTTGAGTTACCTAGCTTATTTAGATTACCTAAATTGTCGTTATTATTTGCGCTGCTGCTCTTGTTGTCGTATTCGCAGAGTTCTGTGGCATTAACGGCACATACATCAAGGGAAATAGTGGGTAGTGCGCCGTATTTGACGTTTGATAGAGGTCGGACAAAGGCAACTTCAACAGATAGTTTATTGTCTATTAAGTTGCGGGATGGTAGAAGGTACACACCGGCAACCAATCCATCAAGTGCTACAAATCCAATAGTTTTACCTTATGCAGGAAGTACTTTGGGAGATATAGATATGTTAATCCCATCATCAGTGAATTCAGTGAGTTTAAGTGATTTAGTCACTAGGTATAATTATTGGGGAGATGATGATGGGGATGGACAGGGAGCTAATGGAGTAACGGCTACAGGGAGTATATCGGTATCGTTTAGGGATAAAAATGGCAATACCGTTAGTCGTAGTGATACATTAAGTATTTGTGGTGCTCCTTATAAGGTAACATTAAGAAGTACAGGAGGAAGTTTAACTACCCAGTATGGTGTGCCAAGGATTAGTAGTTTTAGTGGAGCTACGGTGGATTATTATATCAATCCGTATAACACTGTTCCTCGTGTTTGTTACGCAAGGCCGAAATTGTACTTTGGTGGTACTGGTGATAGTGTTGATGGTGTCCGTGACGATTCCAAGTACGCAGGTCCATCTAACATATGGTCTCCTACAAAGGGTTTTTTAGCTCAGTCTAATGATTCATCATCTTACGACCGAAATTTTCCGACAACGGGTGCTGATGGTTTGTATTTTGATTTAAACATAGGTGGAGTCGATGCACGTCAGTTGACGTGGTCTGTTGTCACGAATGGTAGTAGTATAACAGCTACGGTGACAAGTGTAACAGCTAATATGTTATGGATTCCTCGTGCTGATAGAGGAAAAGTTGTCGCACGTGTTAAGCTAAGCGGTCCTAGGACTGATAGTACTCAGAGAGATTCACGTAATCCTAGTCCTCTAGCTGTACCATCTTTACCACAGACATTTGAGGTAGTGGGTAGGGATAGTGGGGGTAATGTGATGGTTAAATATGGATTTGTGTTAAAGCAGTGGTTCGTCTCGCGAGGAAGGCAGGATACTCAATCTAATCAAATATCTTGGTGTAGACGTTTGGGTTATCGTCTTGCTAGGGTTAGGGATTTAACTAACGCGGTGAAAACAAATGGTAATTCTATTTCTGGCGCAGCGCCTAACTCATCTGCTAATAATTACATGCGTCATATAGGTGCAGGATTTTTCACGGAGTGGGGCGCTAGTGGCAGCCTTGAGTACTGGACCAGCGATGCATCAGGTGGAAATGGCTTCTATGTCGGCTGGGAAGAAGGCATCATCTACGATTGGCCTGGGAACGTCGACTACTTCGCTTTTTGCACCACACCTTAACTTTTATTTCTTAGTCCTCAATCCTTAGGCCGCGGGGGCGGTTATGGTGCCAATAGCGGAGAATTTATCAAAGAATAAAGCCCCCGCGTAAGTGGGGTATTCCCTTAGGGTTGCGCAGTTGTGGCAAAGCCACAATCGCGCCGCCCCCGCCGCCGACGCTGAAAGCGTGGTTGGCAATTCTAGTGATTACGCTGTGGCGGTTTAAATTCGTGGTCTATTTATAGTACGGCAAGGTTTCGGACGTTTTGACCTTTGGTGAATAAAATAGCTACAGTGACCACGTCCGAGCAAAGGGAATTAAAGCGAATTCCCTTTGCAATCCCACGCTTTGGCTACAGAATGTGGCCTACGGCTACCCTCCGCCGTCGCTCGGTCTTAACGCACCGTTTGTGGACGCGCTCCAAGCGCACCACAAACTCGCCAAACATCCTTGTTTGGCGTGCTAACCTCGCTCTGTTGTCGGCACATTCTGACGCCGGAATAAGACAACAACATAACCATCGTTTTTGGAATAGGTTATTGTGTTTTTATAAGGCAGTTTTTGTTAAAAAACATCCGGAAAAACTTTAATAAAATTAATACCTTTTCTGACCGATTTTTGGGCGGAAAATCAGGCCTTTTGGGTTGGTGAATAGAATAAATTGGGTGCGTAGGTTTCGGACGTTTTGACCTTAGGTGAACAAAATAGCTACAGTGACCACGTCCGAGCAAAGGGAATTAGAGCGAATTCCCTTTGCAATCCCACGCTTGGCTGCAGAATGTGGTCTACGGCTACCCGACGCCGTCGCTCAGTCTTAACGCACCGGCTATTATCCGTTCCAGACGGAGAATAGCCTCGCCAAACATCCCTGTTTGGCGTGCTGACCTCGCTCTGTTGTCGGTACATTCTGCCGCCGGAACAAGACAAACCGCATAGCTTTCGTTTTTTGCGGAGTGGTATCGTGTTTTATAAGGTGATTTTTGTAAAAAACGCCCCGCCAAAACTATTTTACCTATCAATTCCCTTATACTCTGGCAATAAAGTAGCAAAACCTTTATACTATGCGGTAATTTTTAGTATCTCTAAATTAGTCTTACTAAATCAACCCGTTCTTTAACATCATCAATTGGAAGAAAATTATGCATCCGATGCTTAATATTGCTATTCGCGCTGCTCGTAAAGCAGGCAATGTGGCCATTAAGGCTTATGAAAACCCTAGTTCAATCGAGATCGAAGCCAAAGGCGCTAATGATTTTGCCACTAATGTGGACCGTGCGGCCGAGGCTTTAATTGTGGAAACAATCAAAAAAGCTCATCCTGACCACACTATTATTGCCGAAGAAAGTGGCCTTGTTAAAGGTAATGATGCGGATACACAATGGATAATCGACCCAATTGATGGTACGACCAATTTTATCAAAAATATCCCTCATTTTGCTGTGTCAATCGCGGCGCGAGTTAAAGGTAAAACCGAAATCGCTGTGGTTTATAATCCAATGAGTAATGAGCTGTTTACGGCTGCTCGTGGTAAAGGTGCTCAACTTAATGGTTACCGCATTCGTGTGAGTAATGCCAAAGATTTAGACGGCAGCGTACTGGCAACAGCTTTCCCGTTTAAAGCTAAACAATACAGCGACAGCTATTTTGCCGTTTTGCAAAAGTTGTTTGTTAAGTGTGGCGATTTTCGTCGCGCAGGTTCGGCTGCTTTAGATTTGGCTTATGTTGCCGCAGGTCGTTTAGATGGCTTTTTTGAAATTGGCTTAAAACCATGGGATATCGCTGCTGGTGAGCTGATTTTGCGTGAGGCTGGTGGCGTTATTACCGATTTTGCTGGTGGTAATAATTATATGGTTTCGGGCAATGTTGTGGCTGGTAATCCTAGAATTGTAAAAGATTTATTAGTTTCTACCCAAAACGATTGGCCAGAAAAATTACGTAACTAATTTCCTTTCTTTTTTCACAGGGTTATATAAGCCCTGTGATCACCGCTTTATTTTTGTGCATAACCTTTAATATTCAGTATATACTAACTTTAAACTCGATAAACCATATAAGGTATATATCATGAAAACGGTCCAATATCATTTTATTGTTGAAGATATGAGCTGCGCATCTTGTGTTGGGCGCGTTGAAAAAGCACTCAAAAAAGTCGATGGGGTGATTGATGTTAGCGTTAATCTGGCGACTGAAAAAGCAACGGTTGACGCTGATGCACATGTAAAGCTCGAAAAATTGATGTCTGCGGTTGATAAAGCGGGTTATCATGCGGTTAAAATTACTGAGTCAGCAGGTGATCCACAAAAATCGAAAAAACCATCACCTCACTGGACTATTGTCACCGCTGTAATACTGGCTGTTCCTTTTGTGCTGCCTATGTTATTAGCGCCGTTTGGGATAAATTGGATGATGCCGGCTTGGTTGCAATGGGGGATTGCATCGGTTGTACAATTTGGCTTGGGGGCTAAATTTTATCGAAGTGGCTTTAGTGCGGTTAAAGCAGGGGCTGGCAATATGGATTTATTGGTTGCTATCGGCACAAGTGCTGCGTATGGATTATCAGTTTATCAGGTGATGACTGGCAAGGGTGAACATCTTTATTTTGAATCGTCAGTTATTATTATTACCTTAATTTTGATCGGTAAATGGCTAGAATCAAGCGCTAAACATCAAACCACCCAAGCAATTGCAGCGCTTGGTGCGCTACGGCCTGATGTTGCGTTAGTTAAGCAAGGTGATCAAGAAGTGAGTTTACCCATTAGCCAAGTGAATGTCGGGGATATTGTTATTGTTAAGCCCGGCGAGCGTATTGCGGTTGATGGTATTGTGATTGAAGGCGCATCAAGTAGCGATGAGTCAATGTTAACCGGTGAGAGCTTTCCTGTAAATAAATCCGTTAACGATGTGGTGACAGGTGGTACGATTAATGGTGAAGGCTTATTGCTTGTTCAAACTACAGCTATTCAGGCCGATTCTACGTTATCCAAAATCATTGCAATGGTTGAATCGGCTCAGGCCAAGAAAGCACCGATTCAACGAATTGTTGATCGCATTAGTGCGATTTTTGTGCCGGTGATTTTATTGATTGCACTAGTTACGCTATTGGCTTGGGGAGTGATATTGCATGATTGGCAGCAAGCATTACTTTATGCCGTTGCGGTGTTAGTGATTGCTTGCCCATGTGCGTTAGGCTTGGCAACACCAACCGCGATTATGGTGGGGACTGGGGTGGCTGCTCGCCATGGTATTTTAATTAAAGATGCCGAAGCGTTAGAAACGTTGCACAATGTTAATACGGTCGCATTTGATAAAACCGGTACTCTCACCATAGGTAAGCCTGAATTAGTCGAAATGGATATTATAGGTAGTGAGACGCCCGATCAAATTTTATCGCTAGCCGCATCATTACAAGCCGGTAGTGAGCATCCACTTGCTAAAGCCATTTTAAGTAAGGCTAAAGAGTATGGTTATGCTCAAAATATTACCTCGGTAGCGGGATCGGGGGTGATGGCAACTGTTGATAATACGCAGTATTATTTAGGTAGCTTGCGATGGATGAAATCATTAAATGCCTATTTTGTTGGCATGGACGATAAGATTAATGAGTTAGCCAGTAAAGGTTACACCATTTCATTTTTAGCTAAACAGCAATTAGAAGGTAATGTGGTGATATTAGCGCTATTTGGTTTTGCTGATGTAATCAAGCCAGAAGCGAAAACCGCCATTGAAGCGTTGCATCAGTTAAATGTAAAAAACGTTATGTTAACTGGGGATAACCAGAAAGCGGCGAATTACGTTGGGCAGCAGTTAGGCTTGGATAAAGTCATTGCTGAAGTGTTACCGCAAGATAAAGCCAATTATGTTTATCAATTACAAAAAGAAAGTCATGTTAATACCCATCATCGAGTGGCAATGGTGGGGGATGGGATTAATGATGCGCCAGCATTGGCGGCTGCGGATATTGGTATTGCGATGGGCACGGGTACCGATGTGGCTATGCATGCAGCAAGTATTACCCTTATGCGTGGTAATCTGTTTTTAATTGCTGATGCAATCGATATTTCGCGCCGAACCTATAATAAAATCAAACAAAATCTATTTTGGGCATTTTTCTATAATTTGATTGGCATTCCGCTAGCGGCATTCGGTTTTTTAAATCCAATGATAGCTGGTGCCGCTATGGCATTAAGTAGCGTGAGTGTGGTTACTAATGCGTTGTTACTTAAACGTTGGAAAGCAAGAGCTTAATCTTGTAGGGTAATCGTTAGGATTTTAATTTTTACACTAAGGCGGCTAATTACCGCCTTAGTTATTTGTGCGTTTGACTGTATAGATAATTAAATTAGGCTAAAACTGATTTGTGTGCCTTTCCCTTGTTCGGTAATAAACACGCCAACCGCGCAGATCAGTTGTTCATTATAGTAAATCAATGGGATTCGTGTACGCATCCACGGTGGAATGTTATGTTCTTGCCATAGCTTTTTTATTGATCGTGAACCATGGCGATTGATAATTTGAAATTGTCCTTGAGCATGAAATCGTACAGTGACTTGTTCATCTGCATGGGGTAAACGGCAAGATAAATCAGTTTGATAATTAGCCTGTAATTGACCAATACTATCAGGAAGAATTAAGGGCAAAGCCAAATCCCAATTAAGGATTTGTTGTTCAATATCTTGATATAACGGTAATAAATAGAGTTGATTTTGATAGCGACGAATTTGCTTGTCGTGTAGTATGAATTTAGGATTGGCATCTTCTTTTGCTAGCACAACCGTTTGCCAAATGAGTGCTAATTGTTTTTGGCTTGGCATAGTGATTTGTTGGGATCGTAGCCACATGCGCATTATAGCATTGCGTTTATATTCTGAACACGCCATTAAAGGCGCTAGATTTAGCTGTCCTTGTTGGCTAACCATCTGTTGAAAATCAGCCAATAATAATTCATTAATTAACGCTTCTTGCTGCTGACATAATTCAGCACTGCGTGCCACCATTTGCGAAAAATGTGGCCAACGTTGATTCAATGTTGGTAAGACCTTTAAGCGTAAAAAATTGCGGTCATAACGATCATCTTGGTTACTTTCATCTTCTATCCAGTTGAGTTGATGCTGATTAGCATAAGTTTCAATTTGTGCGCGTGAAATGGTTAATAAAGGGCGAAGATGTTGCTGATTTTCCTGTGGCATGGCAGCTAGCCCCGCTGGACCACTCCCGCGTTTTAATGCTAAAAGGAATGTTTCGCATTGATCATCAAGGTGTTGTGCAGTGCATAACGTTTCATCATCTGTTAAGTGACGATAGATAGCTTGGTAACGTGCGTTTCTGGCTTGTTCTTCGATGTTTCCTGCGCTAGGGTCGAGTTTGACTTTTTCAATGATTAGCGGCACTTGCCATGCTTGGCATTGTTTTTGGCAATGCATTGCCCAGTTGTCAGCATTGTTGCTTAAACCATGGTGAATATAGATCGCTCTTAGCTTTAAATCAGGTAACAATTGCTGTTTGAGTGCAACTAGCGCATCCATTAATACGGTTGAATCAACACCACCACTATAAGCAACCAGTAGTGCTTTGTGGTGTGTTATTTTATGCATAATTGTTTGTTTGATGCTTTCATCAAACATTGTTGGGTGTGGGTTATTCATCTTCTATTTAATTACACTAAGCTTTGTAATGCATTGGCTTTATTTTTATGTTGTTTGATTCTATCTAAACCAGCAGCAAGATCGGCAATTAAATCATCAGGATCTTCAAGACCTATATGTAGTCGAATAAGTGTTCCTGTAAAGTCTATGCCAGATACAGGTCTAATATTTGCGAGTTCTTCAGGTTGATTGGCTAAAATTAATGACTCAAATCCACCCCATGAATAAGCCATTGAGAAATAAGTTAAGTTATCAAGAAAATCAGACAATTGCACGTCGGTTAATCGATCTTTGAGTATAAATGAAAATAAGCCACTTGCGCCTGAAAAGTCACGTTTAAAAAATTCGTGTCCTTTACAGCTTTCTAATGCTGGGTGATTGACGGTTGCCACTTTTGGATGACTTGCTAGCCATTTTGCTACTTTTAAACCGCTTTCGTGATGTTGTTTTAATCTTATTGCTAATGTGCGTAAACCACGCGCAGCCATATAGGCGGTGTCCGCATCACACATTTGTCCCATTAAGTAAGAACGTTCGCGCAATGTTTCCCAACAGCGCTCGTTAGCAACCGCCGTGCCTATCATGGCATCAGAATGGCCGATAAGATATTTGGTACCGGCTTGTATTGAGATATCAATATCATGCTCTAACGCTTTAAATAAAATACCCGCGCCCCATGTGTTATCTATCATAATGATGATTTCAGGATTAACACTTCGAATGGCTTTAACAATGGCGGGGATGTCTTGAACTTCCATGGTTATTGAACTTGGCGATTCAAGAAACACGACTTTAGTATTTGGCTTAATGTGATTTGCGATATAGCGACCAATTAATGGTGAGAAGTAATCAGTTTGAACACCAAAATCTTTTAAAATGTGTTGGCAAAAATCTTGAGTGGGTTCGTAAACGGCTTCTGATACTAAAATATGATCACCCGTTTTCACAAAAGCCAAAATAGCATTAGTAATAGCTGCTGCACCACATGGATAAAGGTAACAACCGGCACCGCCTTCAATTTCAACCATCGCATCTTGTAGTGCAAAATGAGTCAATGTGCCGCGGCGACCGTAGAATAATGCGCCATTAGCACGGTTTTTTGTGGCTTCTTTTTTGGTTTCAATAGAATCAAAAACGAGTGATGATGCACGTTGAATAACCGAATTAACCGCACCTTGTGTATAACGCTTTTTGCGTCCTGCGTGAACTAATTTTGTTGGTAATGACATAATGATTCCTTTTGCAATTTTATAAATTTTTATATTTTTATAACAGTTAGAATAGCATGCTGCTAAAATAGTAAAAAATAATTTTTGTGAATGCTCACTGACCGATGACACTAATAATTCAACTTGCTAATTTGAATCATACCGAAATTGACTTTTCATTATTGCCTCCACAAATTGTTGCTGAAGCTGATAAATTCAATGATGAACGCAAAAAACAGTTTTTAGTGTGTCGCTCAATATTGGCCAATTTGCTTAAGCAGTACTGTCATATTCCAACTTTACCGGAAATGGTCATTGGCGATAATAGTCGCCCTTGTTTTTTAGAACGTCATTTACCTGACTTTAATATTAGTCATAGCCAAGATGCTGTGGCGGTGGCGATTTCATTAACGGGGATGATTGGGCTCGATATTGAAGTGGCACGCCCGCGCAAAAATTATTTAAACGTGGCTAAAAATTTTTTTGCGGATGATGAATATCAATGGATGCTTAAGCAAGACGATACATTAGCGGCTTTTTGGCAATTATGGACGTTGAAAGAGTCAGCATTAAAACTGTATGCTAAAGGGGTTTGGCAAATAAAATCGGTTAAAGTTAACTTAAAACAGCAGATGATTACAGCGCCTTTTGGGCAAGATTTTTATTATCAATATCGTCAAGTGGGCGATGTTCATCTTTCTGTGAACAGTAATCAACCGATTTCTAAATTGATTTTGTTATCTTAATATAGCCTTTTGCTATTATCTATTAGGGTAAAATAAATCATTGCTATTTATTAAACTAAATAGATATCTTGGATTATTTTTCTATTGCGTGCGTTTAATTGATATTCCTGTGATAACCAATTGTCAATGGTATCGTAACGTGTTTTAATTGCGTCAAATGCGGCCGTTAAATACTCTTTTTTGGCGGCAAAAATTAATTTGCGGTTTTCAAATTCCTCAGGAGTAATCTTATGTTGGTATTGGCGTAATAGATTTTCACGATAATCTGACAATAGTTGTTCAGTCAATAAATAATCTTGCATGATAGCTTCTTCACTCACACCTAAAGCAAACAGCGTTAATGCGACGCCAACACCCGTACGATCTTTCCCCACCGCACAATGTTGCACTAGTGGTTTACCTTGTGAGTTTAGTAGGATTGATGAAAGTTGTTGGTAAGCTGGATTATTAAATGGGAGTAGTTGATAAAGCTTAACCATAAAATCAAATGGCGCATTTTTTTTAAGTGTTTGGTGGGTATTGCCTAGATCGCTTGTTAAACTTGCGGTGACTGTATCGCTCAAAGGGTTAGCAGGTACATTAATATAATGAGTGTTTTGCCATAATTTATCTGGATTTCGGGCAATTTCATCAGGATCGCGATAGTCTAAAATATAATGCAGGTTTAACTCATTAGATAAAAAAGTCTGTTCTTCTGGCGTGATCAGTGAAAATGCACCAGAACGGTATAGCATGCCAGAGCGAATATGACGACCATCAGTTGTTTTGATTCCACCTAAATCGCGAAAATTAATCCCATTTTTTATTTGTACAACGGTTGTCATCATTCACCCTTATTTATTCTTAACTTCGCTTGCTATATTAACATGTTTCTGATTAGAATTAAGCCACTGTTTTGGCTTAACTCATAATTAAGGTATTTATTATGTCGACGTTATCTATTTTACTTTCTGATCAATCAGCTCCAACGCAATGGGGAAAGGATGCTCTTCTGAGTTTTTCCGATAATATTATTACTATTCACTATAAGTCGGAACATCGCTTAGGTGCAATTCAACGCGCAGGAAGAAAGCTAGATAACCAAGGGATAAGTTCAGTTAAATTAAGTGGTGAAAATTGGGATCTTGAAGCTTGTTGGCATTTTTGGTTAGGTTATCGTAATGCCAAAAAAAGTACCAAGGTAACTTGGCCAAAACTCAATAGCAAAGATAAGCAAGAACTAAAAAATCGCTTAGCGATTATTGATTGGTGTCGGGATATTGTTAATGAGCAAGCCGAAACATTAAGTCCGTTAGCACTAGCAACCCAAAGTGCAAAATTGGTTAGTGCTTATTCATCTGATATCACTTATAACATCATTTCAGGCGAGGCTTTAAAAGAGCACGATTATATGGGGATTTATACGGTAGGTAAGGGGTCAGATAGGCCGGCTACGTTACTTGAGCTTGATTATAATCCTACTAAAGATCCTAACGCACCTATTATCGCTTGTTTAGTCGGCAAGGGAATTACATTTGATTCGGGTGGTTATAGCTTAAAACCAAGTAGCTTTATGGAGTCTATGCGTTCAGATATGGGCGGTGCAGCATTAGTAACAGGGGCTTTAGCGCTAGCGATTGCACGAGGGCTACATCATCGCATCAAACTCTATTTATGTTGTGCCGATAATTTAGTCAGTGGCAATGCATTTAAACTTGGCGATATTATTCGTTATCGTAATGGCAAGACGGTTGAAGTTGATAACACCGATGCCGAAGGACGCCTTGTTTTAGCTGATGGTTTGATTTGTGCCGATAATGACAAACCTCATTATATTATTGACTGCGCAACGCTCACTGGTGCTGCTAAAATTGCAGTGGGAAACGATTATCAATCCCTGCTCTCTTTTGATGATAATTTTGCTAATCAATTGTTAGCAAGTAGCAACTTGGAACATGAAGCGTTCTGGCGATTACCTTTGGCAGAATTTCACCGTTCTCAATTTCCGTCATCGTTTGCTGATATGGCAAATTCAGGGTTACCTAATACCGCAGGAGCAAGTACTGCAGCGGCTTTTTTATCACATTTTATTAAAAATTATCAGCAAAATTGGTTACATATTGATTGCTCTGCAACATTCCGCAAAAGCGCTACAGCATTATGGGCAACAGGTGCAACAGGCGTTGGGATTAGAACAATTGCTAATTTACTTAGCAAACTTAAATAAGACCGAAAAAAAACCACTTGAAAAAGTGGTTTTTTTATTTCGATATTATCAATTAGTTAATTGCTTTCAATAACAGTCGCTTTTTTAATGTAAATTGGCTCAACGGGTACATTTTTATGTGGCCCTACGCGTTTAGTTGGCACATTAACAATTTTGTCAACGACTTCCATTCCTTTAATCACTTTACCAAATACAGCATAACCATATTGCTCTGGAGATTGGTAATTAAGAAAATCATTGTTAACGACATTGATAAAGAATTGGCTAGTAGCACTATTTACTTCACTGGTTCTTGCCATTGCAATGGTGCCGCGATCATTTTTTAAACCGTTATCCGCTTCATTTTTGATGGGTGGGTTATTATCTTTGAATTTTAGTTGATCATCAGCACCACCACCTTGAACCATAAATCCAGGAATGACGCGATGGAAAGTTAAATTTTCATAAAATCCACTATTAACGTAATCAAGAAAGTTTTTAGTGGTAATTGGGGCATGTTCGCTATCTAGTTCAATTTCAATATCGCCCATGCTAGTTTGTAATAACACCTTAGTATCTGCTAACGCAACAGTAGAAAGCAAAGTTAGTAATATTGTAATAAATAATAGTTTGATTTTTTTCATATATTAATTCCTTGAATCTAGGTGTGAGGCTGATTATACCGAATATTTAATTATTTTGAATAATTATTATGAAAAATCAGATAATTTTTTGTGTTGTAGATCGTAGAAGTATTTAATTGTATGCAGTTACAAAATTAGTTTGCCCTATTATATTTGTATTTCTTGATAAGAAAAACAAAAGTCAGTGGTTTATAAAAAATGTTTTTTTATGACTTCAGTTTTTATATTGAAATGTCATATTACCTGAAATTATTTTTACAAATAAGTATGTGATACTATGCGATGCATTTTATGTGATATGCCTTTATCTTTGCCCCATCAGGGTATTTGTAGCCAATGTGTTAAAAATCTACCTAAATTTAATAAGGTCTGTCATCAGTGCTGTTTGCCGCATTCTTTGTCGACTGATATATGTTATCGTTGCCGTACAAAAAAACCGTACTGGGATGAGCTTATTGCTGTTTCTGAATATATTAATCCGCTGAAAAAGTTGATTCATCATTTAAAATTTTATAACAAAATTGAACTAAATATGGCATTAGCAAGATTAATGTTTTTGGCTTGGTATCAACGGCGAGAAATGGATGCTTTAATTAAACCTGATTTGGTCACTTGTGTGCCGTTACATCATATTCGTTATTGGTCTCGTGGTTTTAATCAAGCTGAGTTATTAGCCAAGCCTATTGCTAGATGGTTAAATCGTGACTTTTATCCTCATTTGTTGTCTCGAAAGAAAAGAGGATTAGATCAAAAAAAGCTGACTCTTACTGAACGAATCTCTAATGTCGAAACGCTTTTTATGTGCAATCAAGATCTTTCACACAAATCGGTCATGCTTATTGATGATATTGTAACAACTGGTAATACAATTAATGCCATTAGCCAGCAACTGAAAAAATGCGGTGCAATACGTGTTTATGTCGTTTGTTTATGCCGTACAGTATTGTAAAATCTTAAACACCCTCTATAATAACCAAGAAAGTTAGTCAACTATTATTATAAATGATGTTAGGTCTGTTTATTGCCTAATTACATTGAAGTGAGGGATTATGTCTATTATCACTATTTCTGAATCAGCTCAACAGCACTTTAAAAAATTGCTAGCTAATCAACCCGATGGAACTCAAATTCGGGTATTTGTTATTAATCCCGGTACGCCAAGCGCAGAATGTGGTGTTTCGTATTGTCCGGCTGATACAGTAGAAGATGGCGACATAGAAGAAAAGTATGCTGATTTTTCAGTTTATATAGATGAAATTAGTGCACCATTTCTAGAAGAAACTGTTATCGATTATGTAACAGATGAATTAGGTTCGCAGTTAACATTAAAAGCACCAAATTCAAAAATGAAAAAAGTGGCAGACGATGCCCCACTCATTGAGCGTGTTAATTATGCAATTCAAGCGCAGGTTAACCCACAATTGGCTAGCCACGGTGGGCATGTGAGTTTAGTTGAGTTGACCGAAGATAATTATGTTATATTACAATTTGGTGGTGGTTGTAATGGTTGTTCAATGGTCGATTATACTTTGAAAGAAGGTATTGAAAAACAATTAATGGCAGAGTTTCCTGAACTGGCTGGTGTAAAAGACATCACTGAACATCAAGCCGGAGCGCATTCTTTTTGTTAGAAATAGCTGAAAATAATTTTTATTTAAACCTTGCTTATTACTAAGATTAAGTCATAATCGATAAACGTTTGCCATTTGATATTGTGATGGAGTTTTATGAATCAAGTTAGTATTATTTCAGATCTTATCGTTTGGATTGAAAAAAATTTGGAACAACCATTATCTATTGATCATGTTGCACAAAAATCAGGTTATTCTAAGTGGCATTTACAACGTATGTTTAAAGATGTAACAGGTCAAGTTCTTGGTACTTATATTCGTCATCGTCGTTTAACTTATGCCGCACTCGCTTTGCGTATGACAAGTAAACCAATTTTAGATATTGCGATGCAATATCGTTTTGATTCCCAGCAAACTTTTACCCGATCTTTTAAAAAACAATTCAATGAAACTCCAGCAAGTTACCGTAGGGGGGAATTTTGGGATCCTACAGGGTTAACACCGGCTATTGAGCTTAATAAAAACCGGCTTTCATTGCCCGAGCCAAAATTTGTGAATATGCCTCAAAAAACTTTTTGGGGTATCACTTTTAAGAATAATTGTAATTTGAGTCAATTATTAGATGAAGAAAATAAGCTAAGATCGCAATTTTTTTATAATTATATATCTCGCTGTAACCATAAAAGTGAAAATCTACCAGACAAAATTTATGCTTTTAGTCGTATATTGAAAAGCAAAGATAATGCTAATGAACAAGAGCTTTTTTATACCATTGCTTTAGATCATAATAATAATCTTGAAAATATTGAACAGGTTGTGAGTGAAGGTGGCTTGTATCTTTGTTTTAAATATATTGGTTCTCCTGATGAGTTTAGTGATTTTATTTCGCAAGTGCATTTAGCCGCCATGCCAGCATTAAAAGTACGTTTGCGTAGCTCTAGTTGTGTAATTGAAATTCATCATAACCATCATGATGGCACCGCCGAATCGGTTAAGGATATTACAAGTATGGAGTGTGATTATTGTGTGCCGGTTGTGGCAGAGAGTAACGTCAATATCCAATCAAATTTATCGTTATAACCAGAAGTATACAATTTGTTGATAGATATTGACTGGTCGGTTTAATTTACTGATTTTAACAAAATATTTTCTAACCATTTTTTGAATTCAGGCGTCGCTTCTTTAAGACTATTAGATCCTCTAGTGACTGTTGCAATACCAATTTTCAGTTGCTCTTTAAGTTGTCGCTGATTGATTGAACCATCAAGTAGTGAATGTACAATTTTGACACGAGTAATTAAAGCATTGCGTTCATCAGCGGTCATTAATAGCTTTAATATATCAAGTGAATAGCCATCGTTAAATGCTTGGTGTAATATTTCAACTGTGTCTTTCCATTCGTTAGTTTTCATTATAATCACCATTAATATTGTTTATTAAATTCATTTGAATTAAGAATATTGACATCTTTTTGCCCTAAAATTATTTGATAAATATAATCATATACCAATACATTTTTCACATAATTACGCGTTTCAGTAAACGGTATGCTATCAATAAATGCAACAGCATCCAGTTTTCCATGACTATTATTAAGCCATCTTTTTACACGATTAGGGCCTGCATTATAAGCTGCTGAAGACAATATACGATTATTTTCATTTTGTAGATAAACAGTGTTTAAATAGGAAGTACCTAATTCTATATTTGTTTTAGGATCAAACAATTGTGTAGACGAAACATAAGTGACTGAATTAACTTTTTTGGCTGTTTCTTTAGCTGTAGCCGGCATTAATTGCATTAATCCTCGAGCACCTGCAGGTGATTTGACTGTAGTGTCAAGTGCACTTTCTTGACGAGAAATAGCTAAAGCATAAGATAACGCAATCGCTTTGTCTTTTAATGCGTTGTTATATAAGTCTTTGTACATAATTGGTAAACGTTCAGTCCAGTTATTCCAAAGCTTGCCAACAATAGTTGCTTGAATACTAAGATCACCCCAGCCTTTTTGTAAGGCATATTGAGCTAATGTTAAATATTCATTTTTATTGGTTTGCTTATTTAGCATATATCGCCATTCGTTGCTTGATTCTGATGCCATACCAAAATAGTATAATTCGTTAATCCTTTTTACATAGGGTTGATTATCATATTTAGCTTTTAGTGTTGATATTTCAGATGGTGTAATCTTTTCAGATTGGTTGTTGAGCGAATAAGGCTGGTTAAGTGTTTGTGCACTTATCATGCCATAAAATCCACGTTTAGTTGTTAGTGTTTGTAAAATTTGGTTAGCTTCATTTTTTTGATTTTTACTGAGTAATACTCGAGCTTGCCAATATTGCCATTCTTCTTTTAATTGATCTTCTGGCGATAATTGTGCTATCCAATAAGCAATATCAGTAAAGTTATAGTTATCGATAGCAAGGCGAATACGTTTTTCGACTAATGTTGTATCATGATATTTGGCAATATAGTTATCACGCCATTTAATTTGTTCATCAGTTGCAGAATCATTAAAGTAGCTGTTGGCCAAACTTTTTTGTAACGCAACTTGCTCCACTTCATTTAAAGCCTGCTGTTTAACCAATTTTGGCAATAATGATGCAGCTAAGTTCATATCTGCTTTTACTAAGCGAGAAAATGATGCTAAGACAATCTTTTTAGTGAAAGAGCTAGCTTTAATATTTTTTGAAAAAGCTTCTAATTTTTTAGGATTATCAAGTACAGCGAGTAAATTACTTTTGATTGTTTTGTACTTGTCATCAAGTAAGTTAGCTAGATATTTGGCTAATTTTAAATTATTTGCTTCAATAGCTAGTTCAATACGTGATAATACTAAATTGGCTGTTAGCTTACCTGCTTGATCCCATGCATCGAGTAATGGATCGCACGCAGAAGGAAGTTCTTTACCGGTCACCCAAAGGGATTCAATAGCGTTAAAGGCCGCCTCGTTATTTCCTTGCTGTAGTAATGCATATTGATAGCGACAATTAGATAGTGTGGAATTATCTTTGGGGAATGCAATGATTGCATTCCAATCTTGACGATTGCTTAATTCCGTTAGATAAGATTGTGTTAATGAAGCCGTTAACGGAAAGTCTTTATATTGGTTGACAAAATCACTTACCATTTGCGGTGGAACTAATCTAATATTATTCTGAAAAAACTGAATGGCAGCATAAGGGTATAAAGGATAATCTTTTATGGCGGTGAGCAATGTTTGCTGTTCTTCAAAAGTCAGTGATTGATAAGAATCAAGCCATTTTTGATAATTTTCTCGTAGAGTCTTTTGAGAATCAGCGGCGTAAGTATTGCTGGTGAACAGTAGGCCTATTACTAAAAAATAACGTAAAACTAATTTCATTCTTTAATCCTTATAAGAATTCATTTTATTAGATTAGCATATTAAGCTATGATTCGTCGATGATGAACTACACCTTAATTCCTACTAAAACACTCAACTAAATACTTGACTAAATTAAAAGGATATATACAATAAGTGTTAATAAATATAGGGGAATAATCAATGAAACTGACATCAAAAGGACGATATGCGGTGACGGCAATGCTTGATGTTGCTCTACACGCTGATTCAGGACCGGTATCACTTGCTGATATTTCAGAGCGTCAAGAAATTTCACTTTCTTATCTGGAACAATTGTTTGCTCGATTACGAAAAAATGGTTTGGTTCTAAGTGTCAGAGGTCCTGGCGGTGGTTATATTCTGAGTCGTTCTATGGATCAAATTGCTATTAGTTCAATTGTTAAAGCTGTCGATGAGACAGTGCATGCAACAAAATGCCATGGGCAAGACGGATGCCAAGGCGGTGTTAGGTGTTTAACTCATACACTATGGAATGATTTAAGTGAACGAATTGAGGACTTTTTAACTAGTATTACACTGAGCGAATTGGTCAATAATAAAGAAGTTAAAGCCGTAGCTAATCGACAAAGTAATATACAACACCTTCAAATTAATTAATAAAATACAATATACAATACAGAATTTGTCATTGGGAGTAATTAATGAAACTACCTATTTATATGGATTATGCAGCGACAACGCCTGTAGATCCTAGAGTTGCTGAAAAAATGATGCAATATTTAACGCCAGACGGTATATTTGGTAATCCGGCATCTCGTTCCCACAAATTTGGTTGGCAAGCTGAAGAAGCGGTTGATATTGCACGTAATCAAATAGCTGATCTTATTGGAGCTGATTCTCGCGAAATCGTTTTTACATCAGGTGCAACTGAAGCCGATAATTTAGCAATCAAAGGTGCTGCTCATTTTAATCAAGCCAAAGGTAAGCACATTATTACTTGTAAAACTGAGCACAAGGCTGTGCTTGACACTTGTCGCCAACTTGAGCGAGAAGGTTATGAAGTGACTTATTTAGCACCAGAATCTAATGGTATACTCGATTTAGATAAACTTGCAGCAGCAATGCGCAGTGATACAACTGTTGTATCAATTATGCATGTTAATAACGAAACAGGTGTAATACAAAACATTGAAAAAATTGGCGAGATGTGTCGTGAACGAGGTATTGTTTTTCATGTTGATGCAACACAATCTGTTGGTAAATTACCCATTGATGTAGCCAACTTAAAAGTTGATTTGATGTCATTTTCGGGCCATAAGATTTATGGACCAAAAGGTATTGGTGGGCTTTATGTAAGACGTAAACCACGTGTGCGCATTGAAGCACAAATGCACGGCGGTGGTCATGAACGTGGGATGCGCTCAGGTACTTTACCTGTACACCAAATCGTGGGTATGGGCGAAGCATACCGTATTGCAAAAGAAGAGATGGCGACCGAAATGCCACGCTTATTAGCTTTAAAAAATCGTTTATGGGATGGTTTAAAAGATATTGAAGAAGTCTATCTTAATGGATCTTTAGAACATGGAGTGCCAAATATCTTGAATGTAAGCTTCGCTTATGTTGAAGGTGAATCATTGATGATGGCTTTAAAAGATTTAGCCGTATCATCAGGTTCAGCTTGTACATCTGCAAGTTTGGAACCTTCTTATGTACTTCGAGCATTGGGTCTTAATGATGAGCTTGCACATAGTTCAATTCGTTTTTCATTTGGGCGATTTAGTACTGAAGAAGAAGTTGATTACGTCATTAAATTAATTAAAGATTCTATAGATAAACTAAGAGATTTATCGCCACTTTGGGAAATGTTTAAAGATGGCGTTGATTTAACAAAAATTAAATGGTCAGCACATTAAAATTAGGAGTAAATTATGGCATATAGTGAAAAAGTTGTTGATCATTATGAAAACCCACGTAATGTTGGTTCATTTGATCAAAATGATCCTAATGTCGGTAGCGGTATGGTTGGCGCGCCAGCGTGTGGGGATGTGATGCGTTTACAAATCAAAGTGAATGATAATGGGATTATTGAAGATGCTAAGTTTAAAACTTATGGTTGTGGTAGTGCAATTGCATCAAGTTCCTTGGTTACAGAGTGGATAAAAGGTAAATCATTAGACGAAGCAGGAGCGATCAAAAATACGGATATTGCTAAGGAACTTGCTTTACCTCCAGTAAAAATTCATTGTTCGATTTTAGCGGAAGATGCAATTAAAGCAGCTATTGAAGACTATAAAACGAAAAAAGGACAACGCTAATGGCAATCACATTGACTAATAGCGCAGCTAATCGTGTCCAAGCTTTCCTTGCTAATCGAGGAAAAGGTGTTGGGTTACGATTAGGTGTTAAAACATCAGGTTGTTCTGGTATGGCGTATGTTTTAGAGTTTGCCGATGTGATTAATGATGATGATAGTGTCTTTGAAGATAAACAAGTCAAAGTTATCGTGGATAAAAAGAGTTTAGTCTATATTGATGGTACTGAACTTGATTTTGTTAAAGAAGGATTAAACGAAGGTTTCAAGTTTAATAATCCCAATGTGCAACACGAATGTGGTTGCGGTGAAAGCTTTAATGTGTAATTGGACACAATAATTATGGTTAATTACTTTGAGCTATTTAATTTGCCGGTTCAATTACCTGTGAATATAGCTGAGCTAACAACTCATTATCAGCAATTGCAAAGGCAATATCACCCAGATAATTTTGCTGTTGCAACCGATAATGATAAAGTGGCAATTGTTCAAAAATCAGCAACCATTAATGATGGTTACCATACGTTAAAAAATCCAATCAAAGCTGCCGAGTATTTTTTATCTCTACAAGGTTTTGATGTGGCAACTGAACAAAATATTATTCATGATGCCGATTTTTTAATGGAGCAATTTGTTTTACGTGAAAAGCTTGATGAAATCGAGAGCAAAGGGAATTTTGAATTATTAGATGATTTTCATGATGAAATTGTTGCGCGTCAAAATACAGTTTATAACGAATTATTACAATTTATTACTAATCAAAATTGGTCAGCTGCACTTAATCAGATCTATAAAATCCGCTATCTTGCTAGGTTGATTGAACAAATCGAAAAGTTACAAGAAAAGCAATTTGATTTATAATTTAAAATAAGTAACGTATCGATAGAGATAGATTAAATGGTATTATTACAGATCAGTGAACCAGGACAAACTCCACTACCACATCAGCGTCGCCTTGCGGTGGGGATTGATCTTGGCACAACGAATTCATTAGTAGCAACGGTTAGAAGTGGACAAGCAGAGGTATTGCCTGATTTAGAAGGTAATTCACTGTTGCCATCTGTTGTGCATTATGGTGTTGATCATGATGATAACCCCATTATTACGATTGGAAAAAATGCCAAAGACAACGCCGTTAATGATCCGCAAAATACAGTCAGCTCTATTAAACGATTAATGGGGCGAAGTTTATCTGATATAGACTTATCACATTTTCCTTATACTTTTTCACAAACTGAAAATGGTGTTCCTTTATTAAATTTGCCTAATGATCAAGTCAATCCAATACAAGTTTCATCAGAAATTCTGACAGCTTTAGCTGAGCGAGCAAAAGAGAGCTTGCAAGGTGAAATTGATGGTGTAGTTATTACTGTGCCTGCCTATTTTGATGATGCACAACGGCAAGCAACGAAAGATGCTGCAAAATTAGCTGGCTTGCATGTATTGCGTTTACTTAATGAGCCTACAGCTGCTGCTATTGCCTATGGTTTAGATTCAGGAAAGGAAGGTGTTATCGCTGTTTATGATTTAGGTGGTGGTACTTTTGATATTTCTATTTTGCGCTTAAATAAAGGTGTTTTTGAAGTCCTAGCAACCGGTGGTGATTCTGCACTTGGTGGTGATGATTTTGATCGGTTACTAGCTGACTATATAAAGAGGGAATTAGGGTTAGTTAATAATATAGACCCTTATATTAATCAAAAAATCAGTAACCAAGCGACTGAAATAAAGATTTTACTGAGTCGTCAAGATTCGGCTGTATTGTCGCTTGATAATCAGTCATTGACTATTACCCGCCAGCAATTTGAACAATTAATTGAGCCATTGGTTAAACGTACTTTGGCTGTTTGTCGCCGAGCGTTAAAAGATGCCGAGATTAGTGTGGATGAAGTGGTTGAAGTTGTTATGGTTGGTGGCTCAACTCGCGTGCCGTTAGTACGACAATCAGTCGCGAATTATTTTAAAACACATCCGTTAACATCTATTGATCCGGATAAAGTAGTTGCTATTGGTGCAGCTATTCAAGCTGATATTTTAGTTGGAAATAAACCTGATTCGGATATGTTATTGCTTGATGTGATCCCATTGTCGTTAGGCATTGAAATCATGGGCGAATTGGTTGAAAAAATTATTCCACGTAATAGTACGATCCCGTGTGCAAGGGCTCAAGAATTTACCACTTTTAAAGATGGTCAAACTGCGATGATGATTCATGTTTTACAAGGAGAACGTGAAAGTGTTGCTGACTGTCGATCGTTGGCTCGTTTTACATTGCAAGGTATCCCACCAATGCCAGCCGGCGGCGCGCACATTAGGGTGACTTTTCAAGTTGATGCCGATGGTTTATTAAATGTTACAGCAATGGAAAAATCGACGGGTATTGAAGCCACTATCCAAGTAAAACCTTCATATGGATTAACTGATAATGAAATTGCTGATATGATTCAAGATTCCATCAGTAATGCAGAGCAAGATAAACAGATTCGAATGCTTGCTGAACAAAAAGTTGAGGCTGCTAGAGTGCTTGAAAGCTTACAAAGTGCCTTAGATAAAGATGCTGACTTATTAAATGAAAAGGAACTGAACCTGATTTTAGCAGCTAAGCATCAATTACAAGTAGCGAGTGAATCAGATAATAGTTACGCAATTGAAAAGCAAATAAAAATTGTAGATAACGTGACACAAGATTTTGCTGCCAAGCGAATGGATAGGTCTATTCGTCATGCTTTAACTGGTCATAAAATTGATGATATTTAACTAACGAGATTATTATGCCAAAAATTACTTTTTTACCGAATGCCGATCTTTGCCCAGATGGAAAAACTGTTGAGGCACAAGAAGGCGAATCTATTTTAGAAGTGGCATTGCGCAATGATATTGAAATTGAGCATGCGTGTGAAATGTCATGTGCTTGTTCTACATGCCATTGTATTGTTCGCAAAGGGTTCGATTCTTTAGAAGAAAGTGATGAGCAAGAAGATGACATGCTAGACAAAGCGTGGGGTGTTGAACCTCATAGCCGTTTAAGTTGTCAAGCTCGTGTCACGAATCAAGATCTAGAGGTCGAAATTCCTAGATATAGCCTTAATCATGCCAAAGAAGATCATTAACTCGTTATCATAATAACGAATGATTACCCACTATATAAAAATAAATATTAAATCTGGTTAGTTGATTGAAATTTGATACCGATAAATCAATAACCAGAAAAATCGCTTTATCTTTAAATCTAAATATCTGTATTTATTTCTTGCCGTTAGTTAACTAAAGGAGTATAATCTATCCACTTTGTTTATTGCCTTTATATAAGCAAATGATAAAAAGATATAATCGTTATGTAGAAAATAGCTAATTATATCAACAATACTCCCGATCTGGGGGTTACGAAAAAGAACGGATTACACTCTCCTGTCAATCGAAACAGGGCAAGAGGAGTAGTCTTTTGTTATAACTTTTAAATAATGGAGCTCTGGTCTCATGTCGAACCAAAGAATCCGTATCCGGTTAAAAGCGTTTGATCATCGTTTGATTGATCAATCAACTGCTGAAATTGTAGAAACTGCGAAGCGCACTGGTGCGCAAGTTCGTGGTCCTATTCCATTACCGACACGCAAAGAGCGTTTTACTGTATTGATTTCTCCGCACGTTAATAAAGATGCGCGTGATCAATACGAGATTCGCACTCATAAACGTCTAGTTGATATTGTTGAGCCAACTGAAAAAACAGTTGATGCTTTAATGCGTCTAGATCTTGCTGCCGGTGTTGATGTGCAGATCAGTTTAGGTTAATCCTAAGCTGAATGATTGAGAGGTCGAAACAATGATTGGTTTAATCGGTCGTAAAGTAGGAATGACACGTATCTTCACTGAAGAAGGTGTTTCTATTCCTGTCACCGTAGTTGAAGTTCAAAGCAACCGTGTTACTCAAGTTAAAACACTTGATAATGATGGTTATCAAGCTATTCAGGTTACTACTGGCAGCAAAAAAGCAAGTCGCGTAAACAAGCCTGAAGCAGGTCATTTCGCTAAGGCTGGCGTTGAAGCTGGTCGTGGTCTATGGGAGTTTCGTTTTGAAGAAGGCGAATTTACTGTAGGTCAAAGTATTAACGTTGATATTTTCACAGACGTTAAAAAAGTTGATGTTACTGGAACATCTAAAGGTAAAGGTTTTGCTGGCGTAACTAAACGTTGGAATTTCCGTACTCAAGATGCAACTCATGGTAACTCTTTGGCACACCGTGGTCATGGCTCTATCGGTCAAAACCAAACTCCAGGTAAAGTGTTCAAAGGTCGTAAAATGGCAGGTCACTTAGGTAATGAACGTGTAACCGTTCAAAACTTAGATATTGTACGTGTTGATGCTGAACGCAATCTTTTATTAATTAAAGGTGCAGTTCCTGGCGCAATCAATAGTGACGTAATTGTTAAACCGGCAATCAAGGCTTAACGTCGAGGAGATAGAGATGGAATTAGTAGTAAAAGACGCGCAAGCGCTTTCTGTTTCCGAAACTACCTTCGGACGTGAGTTTAATGAAGCGTTAGTTCATCAAGTAGTTGTTGCTTATGCATCTGCTGCTCGTCAGGGCTCTCGCGCACAAAAAACTCGTGCAGAAATCGCTGGTTCAGGCAAAAAACCATGGCGTCAAAAAGGCACAGGTCGTGCTCGTGCAGGTTCTGTTAAGAGCCCAATTTGGCGTAGTGGTGGTGTGACATTTGCAGCAAAACCACAAGATCATAGCCAAAAAGTTAACCGTAAAATGTATCGTGGTGCATTAAAGAGTATTTTCTCTGAATTAGTGCGTCAAGAACGTTTAGTTGTGGTTGAAACATTTACTGTTGAAGCACCTAAGACTAAATTATTAACTCAGAAATTAAATGATATGAACCTTAATGATGTTCTTATTATCGCTTCTGAAGTTGATGAAAATCTTTTCTTAGCAGCACGCAACTTACATAAAGTTGATGTGCGTGATGTGGCAGGTATTGATCCAGTTAGTTTGATTGCATTTGACAAAGTGGTTATCACTGTTGATGCTGTTAAACAAGTAGAGGAGATGTTAGCATGATTCGTGAAGAGCGTCTGCTTAAAGTCCTGCGAGCACCACATGTTTCTGAAAAAGCATCTATTTCAATGGAAAAAACAAATACATTAGTATTGAAAGTTGCTAAAGATGCTACTAAGAGAGAGATTAAAGCCGCAGTTGAACAACTATTTGAAGTTAAAGTAGATGACGTTAATACTCTTGTTGTTAAAGGTAAAGTTAAACGTCGTGGTCAACAAATCGGTCGCCGTAGCGACTGGAAAAAAGCTTACGTTACTTTAGCAGAAGGTCAAAATTTAGACCTTGCTGGCGTCGCTGAGTAATTCGGAGGAGTAAGAACAATGGCAGTTGTTAAGTGTAAACCTACATCTCCGGGTCGTCGCCACGTTGTTAAAGTGGTTAACCCAGAGTTGCATAAAGGTAAGCCTTATGCACCGTTGCTTGATTCAAAAAGCAAAACTGGTGGTCGCAATAATAATGGTCGTATCACTACCCGTCATATTGGTGGTGGTCATAAACAACATTATCGTATTGTCGATTTTAAGCGTAATAAAGATGGTATTCCAGCAGTTGTTGAGCGTTTGGAATATGATCCAAACCGTAGTGCAAATATTGCATTGGTTTTATATAAAGACGGTGAACGTCGTTATATTTTAGCGCCTAAAGGCTTAAAAGCAGGTGATCAGATCCAATCTGGTGTTGATGCATCGATTAAAACAGGTAACTGTTTACCAATGCGCAATATTCCAGTAGGTTCTACCGTGCATAATATTGAAATGAAACCAGGTAAAGGCGGACAACTTGCTCGCTCTGCTGGTAGTTATGTTCAAATCGTTGCGCGTGATGGTGCTTATGTAACATTACGTCTACGTTCAGGTGAAATGCGTAAAGTATTATCTGATTGCCGCGCCACTGTTGGTGAAGTGGGTAATTCAGAGCATATGCTTCGCGTATTAGGTAAAGCGGGTGCATCGCGTTGGCGTGGTATTCGTCCTACTGTTCGTGGTACAGCAATGAACCCGGTAGACCATCCACATGGTGGTGGTGAAGGTCGTAACTTTGGTAAACATCCTGTGTCTCCATGGGGTCAAAAAGCCAAAGGATTGAAAACGCGTAGCAACAAACGTACTGATAAGTATATTGTTCGCCGTCGCAATAAGAAATAATTAATATAGAGGATTAGCTATGCCACGTTCTCTCAAGAAGGGTCCTTTCATTGACCTACACTTGCTGAAGAAGGTAGAGAAAGCGGTGGAAAGCGGGGACAAGAAACCAATTCGTACTTGGTCCCGTCGTTCAACGATCTTTCCTAATATGATCGGATTGACCATCGCTGTCCATAATGGTCGTCAGCACGTTCCAGTTTATGTTTCCGACGAAATGGTTGGTCATAAATTGGGTGAATTCGCGCCGACTCGTACTTATCGCGGTCACGCAGCCGATAAGAAAGCTAAGAAGAAATAAGTAGGAGAAAGAGATGGAAACAATTGCAAAGTACCGCCACGCTCGTTCTTCTGCACAAAAAGTTCGCTTAGTTGCAGATCTTGTTCGCGGTAAGAATGTGTCTCAGGCACTAGATATTTTAACGTACACCAATAAAAAAGCGGCTGTACTTGTTAAAAAAGTATTAGAGTCTGCTATTGCTAATGCAGAGCATAACGATGGTGCTGATATTGATGATCTAAAAGTTGCGAAAATTTTCGTAGATGAAGGCCCAACCATGAAGCGTATTATGCCTCGTGCGAAAGGTCGTGCAGATCGAATTTTGAAGCGTACGAGTCACATCACCGTGATCGTTTCAGATCGCTAGGCTGGAGAATAGCAATGGGTCAAAAAGTAAATCCAAATGGTATCCGTTTAGGCATCGTCAAGCCTTGGACATCTACATGGTATTCGGGTACAAAGACATTCGCTGATAATTTAGAAAGTGATTTTAGAGTGCGTGAATTCTTGAACAAAGAATTAGCACAAGCGTCAATCTCTAAGATTGTGATCGACCGTTCAGCAGAAACTAACGTTCGTATTACTATCCACACTGCTCGTCCGGGTATTGTGATTGGTAAAAAAGGCGAGGACGTTGAAAAATTACGTAATGCCGTAGCTTCTATTGTCAATAAATATAAAGACAAAAGAGAAAAACGTGATGTTGCAGTACAAATTAATATTGCTGAAGTTCGTAAACCAGAACTTGATGCAAAATTAGTTGCTGATAGTATCACTTCTCAATTAGAACGCCGTGTTATGTTCCGTCGTGCTATGAAACGTGCGGTTCAAAATGCAATGAAGGCGGGTGCTAAAGGTATCAAAGTTGAAGTAAGTGGTCGTTTAGGCGGCGCTGAAATTGCTCGTAGCGAATGGTATCGTGAAGGTCGTGTACCTTTACACACATTACGAGCGGACATCGACTATGGTTTGTCTGAAGCATTAACTACCTATGGTATTATTGGTGTTAAAGTGTGGATCTTCAAAGGTGAGATCCTTGGTGGTATGGCTGCCGTTGAACAAGCAGAAAAACAACCTGCTGCTCAACCGAAAAAGCAGCGAAAAGGCCGAAAACAATAAGGAGCGTCGCTGATGTTACAACCAAAGCGTACAAAATTCCGTAAAGTGCACAAGGGCCGCAATCGTGGTCTTGCTGTAAGTACTGATGTTAGTTTCGGTACATTCGGTCTTAAGGCTGTAGGTCGTGGTCGTTTGACTGCGCGCCAGATCGAAGCAGCACGTCGTGCAATGACTCGTGCAGTTAAGCGTCAAGGTAAAATCTGGATTCGAGTTTTCCCTGATAAACCAATTACCGAAAAACCACTTGCAGTGCGTATGGGTAAAGGTAAGGGTAACGTTGAATACTGGGTTGCTCAGATTCAACCAGGTAAAGTCCTTTATGAAATGGACGGTGTACCGGAAGAAGTTGCTCGTGAAGCATTTGCGTTGGCAGCTGCAAAACTGCCAATTAAAACCACCTTTGTGATTAAGACGGTGATGTAAATGAAAGCAAAAGAGCTACGCGAAAAAAGCGTTGAAGAGTTAAATACTGAACTTCTTAATTTATTACGTGAGCAATTTAACTTACGTATGCAATTAGCTGGAGGTCAGTTAACACAGACTCATATGTTAAAACAAGTGCGTCGTAATATTGCACGTGTTAAAACGTTATTAACTGAGAAGGCGGGTGCGTAATATGACTACTGAAGTAAAAATTCGTACTCAGCAAGGTCGTGTTATTAGCGACAAAATGGATAAATCTATTACTGTTGCTATTGAACGTAAAGTGAAGCATCCGTTATATGGTAAGTTCATTAAACGTACGACTAAATTGCATGTACATGATGAAAACAACGAGTGTGGTATTGGTGATACTGTAGAAATTAAAGAGTGTCGTCCATTATCAAAAACCAAATCTTGGACTCTTGTTCGAATCGTTGAAAAAGCAGTTATCTAATCTTTTTTGATTAAAAACTGTACATAATATAATAAACGGCTGAGTGGCCGTTTATTTTATGCTATCCATTTTATTTGAGTGGTGTTATACTATGCGCCCTCACGTAAGTGGGTTTTTGGTTGTCTATTCTTATCCATGGTAGTTGAGGTGGATGAAGGTAGATTAGACAATAATTTATTTATACGGAGCATTAAAATGATCCAAGAACAGACAAGGCTAGATGTTGCCGATAACTCTGGCGCACGTAGTGTAATGTGTATCAAAGTTCTCGGTGGATCGCACCGTCGTTATGCAGCGGTTGGTGATATCATCAAAGTTACCATTAAAGAAGCAATTCCACGTGGTAAAGTTAAAAAAGGTGATGTGCTTAAAGCTGTTGTAGTGCGCACTAGAAAAGGTGTTCGTCGTCCTGATGGATCTGTCATTCGTTTCGATCGTAACGCTTGTGTTATTTTAAACAATAACAGTGAGCAACCGATTGGTACGCGTATTTTTGGACCGGTCACTCGTGAACTTCGTTCTGAGAAGTTTATGAAGATCATTTCATTAGCACCAGAAGTACTGTAAGGAGCGGGTAATGGCAGCGAAAATCCGTCGAGAAGATGAAGTTATCGTGTTAACCGGTAAAGATAAAGGTAAACGCGGTAAAGTAAAAAGCGTTTTGTCTACAGGCAAAGTGATTGTTGAAGGTATTAATTTGGTGAAAAAACATCAAAAACCAGTACCTGCATTAAATCAAGAAGGTGGAATTGTTGAAAAAGAAGCAGCAATTAATGTTTCTAACGTAGCAATTTTCAACCCAGCTACAGGCAAAGCAGATCGCGTAGGCTTTCGTATTGAAGACGGCAAAAAAGTCCGTTTTTATAAGTCTACTAATGAATTAATCAATTAAGTAATTTGGAGTGTACGATGGCGAAACTGCATGATTACTACAAAGCACAGGTAGTAAATAAACTGCAAGAACAGTTTGGCTACAAATCTGTCATGCAAGTCCCTCGGATCGAAAAGATCACCTTGAATATGGGTGTGGGTGAAGCAATTACTGATAAGAAATTATTAGATAATGCGGTTGCAGATTTAGCTGCAATCAGTGGTCAAAAACCACTTGTCACAAAAGCACGCAAATCAGTTGCTGGTTTTAAAATCCGTCAAGGGTATCCTATTGGTTGTAAAGTCACTTTACGTGGCGAACGTATGTGGGAATTTTTTGAACGTCTAGTTTATATTGCTCTTCCTCGTACTCGAGATTTTCGTGGTTTAAGCGCAAAATCTTTTGATGGTCGTGGTAACTATAGCATGGGTGTTCGTGAGCAAATCGTTTTCCCTGAAATCGATTATGATAAAGTTGATCGTGTTCGTGGTTTAGATATTACTATCACAACAAGTGCACAATCAGATGAAGAAGGCCGAGCTTTATTATCTGCCTTTAACTTCCCATTTCGTAAGTAAGGTAGGGCATAATGGCTAAACAATCAATGATTGAACGCGACAAGAAACGCGTAAAGCTAGCAGAAAAATATTTTGCAAAGCGTCAAGAATTAAAAGCGATTATCTCTGATCTTAATGCATCAGATGAAGATCGTTGGAATGCAGTGCTTAAATTGCAAACGCTTCCTCGTGATTCTAGTCCATCACGTCAACGTCGTCGTTGTCGTCAAACTGGTCGTCCTCATGGCGTCCTTCGTAAGTTTGGTTTAAGCCGTATTAAGGTTCGTGAGTCAGCCATGCGTGGTGAGATTCCTGGTCTTAAAAAGGCAAGTTGGTAATCAGGGGAGTGTTATAGATGAGCATGCAAGATCCTATAGCAGATATGTTGACCCGTATTCGTAACGGTCAATCTGCGAATAAAGTTGCAGTCACCATGCCTTCCTCTAAGCTAAAAGTGGCAATTGCCAATGTGCTAAAAGAAGAAGGTTATATTGGGGACTATAAAGTTGTTGGTGACACTAAGCCAGAATTGGAAATCACTTTAAAATATTTCCAAGGCAAAGCTGTTGTAGAAAGTATCAAACGTGTTAGCCGTCCAGGTTTACGTATTTATAAACGTAAAGATGAATTACCAAAAGTTATGGCTGGACTAGGTATTGCGGTTGTTTCTACTTCTAAAGGTGTTATGACTGATCGTGCAGCACGCCAAGCAGGTCTTGGTGGTGAAATTATCTGCTACGTAGCGTAAGGGAGAAAAAGATGTCTCGTGTTGCAAAAGCACCTGTCGTTGTTCCTGCTGGCGTAGAGGTAAAACTCAATGGTCAGGTAATTACGATTAAAGGTAAAAATGGCGAGTTATCTCGCACAATAAATAATGCTGTTGTGATTAATCAAGAAGAAGGTCAAATTAAATTTGCTCCTCGTGATGGATTTGCAGATGCTTGGGCTCAAGCTGGTACTGCTCGTGCATTGATTAACGCAATGGTTATTGGTGTTACTGAAGGTTTTACTAAAAAACTTCAGCTAGTTGGTGTCGGTTATCGTGCACAAGTAAAAGGTAATGCAATTGGTTTATCTCTTGGATATTCACATCCAATTGAACATCAATTACCTGCAGGTGTAACAGCTGAATGTCCTTCTCAAACTGAAATCGTACTAAAAAGTGCTGATAAACAGTTAATTGGACAAGTAGCTGCTGATATCCGTGCTTATCGTCGTCCTGAGCCTTATAAAGGTAAAGGTGTTCGTTACGCAGATGAAGTTGTGCGTACTAAAGAAGCTAAGAAAAAGTAAGGTAACACTATGGATAAGAAATCAGCTCGTATCCGTCGTGCAACTAAAGCGCGTCGCAAGATGCATGAACTACTTGCAACTCGCTTAGTGGTTCATCGCACTCCGCGTCATATTTATGCGCAGATTATCGCACCAAACGGATCAGAAGTACTGGCAGCCGCTTCTACATTAGAAAAAGCTATCAGTGAAAGTTTAAAATACACCGGAAACAAAGATGCAGCAGCAGCGGTTGGTAAAGCAATTGCTGAACGTGCATTAGCGAAAGATATCAAAGAAGTTTCATTTGATCGTTCGGGTTTCCAATATCATGGTCGAGTTCAGGCGCTAGCAGATGCTGCTCGCGAAGCTGGCCTACAGTTCTAAGGTAGGAGTTAAAGATGTCAAACATCGAAAAACAAGCTGGTGAACTGCAGGAAAAACTAATCGCAGTTAACCGAGTTTCTAAAACCGTAAAAGGTGGTCGTATTTTTAGTTTTTCTGCACTAACAGTTGTTGGTGACGGTAATGGCCGCGTAGGTTTTGGATATGGTAAAGCACGTGAAGTGCCAGCAGCAATTCAAAAAGCAATGGAAAAAGCACGTCGTAACATGATTAACGTTGCTTTAAATAACGATACTTTACAGCATCCTGTTAAAGGTGCTCACACAGGTTCTCGTGTTTATATGCAACCAGCGTCAGAAGGTACTGGTATTATCGCCGGTGGTGCAATGCGTGCTGTTTTAGAAGTTGCAGGTGTTCGTAACGTTTTAGCTAAGGCATATGGTTCTACTAACCCAATTAATGTGGTTCGTGCAACAATTGATGGCTTAGAAAATATGAAATCACCTGAAATGGTTGCTGCTAAGCGTGGTAAAACCGTCGAAGAAATTTTGGGGTAATTAGCCATGGCAAAAACAATTAAAATTACACAAACCCGTAGTTCTATTGGTCGTCTACCGAAGCATAAAGCGACGTTAGTTGGTCTTGGATTACGTCGTATTGGTCATACTGTTGAGCGTGAAGATACACCTGCGATTCGCGGTATGGTAAACCAAGTTTATTACATGGTTAAAGTAGAGGAGTAATAGTAATGCGTTTAAATACTTTATCTCCTGCTGAAGGTTCAAAGCATGCACCAAAACGTCTAGGCCGAGGAATCGGTTCTGGTTTAGGTAAAACAGGTACTCGTGGTATTAAAGGTCAAAAATCTCGTTCAGGCGGTGGCGTTCGTCGCGGTTTTGAGGGTGGTCAAATGCCTTTATATCGTCGCTTACCTAAATTTGGTTTTACCTCTCGTAAAGCTCAAGTTACAGCTCAAGTTCGTCTTTCAGATCTAATGAAAGTTGAAGGCGATATTGTTGACCTAAATAGCTTAAAAGTTGCAAATGTGATTAACTCACAAATTGAATATGCAAAAATCATGTTATCTGGTGAAGTAACTAAACCAGTAACTGTTCGTGGTATTCGTGTAACTAAAGGTGCTAAAGCTGCAATTGAAGCTGCTGGCGGAAAAATTGAGGAATAAGTAGAAAGATGGCAAAGCAACCAGGATTAGATTTTCAAAGTGCACGAGGTGGCAGTGGTGAACTCAAAAGGCGTTTGATGTTTGTGCTTTTAGCGCTTATTGTTTTTCGTCTTGGTTCTTACATTCCTGTTCCTGGTATTGATACTAAAGCGTTATCGGACTTACTAACACGAGCATCATCAAATGGTCTTGTGGGTATGTTCAATATGTTCTCTGGTGGTGCTTTAAGCCGTGCTTCAATTTTTGCTTTAGGGATAATGCCTTATATTTCTGCATCAATTATTGTACAGTTATTAACGGCAATTAGCCCTAAATTAGCAGAATTAAAGAAAGAAGGTGAATCTGGTCGTAAAAAAATTAGTCAGTACACTCGTTATGGCACATTAGCTTTAGCGATTATACAGGCTGTTGGTATTGCGACTGGTTTACCGAATATTCCTGATTATGGTCACGTTGTGATTAATCCAGGATTTTCTTTCTATTTTATTGCATCGGTTAGCTTAGTTACTGGCACTATGTTTCTTATGTGGTTGGGTGAGCAGATTACTGAACGAGGTGTAGGTAATGGTATTTCAATCATTATCTTTGCAGGTATCGTGGCAAGTCTTCCTCATGCTATTTATGAAACAATTGAACAAGCTCGCTCTGGTTCATTGCATCCGATTTTATTATTAGTTGTTGCTGCATTAGTGGTCGGTGTAACTTATTTTGTTGTGTTTGTTGAGCGTGGTCAACGACGAATTGTTGTTAATTATGCACAACGACAACAAGGTCGTCGTGTTTACGCTGCGCAAAGTACGCATTTACCATTAAAGATTAATATGGCAGGCGTTATTCCTGCAATATTTGCTTCAACAATTGCTATGTTACCATCAATGATGGCTGCTTGGTTCCAAGGAGATGGTGAAGGATGGAGATATATTATGGTACTTATCAATCAATATTTCTCTCATGATCAACCGTTATACATAATCTTTTTTGCAGTAGCGATTATTTTCTTCTGTTTCTTCTATACAGCATTGGTTTTCAATCCTAGAGAAACAGCAGATCAGCTTAAAAAATCTGGTGCATTTATTCCAGGTATTCGTCCAGGTGAACAAACATCTAAGTATATTGACAAAGTAATGACTCGTTTAACGCTAATTGGCGCAATCTACATTACTTTTGTATGTTTGGTTCCAATGTTTATGACAAGCGCGATGAAAGTTCCTGTTCAGTTTGGCGGAACATCTTTATTAATCGTTGTTGTTGTAATCATGGATTTTATGGCACAAGTACAGACTTTAATGATGCCAAATCGTTATGAGTCAGTGTTAAAGAAAGCGAACCTTAAAGGCTACGGCCGATAAGTTAGCCAGAAGTTACGGAGAAAAACATGAAAGTTCGTGCTTCAGTCAAGAAATTATGCAGAAATTGTAAAATCATCAAACGTAATGGCATTGTTCGTGTTATTTGCGTTGAAGGTAAACATAAACAACGTCAAGGTTAATTTATTTAACTGGAAAGTTGTGCTTTTGCATATTTTACTTGCCAAAGTATAGTAAAGCTGGCTAGAATAGCCAGCCTAGATTTATTTGTGAATTCACTGTTTGAGTATCCTGAAAACGGGCTTTTCAGTATGGTGAATTCACTAAACATTAACAATAAAGGAGTGCATAGTGGCCCGTATAGCAGGCATTAACATTCCTGATCAACAACATGCTGTAATTGCTTTACAAGCTATTTATGGTATCGGAAGTACCCGCGCTAAGACAATTTGTGCTGAAGCTGGTATTGCTGAACATGTGAAGATCAGAGAACTATCTGAAGATCAGATTGAAAAGTTACGTGAACAAGTCGCTAAATTCACAGTTGAAGGTGATTTACGTCGTGAAGTAACTATGAGTATCAAGCGTTTATTAGACCTTGGTTGTTATCGTGGCATGCGTCACCGTCGTGGACTTCCAGTCCGTGGTCAACGCACAAAGACTAACGCTCGTACCCGTAAGGGACCGCGTAAGCCAATCAAGAAATAATTGAGGTATAATTAAATGGCAAAGACACCTGTTCGTACACGTAAACGTGTAAAAAAGCAAGTTTCTGATGGTATAGCTCATATTCATGCATCATTCAACAATACAATCGTAACTATTACCGATCGTCAAGGTAATGCGTTAGGTTGGGCAACCGCTGGTGGTTCTGGTTTCCGTGGCTCTCGTAAATCAACACCTTTTGCAGCTCAAGTGGCCGCAGAACGTTGTGCTGAAGCCGTCAAAGATTACGGAATTAAGAATCTAGAAGTTATGGTTAAAGGACCTGGTCCTGGTCGTGAGTCAACAATTCGTGCATTAAATGCAGCGGGTTATCGCATCACTAACATTACTGATGTTACTCCGATTCCTCATAACGGTTGTCGTCCACCAAAGAAACGTCGTGTTTAATTTTTTATTAAACATTGAATGTTTAGGATTATTGGAGAAATAAAATGGCAAGATATTTGGGACCAAAACTCAAATTAAGTCGCCGTGAAGGTACAGATTTATTCCTTAAGTCTGGCGTCCGAGCGATTGATAGTAAATGTAAATTAGAACAAGCTCCTGGACAGCATGGTGCGCGTAAACCGCGTTTATCCGATTATGGTGTTCAGTTACGTGAAAAACAAAAAGTTAGACGTATTTATGGAATTTTAGAACGTCAATTCCGTAATTACTACAAAAGTGCAGCGCGTATTAAAGGCAACACTGGTGAAAACCTACTTGGTCTTTTAGAACGTCGCTTAGATAACGTTGTTTATCGCATGGGATTTGGTGCAACTCGCGCTGAAGCTCGTCAATTAGTTAGTCATAAAGCTGTTCTTGTTAATGGTCGCGTTGTGAACATTGCATCTTATCAAGTATCACCTGAAGATGTGATTAGTGTTCGCGAAAAATCAAAAAAACAAGCACGTATTAAAGCCGCTTTAGAGCTAGCTGAACAACGTGAAAAACCAACATGGTTAGAAGTTGATGCTAGCAAAATGGAAGGTGTGTTTAAACGCTTACCAGAACGTTCAGATTTATCAGCTGACATCAACGAACATTTGATCGTCGAACTTTACTCTAAGTAAAGTTTAGCACTTAAGAGAGGACATAATGCAGGGTTCTGTAACAGAGTTTTTAAAACCTCACCTAGTTGATGTTGTTCAATACAGTCAGACACATGCCAAAGTGACTTTAGAGCCGCTTGAGCGTGGTTTTGGCCATACTTTAGGTAATGCACTACGCCGCATTTTATTATCATCTATGCCGGGATATGCAGTAACCGAAGTTGAAATTGACGGTGTTCTGCATGAGTACAGTACTAAAGAAGGCGTTCAAGAAGATGTACTTGATATCCTGCTTAATTTGAAAAAATTAGCAGTACGTGTACATACTAAAGATGATGTTATGCTGACTTTAAATAAATCAGGTATTGGTGCAGTAACCGCATCAGATATCACTCATGATGGTGATGTTGAAATTGTTAATCCTGATTTAGTAATTTGTCATCTTACTGATGCCAATGCTTCAATTAGTATGCGTATTCGTGTACAACGAGGACGTGGTTATGTCCCTGCTTCTGCTCGCGTTAAGTCAGAAGATGAAGATCGACCAATTGGTCGTCTGTTAGTTGATGCATGTTATAGTCCTGTAGAGCGCATTGCATATTCTGTTGATGCTGCTCGTGTGGAACAACGTACGGATTTAGATAAACTAGTTATCGATATGGAAACCAATGGTACTATCGATCCTGAAGAATCTATTCGTCGTGCATCGACTATTTTGGCTGAACAACTTGAAGCTTTCGTTGATTTACGTGATGTACGTCAACCAGAAGTTAAAGAAGATAAACCGGAATTTGATCCAATTCTATTACGTCCAGTAGATGATTTGGAATTAACTGTTCGGTCTGCTAATTGCTTAAAAGCAGAAGCAGTTCATTATATTGGTGATTTAGTACAACGTACTGAAGTTGAGTTACTTAAAACCCCTAATCTTGGTAAGAAATCACTTACTGAAATTAAGGACGTACTCGCATCTCGTGGTTTATCTTTAGGCATGCGTCTTGAGAACTGGCCACCAGCAAGTATTGTTGAAGACTAAGATAAAATTTATATAAGAAGGATAAAGTTATGCGCCATCGTAAAAGTGGTCGTCAACTGAACCGAAATAGCAGCCATCGTCAAGCAATGTTTCGTAACATGACTAGTTCACTTGTTGAACATGAAATCATCAAAACTACATTGCCTAAAGCAAAAGAGTTGCGTCGTGTTGTTGAACCGTTAATTACGCTAGCCAAAAGCGATAGCGTAGCTAATCGCCGTTTGGCTTTTGCTCGTATCCGTGATAAAGATACAGTTAAAAAATTATTTTCAGATTTAGGTCCACGTTTTGCTACCCGTTCTGGTGGTTATGTACGTATTTTAAAATGTGGTTTCCGTGATGGAGATAATGCTCCAATGGCTTATATCGAGTTAGTTGATCGTCCTGCAGTAGAAGCAGAAGCAACAGCTGAATAGTTTTAAATCATTGTGAACTAAAACCGGCTTTGTGCCGGTTTTTTATTTTCTAAATTTATATTCATTATACCTTGATTGACTAATTGATAAGCTTATATAAGATAGGCTATCAATCCATCCACTTGCTACTATCAATGGCAATACCATGCATGATTACCTGTTGGATAGTCAAATTATTAAATAGCAGTGATTGATGGACGATTCAAATGTTATTAATAATGAGGTGGTGGTGTTTCTTCAGATAAATTAGCAATATTTGATGGTTGCGTTGCTTGTAGCTTTTGGGACAATAAAACCAACTGTTCTTTTAATTTACTCACATCAGCTTGAAGATTGGTAACCATCTGATTAAGTTCTTCAATGGTGACTTCTTGAAAAGCGACTTTGGTTTCAAGTAATTCTAATTGTTTATTCATAGCATAGATTCATATATAAGTTAGTCGATCAAGTTACATTGTAAGTAAAAACAGCTACGAAATCCATCCGCGTTCAGCAAAAGAGACATATTCGCCCTTACCAATAACAATATGATCTATAACTCGAACATCAATTAATTCACAAACTTCTTCTATTTTTTGAGTAAGATGACGATCTGCTTGACTGGGCTCCGCCATACCTGAGGGATGATTATGGGCTAAAATTAATGCGGCTGCATTATGTTGTAATGCTCGTCTTGCTACTTCGCGTGGGTGTACTTCTACACAATTATAGGTACCGACAAACATCTCTTCTGACGAAATGACATGATGTTGATTATCTAAAAAAATCACCATAAAAATTTCACGATCTTTATTGGCTAATCGACTTGCTAAATAGTGGTGTGTGACAGATGGTGAAGAAAGTGAATTTTCGTGCGTCATTTTCACTTTCAAATAACGGGATGAGAGTTCAACAACTGCTTTTAGCTGCGTATATTTAGCCGTGCCTAGGCCATGTTTTTGGCAAAAATCACGATGACTTGCATTAATTAAATTATACAAAGAGCCAAAATCATTTAATAGATTTTGTGATAATTCCAAAACAGGCGAATTATGAGTGCCTGTCCGTAAAAATAAAGCCAACAGTTCAGCATCACTTAATGTTTCGACACCAAACTTCAACAGCTTTTCACGCGGCATTAATTGGGAATGTTCTAAGGACATTGTACTTTTATTTTATTTAATGACTAAAAGTAAATTATTAATAGATTGGCTAATTAGATAAACTCAATAAAGAAAATATTACGACTTATTTCACAAAAAACTAACCAGTTTTGCACAAAAAGAAAAAGCGCTGTATAGCGCTTTTTAATATCAATAAGTGATAAAAACTAGTGACAGCCACATCCGCCATGGCCACCACCACAGCAACCGTGAGCTTCATCATCATCATCGTGATCATGACCGCCACAACCGCAACCACCGTGCCCATGATCGTGACCGTGAGCACCATGAATATGACCGTGTGCGATTTCTTCTTCTGTTGCATCACGAATAGCGAGAACTTCAACATTAAACTGCAAATCTTGTCCTGCTAACATATGATTACCGTCAACCGTCACCGTATCACCATCAATGGCCGTGATTTCAACGGGTAAAGAGCCGTGATCGGTATCAGCAAAAAATCGCATACCGACTTCTAGCTCATCAACACCAACAAACACATCGCGTGGAACATTTTGGACCAGTGCATCATTAAAATCGCCATAAGCGTTAATGATTTCGACATCAAATTTATCGCCAACTTGATGGCCTTCTAATGCTTTTTCTAAATCTTGTAATAAATTACCGGCACCTTGTAAATATTCAAGTGGTGCAGCAGCTGTAGCTTCATCAACTAACACACCATCTTTAGTGCGCACTTGGTATGCTAAACTGACTACTTTATTTTTTGCTATTTTCATTTTTTCTCCAACAGACTTGTATTGAGCAAATTACTTTAGATTTTAGCGGAAAAAAGAAGTTATGTATTCTAAATTTTCTATTTCGCCCAAAACTAACAAAAGAATAACATAACGCAGTAAGATAATAATTGGTTATTTACTATCATTAAAAAAGGCATCAAAATAATGGTTGATGCCTTTTTTGAGTTTTAAAAATTAATCTTATTTAAGTTCTAACTCATTCATTGCCGCAATGCTAAATCCACCGTCGACATGAATGACTTCACCGGTAATACCTGAAGCTAAATTAGAACATAAAAATGCCGCTGAATTACCCACATCTTCGGTTGTCACAGTACGACGAATTGGCGTGACTGATTCGCAGTGAGATAGCATCTTTTTAAAGTCCTTAATGCCAGATGCTGCAAGCGTACGGATTGGACCAGCAGAAATACCATTAACACGAACACCCTCAGGCCCCATTGCATTTGCCATATAGCGCACATTGGCTTCTAATGATGCTTTAGCAAGACCCATCACATTATAATTAGGGATTGCACGTTCAGCACCAAGGTAAGAAAGTGTCACTAACGCTGAATTTGGATTTAGCATTGAACGACATGCCTTAGCCATAGCCACAAAGCTATAAGAGCTAATATCGTGAGCAATAGCAAAACCTTCACGGGTAACGGCATTAACATAATCGCCATCTAATTGATCACCTGGTGCGAAAGCGATAGCATGAACAAAACCATCGAATTTATCCCATGTTTTTGCAAGTTCAGTAAATAGTTCAGTAATGCTTTCATCGTGCGCGACATCACAAGGTAGCACGATTTTTGAACCAAAATCAGCGGCAAACTCCTCAACACGACCTTTTAATTTATCGTTTTGGTAAGTAAAAGCAAGTTCAGCACCTTCACGATGCATTGCTTGTGCAATACCGTAAGCAATTGAACGGTTACTTGCAACACCAGTAACGAGTATACGTTTACCTGTTAAAAATCCCATAAATTATTCCTCTAATGTTTTCACTATATAGTCTAGGATGGTGACGATTATATGTTGATCAAGTCAACTTCGCCACAATAAATTCATTTTTAGCAAATTGCTTTCAATTGAAAACAAAGTGATCAACGATGGTTTACAACCTTAATAACCAACCATCACCGTTAGATTGCTGTGCCTAATCGGTATTAAGTTTTTCGCCAACAGAAAACCAAGATTGACGTGAGTTTAACAAATCTTGTGCCGACATCGGCTTTTTCCCTGCAGGTTGTAAAAGCGTCATATTCAAAGCATGTTGGCTAGTGGCAATACAAATACCATTTTTATTGGCTTGCAAAATCGTCCCCGCCGGCTGTTTTGAGTCCATTTTCACAACATGAGCTTGCCACACCTTAACCGATTCACCGTTAACATCAAAAAAACTAACAGGCCATGGGTTAAAAGCCCGAACGCAACGCTCAAGTTGCTCGGCAGGCAAATTCCAATCGAGTTTAGCTTCTTGCTTTGATAATTTTTCGGCATAAGTTGCTTGTGACGGATCTTGCTTTTCGGGTTGGATTTTTTGTTCAGTAATGAGCGCCAACGTATCGAGCAACGCTTGCGGTCCTAATTGTGCCAGTTTATCGTATAGTGATGCACTGGTATCGGTTTGCTCGATTGGACAGGTCAGCTTATATAACATATCACCCGTATCAAGCCCTGCATCCATCTGCATAATGGTAATACCTGTTTGCTCATCGCCTGCCCAACATGCACGCTGAATTGGTGCCGCACCACGCCAACGGGGTAATAACGAACCGTGCACATTTAGACAGCCTAATCTAGGCATATCCAATACCGCTTGTGGCAAAATCAACCCATAGGCAACCACAATCATAATATCGGCATTGAGATCAGCAATGATTTTTTGATTTTCTTCTTTTTTAAGGGTTACAGGTTGATAAACGGGCAGATTATATTCCATTGCGAGTTGCTTAACAGGGCTAGCCGTCAGCTTATTGCCACGCCCCGCTGGACGATCGGGTTGGGTAAAAACGGCAATCACATTATGTTCAGAACCAACAAGCGCCTTTAAATGAGTGGCGGCAAAATCGGGGGTACCGGCAAAAATAATATTTAATGGTTTAGCGGCATTAGGCATAAGTATTGTATCCATAATCGAAAAATAACACTAATTATACCCGAAACTTAATTAAGAATCTTTAAGCAAAAGGGGACGGTTTAGTTTAGGGGGAATGGTTTCGGAGGTTTATGATTAAGTGATCAAAATGGCGACAAAGGCCTGACCGAATCAGGGAATTAAAACGAACATCCTAACGCCCATGCTTGGGTTGCAAATGTGGCCAATGGCCAAACTCACTTTGCTGTTGGCATATTCTGACGCCGGAGCAAGGCAAACAACATAACCTTGGGGTGTTTTTTGGTGAGTTTTTTTGTTAAAAAACAACACAATTACCACCCAAAAATCGGTCAGAAAAGGTATTGATTTTATTCAAGTTTTTATTTAATGTTTTTTATTCAAAAAAAACTCACCAAAACCATTTCCCAAAACACGCCAACAAAAGCTTAACCGCCCGCAATTAACAAAACTTTACAAATTTTTAACAAAAAACCTAGCGCATAATTACTCAATCGGTTATAATTTAAGCGCTTTCAAAGCAAGGGAGTGCTCATTAGTCGAGCAGT
>NZ_JBXSQH010000003.1:0-116786 GCF_057063525.1 Gilliamella sp. X-46 | reverse complement strand
AAAGCGGATATTGAGGAATATATCCATTATTATAATCATAGAAGAATTAAATTAAGCTTGGACAAAAAGAGTCCTGTTCAATATCGGGAGTATTATTTTCCAGCAGCTTAGTTTTTTTGTACAACTTTTGGGGTGCAGTTCATTCGCTTTAATTTCCTAACTCGGACGTGGTCACTGTAGCTATTTTGTTCACCAAAGGTCAAAACGTCCGAAACCACTGCAATCAATTAATTTTATCCACCAACCCAGAAACACATTAGGCTAACGTTTATTAATAACATTAGCCGGAAATCCACCACATACAACAATTTGGTCGAGTTTTTTAATATGCTTGATTATCGGTTTTAAATTAATCCTAATAATTGACTCATGACATAAAACGACTGGTTATAAGCCCTTAAAAAAAGACCTTCTTTCAAAAAATGTATCGGATTTTCACTTAATGCTAATTTTTGTTCTATTTCCATTACATGACTTATCTTTATTTATTTGATTTTACCCCTGAGCCACCGCCATCGACACTTTCAGCGTCGCCGGCGGCGGGGGCAGCGCGATTGTGGCTTCGCCGCAACAGCGCAACCCTAAGGGGAAATGCCCCAACTGATGCGGGGGCTTTATTCTTTGTTAGATTGTCCTCTCAGGCACCATAACCGCCCACGCGGCCCAAGGATTAAGGACTAAGAAAAAAAAGCTAAGGTGCGGTACAAAGGCCAGAGCGGGAGCTGCTGGCACTGTGGCTGGAGACGACGTTACCGTAGTCCGCTTCGACATTGAGGGCATAGCCTCTACCTACCTCGTCGCTTGTCCAGTAGCGGGAGCCGACGAAGCCCGCATCAGCGTAGCCGTACATGTTGCCCCACTCCGTGAAAAATCCTGCACCTATGTGACGCATGTAATTATTATAAGATGAACTAGGCGTAGCGCTATCTACGCCATTTATACATGGGAAGTCGATACCAACACCACACCTCGCGTTAGTTAAATCCTTGACCTGTGGCAAACGATAACCCAAACTTCTACACCAAGATGAGTGGTTAGACTGAGTATCGTATTTATCACCTCGATTGACGAACCACTGCTTTAACACAAATCCATACCTCACCTCATTACCTTGACTATCCCTACCCACCAACTCAAATGTCTGTGGCAAAGATAGCAACGGAATAAACGGACTAGGATTACTTGAACCTATTTGAGTACTATCCGCCCTAGGACCACTTAACTTAACACGCGCAACAATTTTTCCATTATCAGCAACAGGATTCCATGACTCATTAGCTGTTACACTTGTCACGGTAGCTGTTATACTACTACCATTCGTGACAACAGACCACGTCAACTGACTTGCATCTACTCCTCCTATGAGTAGATCAAAATACAATCCATCAGCACCCGTTGTAGGAAAATTATGACCGTAAGACGACGAACTTGTTGACTGAACTAAAAAACCCTTATCTGGACTCCATATGTTAACTGGGCCTGCGTAGCGAGGATCACCATTAGAATTGGTGCGACTAGAACCACCCCATAACAAACTCGGCCTTGCGTAACAAATACGAGCAACAGTATTATATGGATTGATATAATACGTCACTGTACTACTATTAAAATAGATTATATTAGGAACTCCGTACCTTGTCTGTAAATATCCCCCTGTATAACTTAATGTTACCTTATAAGGTGCATTACAAATATCTAATGTATCACTACGACTTACTGTTCGACCAGCATTATCCGTAAACGATACCGATATATCCCCTGTAGCAGTAACACCATTTATACCCTGACCATCTCCATCATCATCTCCCCAATAATTATACCTAGTAACTAAATCACTTAAACTCACTGAACTAGCTGTTGATGGGACTATCATATCTATATGACCCAAAGTACTCCCTGCATAAGGTAATCTTATTGGATTTGTAGCACTTGATGGATTAGTTGACGGTGTGTACCTTGTACCATCCCGCAACTTAATAAACAAGAAACTATCCGTTGAAGTTGTCCTTGTTTGACCACCGTCTAACGTTAAATATGGCGCACTACCCTCAATATACCTTGATGTAGACGCTGTTAATGCCATAGAACACTGTGTATATGACAACAAAAACAATGGCACGAAGAACAACAATAATTTAGATAGAAAAAATAAGCACCTCGACCTCGACGATATCCCTGCCGATAAACACGGCGATTTCGCTAAACTTGATAACTTCGGTAATAAAAATAAGAATTGAGTTTGATTTCGACTATAGTGGAAATGAAAAAGATTTAGGCATAAATTTAGCAGGCCAGTTGCCAAAGAATGGTAGTACATTTCGATCATCCAGTTAAGTAAATTTTTGTTTTATTTTTATGATTTACCGCTCAGCTAATGAGCATTCCCTTGCTTTGAAGGCGATTAAATTATAACCAGTTGATTAATAATAGCTACTTTTTTTTGTTAAAAAATCGTAAAGTTTTGTTAATGATAAGATTGATCTATTATTGGCCTGTTTTGGGAAATGGTTTTGGTGGAAAATAAGCCTTTTGGGTTGGTGTATAAAATGAATTAGGTGTGGTGGTTTCGGAAGTTTTGACCTTTGGTGAACAAACTTGTTTTTTAAAATCGAATGTATATTTTTTTGCCATAATTTTGTTCCCAAAAGTAGATTTAAACAATCCAACTTTTGGGGGCTGTTCATTAAAGCGAACTCCCTTACAACTCACGCTCTGGCTGCAGAATGTATCCTTCGGCTATCCTCCGCCGTCGCTCAGTCTTAACGCACCATTTGTGGGATTACTCGTATCATCCTGATACTCGCCTCTACGAGGCCACCTTCGCTATGCTCAGGTGTTCAAATTTGTTCCAGACAAATTTATCAGACGCAACACAAACTCGCCAAACATCCTTGTTTGGCGTGCTAACTTCGATCTATTGTCGGCACATTCTGACGCCGGAATATGGCAAACAACATAGCCATCGTTTTTGGGAAGGATTTTTGTGTTTTTATAAGGCGGTTCTTGTTAAAAAATAAACAGAAAAAAATCAAATAAAATCAATACCTTTTCTGACTGATTTTTGAGTAATTAAATGGCTGCTATTAAAGTGATCTATTTGTTACTGATTTGTTAGATGTCATCACGTTGCTAACGTTTTTAACGCATTAATTTTAATTTAAAAAATTCCATAAAAATAAATTAATTTATTTTTTTCTTTTTTAGCGTACAATCAAAATCATCCACAAAAAGAGGTAACGTTATGTTATATAATAACAAATCAATGTGTCACAAACATCACCGCCATGAATGTTGTCATGATAATTGTCAAAATCTGGCGCATAATCATGCAAATTTCTCTCATGTTGTAAATTGTCATCAAGAATCAACCCAGAGTTGTGGCGGTAGTACCCATAAGACTAACCCCAAAAATGAGTTTGGCGATCCCCCTGATGACCCCGACAGGCAAATCAATCAAACTAAATTAACATGGAAAATAAAAGGCATGGATTGTGCAAACTGTGCGCAACAAATTGAAAATAGTTTAAAGACATTACCCAATATTTGCCAAACCAAGATTATCTTTTCTACCGAAAAATTAGTCGTTTTTGTTCCACAAAAGAATGAAAAAACGATTAAATTGATCGAAGATAAAATCATCGAGTTAGGCTATAAGCCCATTTTTGAATCATCCCCCGAACATTCACATCATCATGAGCATTCCCATCGTTTTGATAATAAAGCATTAATCCCTTTAGCAGTGTTAGGCGCTTTAATTGTTATGAGTTATATCCTTTTGTTATGTAATCAAACCGTTGGCGAATATGCCTTTATGGTGACGGCAATTGTTGGGCTCATTCCTATTTTGAAAGAAGCATTGGTTTTAACGCGCAGTGGTACACCATTTGCGATAGAGTCGTTAATGAGCGTGTCGGCTATTGGTGCTTTATTTATTGGCGCTGCCGAAGAAGCCACCATGGTGATATTTTTATTTATGATTGGTGAAATGTTAGAAGGTGTTGCAACAAGTAAAGCAAAAAAAGGCATTTCCTCGCTTGCTCAGCTCATGCCAGAAGAGACCGTGATAATCATTGACGGTGTAAGAAAAACCGTTGCCAGTCATAGTTTAAAACCCGAGGACATTATAGAAATTTCATCTGGAGGGCGGTTGCCTGCTGATGTCATTTTAATGAGTGAGCAAGCCAATATTGATGAAAGCGCATTAACTGGCGAGTCCATTCCTGTTAATTATCTTTCAGGCGACAAAATTATGGCTGGTTCGCTGGTGGTTGATAATACAATTCAACTTAAAGTGGTATCAGAAGTCGGGCAAAATGCGGTTGATCGTATTTTACAGATGATTGAAGATGCCGAAGAGCGCAAAGCGCCTATTGAACGTTTTATTGATAGATTTAGCCGTTACTATACGCCTACAATTGCTTTATTTGCACTATTGGTGATTGTTGTGCCACCTTTGTTGCTTAATGCTGATTGGTATACTTGGTTTTATCGTGGCTTGACGTTGTTATTAATTGGTTGCCCTTGTGCGCTTGTGATTTCAACCCCTGCGGTGATAACATCTGCCTTGTCGAATGCGGCAAAGCAAGGGGTGTTAATTAAAGGTGGAGCAGCATTAGAGCATATTGGTTCGGTTAAACTGGTTGCGTTTGATAAGACTGGTACCTTAACTGAAGGTAAACCACAAGTAACCGATGTGATTCCTCAAGATATTTCCAAAGAGCAATTATTAACAATGGTTGCCTCAATTGAAAGTGGTTCGCATCATCCTATAGGTAAAGCTATTGTTGATTACGCATTACAAAATCAGTTAAGCATTAATCAGGCCGATAATCGTAAAGCAATTGCGGGAATTGGTATTCAAGGCAAGATTGATAATCAGACTTTTTATATTGTTTCTCCAAACAAAGTTGCAACTGTTTCAACGCCTTTAAATGATGAACACGCTAAAATCATTGCGGAATTTGAAAGTGCAGGTAAAACCGTGGTAGTTGCGGCAACAAATCAACAACTGATGGGCATTATTGCTCTGCAAGATATGTTGCGGTCAGATGCAAAGACTACAATGAATGAACTTAATCAGCTGGGTATTAAATCTTTGATGCTAACAGGCGATAATGCGCGAGCAGCTAAAGCTATTGCCGATCAGTTAGGTATGGATTACCGCGCTGAATTGTTGCCTGCCGATAAGTTGATTGCCATTGAAAAGATCCGCAACACAACGTCAATTGCTATGGTGGGCGATGGTATTAATGATTCACCAGCCATGAAAGCCGCAACTGTGAGTATTGCCATGGGAAGTGGCACTGATGTTGCGTTAGAAGCTGCCGATGCCGCATTAACTAAAAATAGCTTACTCAGTTTACCTAAGTTAATTCGTTTAACTCGCTTTGCGAGTCGTAATATTAAACAAAATATTACCATTGCATTAGGCATTAAGCTGATCTTTTTGATTACCAGTTTGTTTGGTTTTACTGGACTGTGGCTAGCGGTGTTGGCTGATTCAGGCACGACGGCGATTGTGACCGCTAATGCTCTTCGAGTTTTGAAATTTAAAAATAAAAGTTAAGAATATGTTTGCTTAATCTATTCCGCTTGTTACAAGCGGAATAGTTTTGTTAAATCATTTTGGGTTTATTATTCATCAATTCTTAATGATATTTCGCCACCAATATGGGCATTAATTTTACCGTTTTGTTCTAACAATAAAGCACCTTGCTCGTTGATGCCTTTTGCAATGCCGCGGATGGTATTATCACCAATTAATAGTTTTACTGGTCGATTGGCAAAGTTATCAAGTCTATTCCAATCATTAATAAATGGCCCTAAACCATGTTTTTCAAATTCGATTAATTTACTTTTTAAGACTTTAGCCACTTGTGCAACAAGTAAGTTACGATCAACATTACCTAAATTAGCCCATTTTTGGTTAACTATGTTGGTATCAGGATTTGTCATGGTTAGATTGACTCCAACACCAATCACTACATGGGCACAGTCGCCAGTTTTACCGGCGAGCTCAACTAAAATACCGGCTAACTTTTGGTCATTAAGATAAAGATCATTTGGCCATTTAACTTTGATATTTTGACCTGATAATGTGCGTAAAGTGTCGGCAAGTACTATCCCTACCACCAAACTTAATCCCATTGCCGCGGCCACGCCTTGTTCTAGCTTCCAATACATTGAGAAGTATAAATTGCTTCCAAAAGGGGAAAACCATTTTCGTCCTCTTCGGCCTCGTGCTTTTGATTGAAATTCAGCCACGCAGCAGTCACCCGATGTTAATTGACCTATTCGATCAAGTAGATATTGGTTGGTTGAATCAATAATCGGTAATATTTCGCAGTGGCTGTCGGATTGGTAGTGCTGATCAATCTTGTTTTTGTTGAGCAAATCAAGTTGCGCTGCCAAGCAATAGCCTTTACCTTGCACTGAAGTTAAGTCTACCCCCCACTCACGCAGTTGTTTGATGTATTTATTGATGCCTGCGCGTGTTATTCCAAATATTGCTGCTAATTCTTCACCTGAATGGTATTTGCCATCAGCGAGTATTTCTATTAATTTAAGTGGATTTTTGTGGCTGCGCATCCGTTCCTCTTTTTTTAACTAATAAGATCACGAAGTATAACGAAATTATAGCAAAACTGACAAATAAATAAGTATTACTCGTTTTATCCATAATAAAAGCTATCACCGCAGGAGCAACTAAGCTACCTAAGGTGTTGGTTAAGAGCATTGCTTGATTCATAGCCACAATATTTTGCTTTTTAACACACGAGCAAGCCCAAGCCATAGATATAGGATAAATGGTGTAAATCGTTGCGCCTAATAAGATAATCGCCAACGCATCAAACCAGTTGAATACCAGCATGACACATGCGGCCAACATGAGTAGCGATTCAATTAGCAATACCATTTGCCGTCCAAATTTGTCAGCACACCAGTTGGCAGGCATTTGTGCCGCCACTCCTGATAAAATAAGTAAAATCATCCAATTAGCAACTTGAGTATCACTATAACCCAAGTGTGAATAATAAACTGGTAATAGTGAATATAACGACCCAATTAACATGCCTGCAATAACACAGCCGGTTAATCCAAGCCGAGAAGGTTTATTCAATATCATTGGCATAATGTTAAAGCTGCTTTTTTTTCTTTTTGGTAATTTATAATGTGTGCGTAAAATAAATAAAATCGCAAGCCCCATGAGTAACATAATAACCAATCCAAAATACAGTACATCTTGTGGAAAATACTGTAACAAAGCTTGCCCCAAAACCGTGCCTAAATAATAAGTGGTTAAATAAACTGCAAGCATCCGTCCACGTGTATGCACTGGGCCAGTGAGTAATATGCAACTTTCAATCACCACCCAAGTGACAGCACAAGCAATGCCAATAAAAAAGCGCCACATTATCCAGCTATAAAAATTTATTGAAAAACTTAAGCCAATAGTTGCTATGGCAAAAATAATACAACTATAGGTATAAGTGTGACGAGCATTAAATTTACTAATAAACCAATTGGCAAAAATAGTACCAATCAAGTTACCAGTAAAATAACTTGATCCCACAAGACCAATTTGCTCAAGCGAAAACTCATTACGCACTAACCACAATGGTACTTGTGTGTTGAGTGCTGACAACGAGATAGTTACAAAAAGTAAACTCGTCAATAAAATAGGAAATGAATACGAATGTTTCATAATGTTATCGCATATAATTTATGGGCTATGTTTTGCGGACAATGATAATTTAGAGTTAATTACAAATAACTGTCTGCTTCAATTTCGCCCTTGTTGCCGATAAATCGGATTTCTGGCGATAAACTCACCAAGAATTTTTGTAATACACATTTTTTTATATAACGAGCTAATTCAACTACATCTTGTGCTGTTGCTTGATTTTTGTTGACTAATACCAGCGCTTGTTGTTGATGTACCGCCGCTCCGCCTATTTGATAGCCTTTTAGACCACACTGTTCGATAAGCCAACCTGCTGCTAATTTTATTTGCCCGTTAACTTGTGGATATATTGGCATGCTTGGGTAAATTTCAAGTAATTTGTCTGCCTCAATTTTGTCGATCACAGGGTTTTTAAAAAAGCTTCCACCATTGCCAAGAACTTTGGGATCGGGCAATTTACTGCGGCGAATTTCACACACTTTATCAAAGACTATTTTTGGGGTGACATTTTGGGGGTCAAAATTTCGTAATTCACCGTAAGTTAATACTGGTTGCCACTGTTTGGGTAGTTTAATACCAACATTGATAACCGCATAACCTTGCAAATATGCTTTTTTGAAGATGCTTTCACGATAACCATATTGACCATCGGTGACTGTGATGATGTTACCTGTGGCAAGCTCAAGCAATTCCACATAATCAGCTACTTTTTGAAATTCAACTCCGTAAGCACCAATATTTTGAATAGGTGCCGAACCAACACACCCCGGAATTAATGCGAGGTTTTCTAGTCCTGATATATTTTGTTCTATCGTTTGCGATACAATATCGTGCCAAATTTCACCTGCACCAACTTTTAAATGCCACGCTTGGTCGGTTTCGGTTATTGTGATGCCTTTGATGCGGTTAACAACCACAATACCATCAAAATCACAGGTAAAAAGAGTGTTACTGCCTTCACCAATAATCATAATAGGTAAATGCGACAAGTTATCTTGCCAAATTTGTTGTAATTGTTCGACTGTTGTGACAGTAATAACTTTTTGAGCAAAAACAGTTAGACCAAATGTGTTAGGAATTTTTTGTTTCATTAATCATTACCTTTATTTTGTGAAAGTAGATGCCCAAGTTCAATTCGATTTTATCTGTTATTGTTATAGTTTGGGCTCTATTGTACTTGCTTTCTATATTATCACAGGGTTGATGTTATTTGATGATTTATTTGGTCATGAATGCATTTGAATTTTTTATAAATTTGCTGTTGTCTGCATTTTACTAAAACGATGTTATTTTTTTATAAAAAGTATGAATCAATTCAAATTAATGACATTATTTAAACAAATATTCAACTATTTGATTAAAGCAATGCTTAAATCTTTTTTGTTTTTTGTTATTATATATGGCAAATATACGAGTGATATTTTATAAATTATTGTTAGCCCCAAAATAGTCGTCGGTATTTGATTAGCAGTGATTGATTATATCGATTGTACTTGAGTTAAGTGTTGTTTATCAGTTAGAGGATATTATGAAAAGAGTATTTATTATGATCCTAGATTCGTTTGGGATCGGCGGCGCTGAAGATGCCAAAAAATATGGCGATGAAGGGGCTAACACTTTAGGACATATTGCTGAGGCTTGCGCTTTAGGTCAAGCTGAACAAGGCCGTAGTGGACCATTAAAATTGCCAAATTTAGGTAAATTAGGTTTAATCAAAGCGGCGTACGAATCGACTGGCCATTATCCCAAAGGTATGCAAACTGAAGGTGAAATTATTGGCTCATATGGCTATGCGAGTGAAATTTCTTCTGGTAAAGATACGCCGTCAGGACATTGGGAAATCGCCGGCGTGCCAGTGCTTTTTGATTGGGGCTATTTTACCAATACCACCAACAGCTTTCCTCAAGATCTTTTAGATAAAATTGTTTCCCGCGCTAAACTCCCTGGTTACCTTGGTAATTGTCATTCATCTGGTACCATTATCCTTGATGAATTGGGTGAAGAGCATATGGCTTCTAATAAGCCTATTTTTTATACTTCTGCTGATTCAGTATTCCAAATTGCCTGTCATGAAGAGACTTTTGGTTTAGATAGACTGTATGAAGTTTGCGAAATTGCTCGCGATGAGCTAAATAAGGGTAATTACAATATTGGCCGTGTTATTGCAAGGCCATTTGTAGGTAAAAAAACGGGAGAATTTGTACGTACAGGTAACCGTCACGATCTTGCTGTTGAACCACCAGCACCAACGATGATTAAAAAATTGGTTGATGAAAAACACGGCACAGTAGTATCAATTGGTAAAATTGCCGATATTTATGCTCACGTTGGGATCACCAAGAAAGTGAAAGCAACCGGTCTTGAAGCACTGTTTGATGCATCACTTGAAGAAATCAAACAAGCTAAAGATAATACTATTGTCTTTACCAATTTTGTCGATTTTGACTCTTCTTATGGCCACCGTCGTGATGTTTCGGGTTATGCTGCTGCGTTAGAATATTTTGATCGTCGTCTTCCTGAAATGTTAGCACTTATTGAACCCGGCGATCTGCTTATTATCAGTGCCGATCACGGCTGCGATCCAACTTGGGCTGGTACCGATCATACTCGCGAACATATCCCTGTCATTGTTTATGGCGACAGTGTACCTGTAGGATCTTTAGGTCATCGTGAAACATTTGCCGATATTGGACAAAGTGTTGCCGATTATTTTGATTTATCGCCAATGGATTACGGTAAATCGTTTATAAAAAAGAAGTAATTTAAATTTGAGTCATACCGACTTAGTAATAAATATCAGGAGAAGTTAATGTCTACCCCGCATATTAATGCCATTGATAATGCGTTTGCAAAAACCGTTTTAATGCCTGGCGATCCTCTACGGGCAAAATTTATTGCAGAAACATTTTTAGAAAATGCCCAAGAAGTAACTAATGTAAGATCGATGTTAGGTTTTACAGGTTATTATAAAGGCCAAAAGATTTCAGTTATGGGGCATGGTATGGGTATTCCATCTTGCTCTATTTATGCAACCGAACTGATTAAATTTTATGGTGTTGAAAACATTATTCGTATTGGTTCATGTGGTGCAATTAGCCCTAATGTTAATGTGGGTGATGTTATTGTTGGAATGGGCGCATGTACCGATTCAAAAGTTAACCGCTTACGTTTTAAAAATCATGATTTTGCCGCTATCGCTGATTTTGATTTGACCTGTAATGCCGTTAATGCAGCTAAAAAGTTAGGTGTAAATGTGAAAGTGGGTAATATTTTTTCTGCCGATCTTTTTTATAGCGTTGAGCCTGATATGTTTGACGTAATGGAAAAATATAATATTTTAGGTGTTGAAATGGAAGCAGCTGGGATTTATGGGGTTGCTGCCGAATATGGCGCTAAAGCACTGGCCATTTGCACGGTTTCGGATCATATTCGAAAAGGCGAAGCAATGTCGGCAGAGCAAAGACAATTAGGCTTTAAAGAAATGATCACCGTTGCACTAGAGTCGGTATTATTAAATCAAAACTGAAACTAAAAATGGCAGAATAACTGCCATTTTTTTTAGCTAATCAATATTGATAGCGATAGCAGTTTTAAAATGCGTTATTCATATTTATGTGTAGTAGGTTATAAAAATCTTGTTTAATAAGGAAACAAAATGAACACCAAGTTACAACTTAAAATAATATTTTTTCTGCAATTTTTCATATGGGGAAGCTGGTTAATCACCTTAAATTATTATCTTGAGCATCAATTAAATTTTATTGGTATTGAGGTAGCTTCTGTATATGGTTCGATGGCAATTGCTTCACTAATTATGCCAAGTTTACTCGGTATTGTTGCCGATAGATGGATACCAGCTAATCGCCTTTATGTTCTTTGTCACCTAATTGGTGCTATAACACTAATTATTGCTGCATCTATTACATCACCGTTAATGATGACAATTGTTATGTTAATTCATTGTTTAGCCTTTATGCCTACCATCGCTATTTCAAATTCAATTTCTTATTCATGTTTGAACTCTCAAGGACTTGATGTTATCACTCAGTTTCCAGGAATTAGGATATATGGTACTATCGGTTTCATCGTTGCAATGTGGATAGTTAGCTTTTTGAAATTAGAAGCTAGCAATACACAACTTTATATCGCCGCTGCGGGTTCTCTTTTACTAAGTTTGTATTCATTAACACTTCCATTTATTTCGACATCACAAAACACAGATAAAAAAAGATCACTTATTAGCTCATTAGGGTTAGATGCGTTTGTGTTATTCAAACAACCTAAAATGGTTATCTTTTTTCTATTTGCAGCTTTTTTAGGCGGTATTTTACAAATTACCAATACCTTCGGTAATTCATTTTTGCATAGTTTTGATGATATTCCAGAATTCAAAGATAGCTTAGCAATTCAATACCCTGCTGTATTACTTTCTATTTCACAAATTTCAGAAGTGATATTTATTTTATTTGTACCATTTTTTATGAAGCGCCTTGGTATTAAATATGTTATGTTAATTAGTATATTTGCTTGGGTTGCTCGCTTTGGACTATTTGCTTACGGCGATCCTTCTCCTTTCGGTTTTGTATTATTACTTCTATCAATGATTGTTTATGGTTGTGCCTTTGACTTCTATAACATTTCAGGCTCCATGTATGTTGAAAAAACAGTTTCACCCGATATCCGTAATAGTGCACAAGGGTTATTTATGATGATGACCAATGGGATCGGCGCTTATTTAGGAACAATGGCTAGTGGTTTCGTGGTCGATTATTATACTTCAGGGAAAACCGTAAACTGGCATGCTGTTTGGCTTGTTTTTTCAGGTTATGCTTTAGTTTTAGCTATTGTGTTTATGTTGATTTTTAAAAACGAACATTCAAACAAAGAAACAGCTCAAGCTATTAATTAATCATTTATTGTGTGGTAGATTAAATTTAGCACTACCAATATAATGGCAACAATATAGGTTGTTGCCTTTTTAATTATCAATCAGTCAGCTTTAGAAATATGATTTACCACACAAAAAATCAATCAGTAATACAAAATAAATGGCTGAAAGGTATCTGATCAAGGTACACTAACTGAGTTTATAATTCACAATGTTAGTATGCTATTTTGAGCTTTTTGATAAGTGTTTATATCATTATTACCAGAGCCCATTTAGCTTATTTAAATAGATTAAATTTCTAATGAAAAATCAAATAATACCCAAAGTCATATTACATGAGCACATTGAAGGGAGTATTACCCCAATGATGGCTCGCCAGTTAGCCCAAAAAAACAATATTCCGTTCCCTACAACTTTATGTTATCTACCGGGCCAATATGATGCTAATGAGTATAAAAATGGTAGATATTCGTACGACGAATCTAAGTTTGAAGAGTTTATTAAAACGTATGATATCGTTTCTAGTTTTCTAAAAAATCCTGAAGATTATTATGACATTACTTATGATTTTCTTTTTAGAAATGCTAAACAAGGGTTAATTTATTGCGAGCTGTTTATCTCCCCTTTTCATATCTGTGCAACACCATCCCACGACGGGCAAGTTATTTGGAATCAAGATAGATTTCACCAAACGCTAAAGCAGATGGATAAGGCTATTATTGACGTTAGTCAGCAATATGATATTACTGTGCGATATCATGTAATTGGTGTTAGACATCTTGGTGCGAATGTGGTTTATGATACTCTGCAATTTATTCAAAATAACTCTCATCCGTTGATTACCGGTTTCAATATCGCAGGTAATGAAAAAGCTGGCCATTTTGATGATTTTAAAGCCGCCCATGAATTAGCCGCTCAGCTTAATTTAAAAAAATCGTACCACGCAGGCGAAATAGATTCAGCCGAAAGTATTATTCAAGCTCTTAAACATGGTGCAAACAGAATTGGGCACGGTATTCGCGCCATTGAAGACAAAGCGCTCATTCGTGAACTGATCGATAAAAAAGTCACCCTTGAAATTGCCTTAACAAGCAATCGAATTTTAGTTAATGAGCTGCATGGCGATATTTATAAGCACCCCATTAGGCAGCTTTACGACCAAGGCGTTCGTATTACGCTAAATACCGATGATGCAGGGATTTTTGGCACTGATATCGAAAAAGAGTATCACATTGCCCAATCGATTTTCGCATTTTCACGATTAGAATTGCTTGATATCACGCTCTGTGGTGTTCAGGCGGCATTTGTTGAAAACGAAGTTAAAAATCAATTGATTGGCAAAGTTCTGGCATATTTTACATCTGATGATAAGCAATTATTAGAAACATGCATCAGTGACCAAAAATATCACCCAGCAATTATTGAACGCTTGTTAGAATACCAAAAATTGTTGCTAGCCATACCCATTAACTAAATTAGTTGTCAGAATAATAGGAGATTTGCATGAAAAAAACTAAGTTATCCCTCACCTTTTTAGCCCTATTTATTTCTGGCGCGGCGTGTGCTGAAACGGTTGATTTAAGGATTATCGAAACAACCGACTTGCACGGTAATATGATGAATTATGATTATTTTAAAGATCAATCCATCGATGCTTTTGGATTAGCCAAAACAGCTAATTTGATTCACCAAGCAAGACGTGAAGTAAAAAATAGTGTGCTTGTCGATAATGGCGATTTGATTCAAGGTAGCCCAATGGCTGATTATGCAGTGCATAAAGGCCTTAATGATGGCGATATTCATCCAGTTTATAAAGCTCTCAATACGCTTGATTATGTTGTTGGTAATATTGGTAATCATGAATTTAATTTTGGCTTGGAATTTTTACAAAAAAGCCTTGCTGGCGCTAAATTCCCTTATGTTAATGCAAATGTCTATGATGCTAAAACCAATAAGCCGTTCTTTAAGCAATATCTTATTGTCGATACCCCCGTCATTGATAGAAGCGGCAATAAGCAAACAATAAAAATTGGTTACATTGGCTTTGTACCACCGCAAATTATGCAATGGGACAAACTTAATCTTGATGGTAAAGTTGTGGTTAAAGATATTACCGAAACAGCCAAGCACTTGATTCCAGAAATGAAAAAGCAAGGTGCTAATATCATTATTGCTATTCCCCATTCGGGGGTTTCTTCTGAACCTTATAAAGCTTTGGCCGAAAATTCGGTTTATTATTTAAGTCAGGTTAAAGGTATTGATGCAATTATGTTTGGCCACGCCCATGGTGTGTTCCCGAGCGAGGAGTTTAAATCATTACCAAATACCGATATCAAAACTGGTAACATTAATCATGTGCCTGCTGTTATGCCCGGACATTGGGGTAACCATTTGGGCGTGGTGGATTTAGTGCTTGATGGCGATAAATCTAATTGGCAAGTGACGTCAGGCAAATCTGAAGCTAGACCGATTTATGATGTCAAAAATAAAAAAGCACTAGTTGAAGCAGACCCAAAAATTGTTGATATTCTAACCAAAGATCACCAAGGTACGCGTGAATTTGTTGGTAAACCAATTGGTAAGGTTTTAACTGATATTACCAGCTATTTAGCCTTGGTTGAAGATAGCTCTGCCTTACAAATTATTAGCGATGCACAGATCGATTATGTTAAGCAGTTTGTTCAAGGCGATCCTGACCTTGATGGATTACCTGTTTTATCGGCCATTGCACCATTTAAAGCTGGCGGCAGGAAAAACGATCCTAGCGCTTTTGTTGATGTTAAAAAGGGTAATTTGTCATTTAGAAATGCCGCAGATATCTACCTTTATCCGAATATTTTGTCTGCCATAAAATTGACAGGTAAAGATGTTAAAGAGTGGTTAGAATGCTCAGCTGGTGTCTATAACCAAATCGATCCCCATTCATCCCAAACACAATATTTGATTAATTGGGACAAATTTAGAACCTATAATTTTGATACGATTGACGGGGTCAATTATCAAATAGATGTCACTAAACCACCACGTTATGATGCAAATTGTCAGCTAGTTAATCCTTCATCAGAAAGAATTAACAATCTTACTTATCAACAAAAACCAATTGATCCTAACCAAACATTTTTAATTGCCACCAATAATTATCGTGCTTATAGCGGTATATTTCCGGGAACAGGTGAAAAAAATGTCAAATTTAATTCACCTGATGATTTAAGAGTGATTCTTTCAGCTTATATCACCAACACCACCCAAAAATACGGCGCTGTGGAGGTTACCGTCGACAATAATTGGCGAATTGCCCCAATTACTAGCGATACCAATTTGGATATTCGTTTTGAATCATCACCAACTGATGAAGCTAAAGATTATATTGAAAAACATTCAATATACCCTATTCACTTTATCGAAAAAGATGACTCAGGTTTTGGGGTTTATCGACTTGATTTACAATCATTGATTAACACTCAGCTCCAAAATTAATTAGTATTATTATGCCCCAAAGGATTTATCAATATGAAAATAGAAAAACTAATTGAGCTTGCTAAAACAGCACGTTCTAAAGCTTATGTGCCTTATTCTAAATTTCAAGTTGGCGCAGTGCTCATTACTGAAGATGATGAAGCAATTTTAGGTTGCAATGTTGAAAATGCTTCTTACGGCTTAACTAACTGCGCAGAACGCACGGCGATTTTTAAAGCGGTATCAGAAGGTAAACGTAAGTTCAAAAAATTGGTGGTAATTGGCGATACCGATGGACCAATTTCACCTTGTGGTGCTTGTCGTCAAGTTATTAGCGAGTTTTGTGCTAAAAATATGCCAGTTATTTTGACCAATATGAACGGTAAAATTCAGGAAACCACTGTTGGAGAATTATTACCCTGGTCTTTTTCACCAAGTGATTTGGACTAATTTAGTCTCAATTATTTTCCTAATTAAGCCATTAACACTTAGGGTGATTTAACAATTAAAGATTCACCCTATTATCAATATAAGAGAGTATCGTTATGAGATTTGTTGATATTATTGAAAAAAAACGCGACGGAAAAGCACTATCAACCGAGGAAATACAATTTTTTATTACAAACTACACTAACGGAAAAATTCCCGATTATCAAGTTAGCGCTTTATTAATGGCAATTTACTATCAAGGTATGACATCAAAAGAGTGTGCAGATTTAACTAACGCAATGATGCATTCGGGCGATACAGTAGATTTGTCTTCAATTAAAGGTATTAAAGTGGATAAGCATTCAACAGGTGGTGTGGGCGATACAACGACATTAGTGCTTGCCCCTTTAGTTGCTGCTTTAGATGTACCTGTAGCTAAAATGTCAGGGCGTGGACTTGGGCACACCGGTGGTACCACCGATAAATTTGAGTCTATTCCAGGATTTAAAATTGAATTAAGTACACAAGATTTTATTAATCAAGTTAATCATAGCGGTCTTGCCGTGATTGGCCAATCTGGAAATTTAACACCAGCAGATAAAAAGCTATACTCTTTACGAGATGTAACTGGGACAGTTAATTCTATTCCGCTTATTGCAAGCTCAATTATGAGCAAAAAATTAGCCGCTGGCGCTGATGCCATTGTGCTAGATATCAAAACTGGTGATGGTGCACTAATGAAAGAGATGGCGGACTCCGAAAAATTAGCCCATGAAATGGTAAATATCGGTAACCAAATTGGCCGCAGAACCATGGCAATTATTTCAGATATGTCACAACCGCTTGGTTTTGCAATTGGTAATGCGCTTGAAATAAAAGAAGCCATTGATACTTTAAAAGGTCATGGCCCTGCTGATTTAACTGAATTAGTTTTAACATTAGGTAGCCAAATGGTTGTGCTTGCCAATAAAGCCAAGACATTGGAAGAAGCTAGAGCAAAACTTCAAGAAGTCATTAAAAATGGCAAAGCTATCGAGAAGTTCAAAACTTTAATTGAAGCACAAGGTGGTGATAGTTCAATTGTTGATCATCCTGAAAAACTGGCTAGTGCACCTTACCAAATTGCCCTACCGGCTCTTAAATCAGGTTATGTATCAAAAATTATTGCAGATCAAATTGGTATTGCGGCAATGCAGCTAGGCGCTGGGCGCGCAACCAAAGAGGATATTATTGATCCCGCGGTTGGAATCGTGTTACATAAAAAAGTGGGCGATCAAGTTGCCGAAGGCGAAGCATTGTTAACCATTCATGCTAGTACAGATAAGCTTGATGCGATTAAGCAAAAATTGTATAACAATATTATTATTAGTGATTGTGCCAATGAACCACAATTGATTTATAAAGTGATTACTGAGTAATCATTGGCAATAAGGATTTAGGAGGCACCATGTATAACTCAAATTTGAATAAAAAAATATCACTGCTTGTTGTTTTGGGGCTATTTTCAGTTAACGCTATAGCGGCTGCTTCAACAATACAATCAACAACACCAAGTTGGGAGAAAAACAAGCCTTATCAATTTACTATTTTACATACTAACGACCACCATGGTCGTTTTTGGCAAAATGATATCGGTGAATATGGTCTTGCTGCACAAAAAACAGTTGTTGATGAAATAAGAAAGGAAGTAGCCACGAAAGGTGGAAAGTTGTTGCTTCTATCTGGTGGTGATATCAATACTGGTGTTCCTGAATCAGATGTACTTCAAGCTAAACCAGATTTTTTGGGTATGAATGAAGTTGGATATGATGCGATGGCGGTGGGTAATCATGAATTTGATCACCCTTTAACCGTTATTCGTGAGCAACAAAAATGGGCCCATTTTCCATTTTTATCTGCCAATACTTACTTTAAAGGTACTGATAATCGTGTTTTTGATGCTTATAAAATGTTTGATTTAAATGGCATTAAAGTAGCGGTATTTGGATTAACCACAGATGATACCATTTTTTTAGCCTCTCCCAAAAATACTGATGGCGTTGAATTTCGAAAAACATTACCCGAAGCACAAAAAGTTATTGCCCAAATAAAAAAGACAGAAAGTCCAGATATGATTATTGCCGTTACACATATGGGACATTACGAAAATGGCGAACATGGATCGATGGCACCGGGTGATGTTGAATTAGCCCGAGGATTGCAAAGTGGCGAATTAGATATGATTGTCGGTGGTCATTCGCAAAATCCCGTTTGTATGGCTAGCCCGAATAAACGCATTACCGAATATGTACCCGGTACTCCATGCGCACCCGATAAACAAAATGGCACATGGATTGTACAAGCCCATGAATGGGGTAAATATGTTGGGCGTGCTGATTTTGTCTTTTTAAATGGCAAAATAACTTTACAAAATTACCAGTTAATTCCAATCAATCTAAAAAAAGAAGTAGATAATGGTGACGGGACAAAACGCCTTGAATATTACACTAAAGAGATCTTACAAGATAAAACATTACTCGAAAATTTAAAACCTTATCAAGAACAAGGTAAACAACAATTACTGGTTAAAAGTGGTGAATTAATCGGTCGCCTTGAAGGAGATCGCAGTGTTGTAAGATATCAACAAAGTAATATGGGACAATTATTACTCAGCGCTTTTATTGAAAAAACCAAGGCTGACATTGGTATTATGTCTGGTGGCATGATTCGTGATTCATTAATTGAAGGCAATATTACTTATCGCGACATCCTAAAAGTTGAGCCTTTTGGTAATAGTGTTGTTTATTTTGAATTGACTGGTAGCGAATTAATCGATTACCTAAAAATAGCACTCAATAAAAAACAAGGTTCGGGTGGATATCCACACCTGAAAAATATCACTCTAACACGATCTGGTGATAATATTAAAGATGTAAAAATTAAAAATGAACCCATTGATTTACAAAAATCATATCGTATTGCTACACTAGATTTTTTAGCTGCAGGCGGTGATGGTTATCCAATAACCAATACTTCACCAACTTATGTGGATACAGGTTATCGAGATGCTGATGTCGTAAAACAATATTTTGAGGAACATTCGCCAATTAATGCCTCTGATTATGAACCAACACAATTTATACACAATTAAATTATTTAAGAATGCCTGAGCGTAAATGTTTATTAGGAATACATTGTTCGAGAATAATCACCATATTATTCGGTAATCGTAACTAAGCTAACATAGCTGTAGTGCCGTGTTCAAGGTTTATACCCTATTGTTGGCACTACAGTTTTTTATAGTGTTTAATATTGAATGATTTTTATTTAGTAACTTATTAAAATATCATGAAATTTATTAATAATATTCAATAGTTCGTGTAGTTATCATGTGATCATCACACTCTTTAACTATCCAATCACCTTTTCCATTATGTTTAGAAAATTGACACTCAAGAGTTGCTTTCTTGTTGTTATCAACATATTTTTTTAATTTGATTAGCTGACCTTGTTTATTATACTCCATAGCATATGTTTCATTACCGATCACTCTAGAAATCAACTGATTTTTATTATTATATTGAAATGTCATATTATTATCAAAAAATAGTATCTTATCTTCATCATCGTAGCCGACAGAAACTGAGCGAAGTTTATCTAACTCACCCATTTTTTGAACAAATTTTGTTCTATAGTCTGTTTGGAAAATATCAAATAAATCGGTTTTATTATAATTATCGGTTGCAAACGGATTCGTATAGTTTTGATTTAGGCTAGGCAAAGACATGGTAAAATAATCATAAAATTTCCAGCTCGTTCTTTCTGTTTCTAAATCGTCAGAAGCGACAATACTACGCTTCAGTCCATAATTATAACTTTTAGTTGTCTCAACAAAAGAAGTAACTAACCCACTATCATCGAAATTCATTTCAAAAACAGAGCTGCCGCCATTATCTAGCAAATTTTGATATTGACCCAATAACTTGTTTTTTATATCGCCTGTTGCAGACTTAATACGATTTTGGGTAAGGGCATGATCAAAAAAGTAATACATTACAACTTGGTTAGTTGAGCGAGCTAAATTTTCTGAAGGATTTGCTTTTGCAAATAATACGGGATCTGATTCTATACCCCAATCATTAATGATGCGATTATATGAAAAAAAATATTTTCTTATTTTTGCTACTTTTTCTTTATCGTAATATGCATAAGTAAAATGTTCCTGATCCCATTTGTTTTCATCTTCACTATAAAAAAATGACTGTCTTATTGAATCATCGTTATCAAAGATAAACTCACCATTGACCAATTTAGCTAACTTAATATCAGACGATATTTGATTTGGAAATTGCCCATCGATGAGTTTAGGGTAACTATAGGCAAAATGTGCATCTTTTTTATTTTCGTCTAACTCTCCAGCATAAAAATATTGTTTAAAGATATCATTATTAACCCAAGAAGGAATTTGTTCAATATTATAAGTGACTGTTGCAAATGAATTTACATTATTGCTCATACCTAAAAAAAATAGTTTATCTAAAGTCACTTGTCCAAAACAAAAACTACCTTTTTTAAATTTTGTGTCGCTGTTTAATTTAGCTAATTGATAGGTTGTGGTTTGGTTGTTAGCATCTAATGAACGGTCTAATAAACCTAAGCTTGTAAAAACTTCTAATCGCCGATTTAATTCGTTATTTATCCACACTTCCGATCGTTCGTTTGCTGGATAACTGAGATCTTTTTTAAGGTAAGGGAATGTTACTTTGCCTAGATAGAAACAAATTGGTTTGTCTTGATCTTCCAGTGTTGCTTTAATTTCTTCCGTTAATTTTACTTTACTTTTATCACATCCTGACAGCATAACCAATAATGTCAGTGGAACAACATTAAAATATTTTTTCATTGTTTTTGATAGTCCTTTTCCTATTATTTTTATTTCTGATAAATCTTTTAAGAAATAATCCATTTTTGATTGTAACATGATTTAGGTAAGGTGATAAGTTTGCTCATTTTTCTTATCTGTTCTAGATCAATATTTGGACAGATTATTATTGATGATTTTTGCTAAAAAACTAAAATTCATATTGATAATATTCAATATTAAAATAGCTATATATCGGAAGGACTTTAATAAAAAAATAGGGACAATCGTCCCTTAATTTTTAACATGTTGTTTATTTATTTTTTTTTAAACGCGGCAGCAAATGCATTACCCATCGCATTATTGACACTCGACGATGTGTGCGTTTTTTGGGTATTATTGACGCTCCCTTTATTAATAGATTGACGATTGTCAGCTTTCGAAATAGCAGGATCATTTAACCGCATTGATAAAGCGATACGTTTGCGTGGAATATCAACTTCAATCACTTTCACTTTAACAATATCACCAGCTTTTACCACTGTTCTTGGATCGTCAACAAACTTATCTGAGAGTGCCGAAATATGCACTAAACCATCTTGGTGAACCCCAATATCCACAAAAGCACCAAAGTTGGTTACATTGGTTACCGAACCTTCCATAATCATGCCAACTTTTAGATCTTCCATCGTTTCGATATCATCAGCAAATTGAGCGGTTTTAAATTCAGGCCTTGGATCACGTCCTGGTTTGTCGAGCTCTTTAATAATATCAGTTACAGTAGGAACGCCAAAATGGTCATCAACATAATCAACTGCGTTAAGCGATTTTAAGTAATTTGTATCACCTAAAATCTCTTTTAATGATTTATGATTTTTTTCTAAAATTCGCTCTACGACAGGATAAGCCTCTGGATGAACCGCTGATGCATCAAGTGGGTTTTTACCATCCATAATCCGTAAAAAACCAGCACACTGCTCAAATGCTTTAGGGCCTAAACGTGATACTTTTAATAACTGCTTACGGTCGGTAAATTGCCCATTTTCATTACGCCAATCAATGATATTTTGGGCAATCACTTTATTAAGTCCAGCAATACGTGCAAGTAGCATCATTGAGGCGGTATTCAAATTAACACCAACGGCATTTACACCATCTTCAACAACAGCATCAAGTTTTTTAGCTAACTGAGTTTGGCTTACATCATGCTGATATTGACCAACACCGATTGATTTAGGATCAATTTTAACAAGCTCTGCTAATGGATCTTGTAAACGCCTAGCAATAGATACCGCACCTCGAATCGACACATCAAGATCAGGAAACTCTTGCGCCGCAAGTTCGGATGCTGAATACACTGACGCTCCAGCTTCGCTAACAATCACTTTTTGCGCTTTGACCTCTGGGTATTTTTTTTGAACATCAAGATAAAAACGCTCAGTTTCGCGCGAAGCCGTACCATTGCCAATAGCAACCAATTCAACTTTGTACTTGATACAAAGCGCTGCCACCATCATAGCTGCTTTATCGGCTTGCCCAGTATGTGGATAAATTGTTTCAGTCGCAACTAATTTACCAGTTGCATCAACAACCGCTATTTTGACCCCAGTACGTAATCCTGGATCCATACCCATAGTCACTTTCATACCCGCCGGAGCTGCCATTAACATATCATGCAAGTTGGCAGCAAATACATTAATCGCTTCTTCTTCGGCGCGTTCTCGTAATGTTGTCATTAATTCGGTTTCCATGTGCATTAAAATTTTAATGCGCCATGTCCAATTAATAACGGCTTTACGCCATTTATCCGCTGGCTGATCATTAAAATGGACACCTAAATATTCAGTAATAATTTGTTCACAATAGCTTTCTTTTGGTGGCTCTTCGAATTGTGGATCGGCATTTAACGAGAGCTGTAAATAGCCTTCATTTCGCCCTCGGAACATCGCTAATGCACGATGAGATGGAATTTTAGAAATAAGTTCACTTTGCGAAAAATAGTCTCGGAATTTTGCGCCTTCTTCTTCTTTGCCACTCACCACTTGTGAAACTAAATGAGCGTTATTCCAAAGATAATGACGTACTTTTGCCAGTAATGTCGCATCTTCAGCAAATTTTTCCATTAAAATATAACGCGCACCATCTAATGCTGATTTTGTATCAATAATACCTTTATCTACATTGAGATATTTTTCTGCTTCGATTTCTGGATTTAATGAAGGATTTTGCCATAAGTCATCTGCAAGTGGTTCAAGCCCTGCTTCAATGGCAATTTGACCTCGAGTACGACGCTTCGGTTTATATGGCAAATAAAGATCTTCAAGTTCGGTTTTACTCAACGTTGATACAATGCGTTCACTTAATTCTGGCGTTAATTTTCCTTGATCTTCTATAGACTTTAAAATTGTTTGTTTACGATCTTCAAGCTCACGCAGATAATTCAATCGGCTATCTAAATTACGTAATTGGGTATCATCAAGCCCACCAGTAACCTCTTTTCGATATCGCGCAATAAATGGAACAGTACTGCCTTCGTCTAATAATTGAATCGCAGCTAAAACTTGTTCTGGTTTTACTATAAGTTCACCAGCTATAATATGACTAATTTGATTATTTACCATGGTATCTCTGAATATTTTGTCAATTAACGGAATTTATCTTCAACATGCAAAAAGCTAATTATATAACAAGAGAGGGCTATTTAGCACTCGATCGTGAGCTAAAATATTTATGGAAAGAAGAAAGGCCTAAAGTTACCCAAGCGGTATCAGATGCTGCTGCGCTTGGTGATCGCAGTGAAAATGCCGAATATATCTATGGTAAACGAAGACTTAGAGAAATCGATAGACGAGTTCGTTTTCTTGCCAAACGATTAGAATCATTGACTATTATCGATCCAGATCCAAGACAAGAGGGTAAAGTATTTTTTGGTGCATGGATAAAGTTAGAAGATGAAAATGGAAATCTACACGTTTATCGCATTGTGGGGGCTGATGAGTTTAATCCTAAAAAAAATTGGATATCTATCAACAGCCCTGTGGCAAGAGCATTAATAGGACATAAAGTTGATGATGAAATAACCGTTATCACTCCAAATGGAAAAACGTTTTATTACATTGTAGAGATCAGCTACACAAAGTTAGAGGTTTAACTATATAAATTATTAAGCATTAAGTATATAATCATACTAACATATTGATAATTAATTTAATTTATTATGATTTCCATTGATCAGATCTATATCTATCCAATCAAATCGATGCAAGGCATACCGCTGACAAAGGCAAATACTGGCGATGGGGGCTTTGAACACGATCGTATTTTTATGCTTAGTGAACCCAATGGTTCATTTATTACTGCAAGGCAATACCCTGAACTTTTGAAATTCAAAACATCAATAGTAAAAAATGAAGTATACGTTTCGATATCTCCAACAAAAATGATAAAATTCAATCTTGATGAGTTTTCATTAAGTAATGAGCCAACCGAAGTTTGGGGAAATCATTTCACCTCGCAAATTGCTCCCATACGAGTAAATCAATTTTTCAGCCAAATTCTACATAAAGACGTACAATTACGATGGGTTGGGCAACAGTTAACTCGTCGAACAAAACGCTACCCAGAAGTACCTGTTAGTTTTGCTGACGGTTATCCTTATTTGTTATTGAACAAGGCTTCATTTAATTATTTACAACATCAATGCCCAGAACAACTCGATATTAGGCAATTTCGAGGTAATATTATTATTCAAGGTGCACTCCCTTTTGCTGAAGATGGTTGGAAGACAATCAAAATTGGCGAGGTAATTTTTGATATTGTTAAACCTTGTACTCGCTGTGTGCTAACAACAATCGATGTCAATTCATCAAAACCATTTGCTAATAATGAACCGCTTAAAACATTACGGTATTTTAGAGCCGATGAGCAAGGCCAAATTGATTTTGGTATGAATATGATTGCCCGAAATCATGGCACCATTTCAATTCACGATAAAATAGAGATATTGGAAAAGCAAATAGCCAAAAACTATATAAAAAACTTTCCTCCAGAAATAAAAAGCGAAACACAACTTTGCACAATTACTTTTGAAGATAAAACTATTAAAGGTAACAATAAGCAAACCATTTTAGAACAGTTAGAACAACATAAAATAGCATTACCTTATTCCTGTCGTTCGGGTGTTTGTGGACGTTGCTCAGTTGTTTTAAAAAAGGGAGAAATAAGTGCATTAACTCAGTCAGCTATAAAACTTAATAATCGAATTTTAGCCTGTAGCTGCGTTCCCAAAGGAGATATTACTATCGAATCATCCAAAAAAGAATAAAATTAATATGACAACTATTTTACTGATTTCTGTTTTTGATATTAAGAAATAGCTTCTAATTCAAAATGTTCTACCAATCTCATCTGCTCAGATAAAGGTTGCCACATAGGCTGCAATCGGTCATTCATAACTTTAATTGCTTCGGCAAAATAAAAAGTTTTGTTCATTGCAATAAACGAAGGCTGTGCAATAACACAAAGTGAGGCATTTTTTCCAGCTTCGACAACCATCAAACAAATTTTTTGACCACCCTCTTGTAAATTTACCTCAACAATATCGGCTATTTTAGGAGTATATAACATTGGTTGTTGAGAAAAGTACCAGCTTTTAGGCATTTGAGGTTTTAAAAAATTAGCCGCAACAATAGCGTTAATGGATAATTCAATTTTTTGTGAGTCAGACAGGTTAAGCAACTGGCAACTATCATGAAATTGATAATAAGATGTTGCATCGCTAACAGAAAATGAAAATTCACCAAAAACATCAGGAATTAACATTTTACTTGGATAACAAGAACGAAATAACATTTCAGATGAAACTTCAAGCATTAGGCTATCGTATTCGCTGTCAAAATACCAACGCCAACAATCAGTCGGCCGAAAAGCCATTTTCATTGATGTATTATCCTCGTTAATTGAACCAAATTTAGCCAAAAAGATAACATAACTTAGATAAAAAATAAATAAAAATTTAAAATAAAAATTATTTAATTATATAATTTTTAAAAATTTTAAATAATGACTGAAAGGATCCAAAAAATCTAAGTTAGATCTGATTCAGATCCATTTGGATCCTTTTAGATCAATTTTTTAAACATAAAAAAAGGCGCTTTTAAGCACCTTTTTTAGCTGTAAATTACAGTTTAGCTTGCTACATTAATACGTTTCATATCAATCATATAGCTACGGAGTTTGCGTCCAATTTTTTCTATTGGATGATTGCGAATTTCTTCGTTTACATCACGTAATTGGGCATTATCTACACTCCCTTCAGGGATCCCTTTACCAAGATCTCCCGATTGTAACATCGGCATAAATTTTTCTTTTAATAATGGAACTGCAGCATTAGCAAATAGATAGTTACCATACTCAGCCGTGTCAGAAATTACAACATTCATTTCATATAAACGTTTACGAGCGATAGTATTAGCAATAAGTGGTAATTCATGTAATGATTCATAATAAGCAGATTCAGGTAAAATGCCAGATTCAAGCATAGTTTCGAATGCTAACTCAACACCAGCTTTCACCATTGCAATCATCACTACCCCTTGATCAAAGTAAGCCTGCTCATCAATTTTACCTTGATATTCAGCGGCCTTTTCAAATGCAGTTTCGCCCGTTTCTTTACGCCATTTAAGTAGGTTAACATCATCATTTGCCCAATCTTTCATCATGGTTGATGAAAACTCGCCAGAGATAATATCGTCCATATGCTTACGATAAAGATCAGTCATAATCACTTTCAATTCTTTTGCTAAAGCGTTTGCCCTTAATTTAGCTGGATTTGATAAACGATCCATCATTAAGGTAATTCCACCTTGTTTTAACGCTTCAGTGATTGTTTCCCAACCAAATTGAAGCAATTTACATGCATAAGCAGGATCGACACCATCTGCAACCAATTTATCAAAGCAAAGTAACGATCCAGTTTGTAACATACCACAAAGTATTGTTTGTTCACCCATTAAGTCTGACTTAACTTCAGCAACAAATGAAGATTGTAAAACACCAGCACGATGTCCACCTGTTGCTGCTGCCCATGCTTTAGCGATTGCTAAACCCTCACCTTTGGGATCGTTTTCCGGATGGACAGCGATCAGTGTCGGTACCCCAAAGCCACGTTTATACTCTTCACGTACTTCAGTCCCTGGGCATTTAGGTGCTACCATGACAACAGTGATATCAGAACGAATCTTTTCACCCACTTCAACAATATTAAAACCGTGTGAATAACCTAGTGCTGCACCTTGTTTCATTAGTGGTTGGACAGCTTGCACCACAGCCGAATGTTGCTTGTCAGGCGTTAAGTTGATCACAAGATCAGCAGTTGGAACTAATTCTTCATAACTTCCTACTTTAAAACCATTTTCAGTTGCTTTTTTCCAAGATGCACGTTTTTCGGCAATGGCTTCTTTGCGTAATGCATAAGATATATCTAAACCCGAATCACGCATATTAAGACCTTGATTAAGGCCCTGTGCACCACAACCTACAATGACAATCTTTTTACCTTTCAAAAAATCAGCTTCTGATGCAAATTCATCACGAGCCATAAAACGACATTGACCTAGTTGTTCTAATTTTTCACGTAGATTAAGTGTATTAAAATAGTTTGACATTATTCTCTCCAATAGTTGAGTTATTCATAATCGAATATCGACAATATATATTACTTTTTATATTGCTAAAATTGATATATTTAAAATATAATGTTGCATAAATTGCAACATACTTGCTAAGTTAATTACTTTCTTTTAATCTAAACCACCCTCAATTCACCAATCAATCAATATGGATGCTCGATATAAGCAAGCTAATAAAGAAGCTATACTTTCGTTATTGTTAACTTTTATTTATCTTCTTGGATGGGTTGTTTGTGCTTACTGCGTTAACGATAATCTAGGATTTTTAGGTCTTCCATTGTGGTTTGAACTATCTTGCATCATGGTACCTGTTGGTTTTGTATTACTCTGCTGGATGGTTGTAAAATTTCAATTCAAAAATATTTCATTAGAACAAACTAAGTGATAAAACAATGAATTTGGATATTATTGTACCTCTTGTCATCTATCTTATTTTCGTGTTTGCGTTATCAATTTATTCCTATATGAAACGCAAAAAGGTGAATCAATTTACTGATTACTTTATCGGTAATCGAACCATGGGAGGATTTTTACTCGCCATGACATTAGCTGCAACTTATATTAGTGCCAGCTCTTTCATTGGTGGCCCAGGTGCAGCCTATAAATTTGGTCTTGGTTGGGTACTATTGTCGATGATCCAAGTCCCAACAGTACTACTTTCACTTGGTATTTTAGGCAAAAAATTTGCCATTTTAGCACGCAAATATGATGCAATAACCTTAAGTGATATGCTTTATGCTCACTATAAAAGTAAAACCATTGTTTGGTTTGCAAGTATTACTCTTGTCGTTGCCTTTATTGGTGCGATGACGGTACAATTTGTCGGCGGGGCTCGATTGCTACAATCATCAATAGGTATTCCTTATCATACCGGGCTATTAATATTCGGTATTGGTACTGTTATCTATACTGCATTTGGTGGTTTTAGAGCCAGCATTTTAAATGATGCATTTCAAGGTTTAGTGATGATAATTGGCGCGATATTATTACTTGGTGCGATTATTTATGCAGGTGGGGGAATTACGACAATAATTGATCGATTAATGGAAATTGATCCTGCACTTTTAACACCACAAGGGCCCAATGATTTCATAGATTTACCGTTTATGGCGTCATTTTGGATTTGGGTTTGTTTTGGTGTGGTTGGTTTGCCTCATACTGCAGTGCGTTGTATGGCCTATAAAGATAGCAAAGCCGTGCATCAAGGAATTATTATCGGTACTATTGTTGTTTCTGTGATTATGCTAACCATGCACTTATCTGGCGCTTTAGGTCGTGCTATTATTAGTGATTTAACAATTCCAGATCAAATAGTGCCAACATTGATCATAAATGTATTACCTCCTTTTGCAGCAGGTATCTTTTTGGCAGCACCTCTTGCAGCGATTATGTCCACTATTAATGCTCAGTTATTACAAGTATCATCAGTTCTTATTAAAGATCTATTTTTAAGAATCAAAACTCATGTTAATTTTAGCGATAAATTTCTCACTCATATATCAGTCACTATCACTTTTATTTTTGGTGGATTGCTTATTTTAGCTGCATGGACTCCTCCTGACATGATTATTTGGTTAAATTTACTTGCTTTTGGAGGGCTTGAAGCTGTTTTTCTATGGCCGTTAGTGCTTGGATTATACTGGAAAAATGCCAACGCTACAGGGGCGCTTTGCTCAATGCTTACTGGCGCTGTGAGTTATACATTATTAGCGAGTTATGATATTAAACTATTAGCTCTCCACCCAATAGTACCGTCTCTAGCTATTGGATTTATTGTTTTTATTATAGCCAATATGTTTGGCAATAAAAGGGAAAATTATGCCTTGGATTCAACTCAAAATTAATACAACTAGTGATATTGCTGAACAAATTAGCGAGCAATTAGAAGAATCAGGCGCAGTATCTGTGACATTTCAAGACACGTATGATACTCCTGTATTTGAACCACTACCCGGCGAAACTAAACTTTGGGGTAACACCGATGTCATTGGCTTATATGATGCTCAAACAGATATCAATGAATTAAAAGCAATATTAAATCTTGAGCAATATTCTTATAAATTTGAACAATTGGAAGATAAAGACTGGGAGCGAGAATGGATGGATAACTTTCATCCTATGCAATTTGGTAAACGACTTTGGATTTGTCCAAGTTGGCGCGATGTACCCGATGCAAACGCAGTCAATGTTATGTTAGATCCTGGTTTAGCATTTGGAACAGGTACTCACCCAACCACTGCATTATGCTTAACTTGGCTAGATAGTTTAGATCTGAACGATAAATTAGTAATTGATTACGGTTGTGGGTCTGGTATTTTGGCAATTGCAGCACTTAAATTAGGCGCAAAGCGAGTAATTGGTATCGATATTGATCCTCAAGCCATTCAAGCTAGCCGTGACAATGCTCAACGTAATGATGTCAGCGAAAAGTTAGAACTTTATTTATCAAAAGATATCCCTGATAATTTACAAGCAGATATCCTTGTTGCCAATATTTTAGCTGGTCCATTAAAAGAACTTGAACCACATATAAGTAAATTAGTAAAACCGCAAGGTAAGCTAGGATTATCGGGTATTTTAGCAACTCAATCACCAAGTGTTTGTATGGCTTATAAACCTCATTTTACACTAGATCCTGTTGTTGAACAGGAGGAGTGGTGCCGTATCACTGGTAAAAAAATTTAAAAAAATAACGTTACCCCCTTTTAAGTTAGAGAAAAAATGCGTAATATAGCCGGCCTTAATTTGCTTAGCATTGGTGAGATTAAATTAAGAAATAATTTAATTGCTGCACCAATGGCTGGAATCAGCGATAAACCATTTCGTAATTTGTGCTATCAGTTTGGTGCTGGTATGACAGTTTCAGAAATGTTTTTAGCAAATTCGGATGTTTGGCATACCGATAAATCAGCTTTGCGGATGGTTGCAAGCGAGGATATGGGTGTTCGTGCAGTACAAATTGTTGGTTCTGATCCCGACGAAATGGCTAGAGCTGCAGAATTTAATGTCAAACATGGCGCTCAATTGATTGATATCAATATGGGGTGCCCAGCTAAAAAGGTCAATAAAAAATTGGCAGGATCTGCTTTAATGCAGTATCCAGAACTTATTAAAAAAATTTTGCAGAAAGTTGTCGGTGCAGTTGATGTTCCGGTAACATTAAAAACGCGGACTGGATGGAATAAAGATCATAGAAATTGCATAGAAATCGCACAAATTGCACAGGACTGTGGCATAAAGGCAATTACTATTCATGGAAGAACACGTGCTTGCTTATTCAATGGTGTGGCTGAATATGATTCTATTAAGGCAGTTAAAGAAAACGTTACAATTCCTGTAATTGCCAATGGGGATATTTGTACACCTGAACAGGCAAAAGATGTTTTTCAATATACGCAAGCTGATGCTATAATGATCGGCCGAGCGGCACAGGGGCGACCTTGGATATTTGAAGAAATTGCATTCTATTTAACACATGGACAGTTACAGAAAAATAAAAGTATTGATGAAGTAGAACAAGTTGTATTGTCACATCTTGATGAACTTTATCAATTTTATGGAGAATACAAAGGATTAAGGATTGCCAGAAAGCATGTAAATTGGTACACCAAGAATTATGCTGACAGCGATCAATTCAGGCGCTTATTTAGTGTACTTAGCAATACAAGTGAGCAAGTAAACACTCTAAAAGCATTTTTTAGTCAAATTAGAAACAACCCAAAGAGTTAAGAATACTATGTCAGAACAACGCGTTACAGCTGCAGCACTTAAATTTACAACTGTAAATTCTCAGGACCAAATAACACAAAAGCCATTGCGAGATTCCGTAAAGCAAGCTTTAAAAAACTATTTATCGCAATTAAATGGTGAAGATCCTACAGATCTTTATGAATTAGTGTTAGCTGAAGTTGAACATCCATTCCTTGATATGGTTATGCAATATACACGTGGCAATCAAACTCGAGCAGCAAATATGCTTGGTATCAACCGCGGTACACTTCGCAAAAAATTAAAACAATACGGAATGAGTTAATCGTCTATTATTTAACATTTTATAATATAAAAGGCACCTTAATATAAGGTGCTTTTTTCCATTTTAAAGCACAATTACAAAATTCATTCAATGCTTTATTTTTATAATACTTACTAAGCAGATAAACGTTTAATTAATGTAGGTGTTAAAGTTAATGTATGGAGTGAATCTGTAGGGTTATGAAATCGATTTAATAATGTTTCAACAGCCAATTGTCCTAATTCTTCTTTTGGTTGATGGATAGTAGTTAAAGGTGGCGTCATATATTGTGCAATTTCAATATCATCATAACCAATAATTGCAATATCTTTTCCTGCTTCAAGACCATTTTGATAAAGTGCTTGATAAGCACCGATAGCCATAGCATCATTAGAACAAAACACAGCCTGTGGGGGAATAGATAGTTTTAATAAATTTTGCATAGCAACAATTCCTGATGCAAATTGGAAGTCACCTTGTGCCTCATACTTGCTTAAAATTGTTAAACTAGCATTTTGCATAGCCTTCCGATATCCTTGTAGGCGCGATTGTGCTTGAGTATTATTTAAAGGACCTGTGATGCATGCTATCTGTTTGTAGTTTTGCTTAATCAGATATTGTGTAGCAATCATTGCTCCAAAAAAAGAATTATCTTGAATAATATCACACATACCATCAAATGGTGTCCAATCCATCATTACTATAGGAAGCTTAGGGTATCGAGCGAATATCTGCTTTGGAATTGAATAAGTTTCAGTACACATAGCCAGTAAACCATCAACACGCTTTTGCAGTAAATGTTCAATATTATCAAGCATACGCTGATGATCACCTTCGGTACTACATAAAATCAAATTATAACCAAGCTCATAACAACTACGCTCAACACCTTGCACTACTTCAGAGAAAAAAGGATTATTGCTTGCTGTCACCAACATACCAATAGTATAAGTTTTATTGCTTTTTAAACTGCGAGCAATAGCTGAAGGGGTATAATTTAGTTGTTTGATTATCTGCTCAACTTTTTCACGTATAGCTGGGCTAACATAACGATCATTATTGATGACATGAGAAACAGTTGAAGTCGATACATTCGCAGATTTTGCAACATCCTTTATTGTAACCAAATTTTTATTGCTCTTCTATAAACCTTGTAATTTAATGAAATCTTCTACTTCATTACGTGTTGGCACTGATGTCTGTGCTCCCGCTTTAGTCACCGATAGTGCCGCAGCGGCATGAGCATATCTAACAGCTTGATTGAGTGTTTTTCCTTCTAATAAGGCAGTTACTAACATTCCATTAAATGTATCGCCAGCACCAATAGTATCAACAGCTTTAACATGAAATCCTGAAACAATTTTGCCCTCACCACAATAACTTACCCAAGCCCCTTTACTACCCAGTGTAATAATAACGGTATTAATACCTTTATTATGTAAAAATAATGATGCTTTTTGTGCATCTTGTTCTGTAACAATTTTTATACCTGTTAAAAACTCGGCTTCTGTTTCGTTTGGTGTAATAATATCAATGTGTTTAAGTAAATCATCTGATAAATTTTGTGCAGGCGCTGGATTTAAAATTACTTGGGTATTATTTTGTTTAGCTAATTTTGCTACATGTTTTATAGTTTGTAATGGTGTTTCAAGTTGCATTAAAATCGCATTTGCTTTTATTATATCATCTTCAAATTGACCTACATATTCAGGTGTAACCGCTGAATTTGCTCCTTCATGGATAGCAATTTGATTCTCTCCTTGTTTATTGACTAGAATCAATGCAACACCGGTATTTTTGCTTTCAACTACAGCAATAGTATGGGTATCTATATGATCGCTTTCTAATTGTTGCTTAAATTTCTTACCAAAATCATCATCCCCCACCGCTGCAATAAACTGAACGTTAGCACCTAAACGCCCAGCAGCAACAGCTTGATTAGCACCTTTACCTCCATATGAAATTTTATAGTTTGAACCTTTTAATGTTTCGCCTGGTTTAGGAAATTCATTTACATTTAAGATATGATCAATATTTACGCTACCAATCACAATTAATTTATTTAAATTCATATAACTACTCCATAATCACATAGCAATAGGACGCTAGAATGCGTCCTAAAAAAGTTTATTTAGTGATAAGTTTTAATTCTACAGGGATTTTTGTATCAACTTTTTCACCTTTTATAACTTTATCTGCAATTTCAACACCCATTGAACCTATTTTTTCTGGTTGTTGAGCTACCGTTGCTGCCATTTTTCCACGTTCAACAGATTTAATGCCATCCTCAGTACCATCAAAGCCAACCACTAAAATATCATTTCGTCCAGCAGTTTGAATTGCACGCACAGCACCTAATGCCATTTCATCATTCTCTGCAAATACCGCTTGCACTAAAGGGTAAGCAGTTAATAAATTTTGCATAACATTCATACCTTTGGCACGATCAAAATCAGCTGGTTGTGCAGTTAAAATAGTAAATTGGTTATCTTTCATTGAGTTGGTAAAGCCCTCACCACGTTCACGAGAAGCCGAAGTACCAACTATACCTTGTAATTGAATCACTTTTGCACTAGCACCTAATTTTTGAAAAATAAAATCACCAGCCATTTTACCTCCTGCAACATTATCGGATGCAATATGGCTAATAACCTCTCCCTTAACGGAAGCACGATCAAGTGTTATAACAGGAATTCCCGCTTTATTTGCGGCAAGCACTGCATTACCAACAGCCTCAGAATCAGTAGGATTGATAAGAATTACTTTAGTCCCTTTAACAATAGTATCTTCAACATTTGCAAGTTCCTTAGCTGGATTATTTTGTGAATCTAATATCACTAATTCATAACCCAGCTCCTTAGCTTTATTTACTGCACCTTCTTTTAAATTAACAAAAAAAGGATTATTAAGGGTTGAAACAACTAAAGCTATATTTTCTTTTGCTAAAGCTTGAGAGGCAAAAGAAAAATTTAATGTAATGGCAACAATGGCTGTAAAAATTTTTCCGAATTTCATAACTTTCTCCTAAAATAAGACACCTAGTTTAAAGCAACTATTTATTGGTCTTTTTATCGACTAAAACTGCTAATAAGATAACAACACCTTTTACAATCATTTGGTAGTAAGCATCCACACCCAACATATTTAATCCATTATTTAAAAAGCCTAAAATTAAAGCACCTATCAGTGTTCCGATAATCTTTCCTCGTCCCCCAGACATACTAGTACCACCAAGAACAACAGCAGCTATTGCATCCATTTCATAACCTGTACCCGCTGTAGGTTGTGCTGAAGATAATCGTGCCACTTCAATAGTACTCGCAACAGCACAAAGTAAGCCACTAATGGCATAAACAATAATTTTTACCCGATCAACATTAATTCCTGAAAGACGAGTTGCAGCCTCATTTCCACCAAGTGCATAGATATAGCGACCCAAGCGAGTATATTTTAATAGGTACCATGCAAAGATAAAAACAATAGTCATAATTAATATTGGCACAGGAATGCCTAGTACTCGACCAAATGCAACCCATTCAAATAATTCAGAATTATCATTACTACCAGTAGAAATAGGACTACCTTTAGTGTAGACCTGTGTTACCCCCCGTAGAATAAGCATCATAACTAAGGTGGCAATAAAGGCTTGAAGTTTCCCTTTAGCTATAATAAGCCCCGAAAAAGCACCCAATAACCACCCTAAAGTCAAAGAGACAAAAATAGCAATAAAAGGTGAAATATCTGCACCAATCATAGAAGCAGTAATTGCACCTGTTAAAGCAAATATTGATCCCACACTTAAATCAATTCCAGAAGTTAAAATGACTAGAGTCATCCCAACAGCAATAACCGCATTAATTGAAGTTTGCTGTAATATATTGAAAAAATTATTTAACGTAAAAAAGTTATCACTTAAACAAGAAACAATAGCAATTAAAACGAGTAAAGTGATTAAGGACTTTTGTTCAATTAATATGTTCTTAAATGTTTTATTTTGCAACATCAGCGCTCTCCTGTGTTTTTCCAACGGCTGCTGCCATAAGTTTTTCTTGTGTTGCCTCACAACTTAAAAAGTGTCCTGTCACTCTTCCCTCGTGGATAACTAAAATACGATCACTCATACCCAGTATTTCAGGCATATCTGATGAAACTAAAATGACACTTAAACCTTGCTCTTTAAATTGATTAATGAGTTGATAAATTTCTTTTTTAGCTCCAACATCTACCCCTCGTGTCGGTTCATCTAAAATTAATATACTTGGGCGAGTCATTAAACCTTTAGCAATAGCAACTTTTTGTTGATTACCGCCAGATAAGAAGCCAATTGTTTGATTAATTGACGGTGTTTTAATATTAAATAATCCAACAAAGTCTTTAACTACTTCTTGTTCCTCAGTTAACCGTAATTTCTTAAATTTGCTGGCAAAATAATTTAGAGCATTAAGTGACATGTTATCTTTCACTGACATGCCTAAAATTAGTCCATCTTTTTTACGGTCTTCAGAAATATAAACAATACCATTTGTTAAACCTTCACGCGGTGAACTAATTTTAACTGATTTATCATTTAATATTATTTCACCTGACTTTGCAGGGTTAGCACCATAAATCATTTTCATTAATTCCGTTCGCCCAGCCCCCATTAAACCTGAAATACCAAGTATTTCGCCTTCATGAAGACTAAAACTAATATCATTTACGCCTACACCTTTTAAATTTTTAACCTCTAATGCAATGTTACCTCGAGGTACATTAATTCTTGGATATTGTTCTTGGAGCTTTCGACCAACCATCATTTCAATTAACATATCTTCATTTAATTGATCAATTTTTTTTTCACCAACAAATTGCCCATCACGTAATACAGTCACTTCATCACAAATTTCAAAAATCTCTTTTAATCGATGCGATATATAAACCACACCACAATTTTGTTTTTTAAGTTTTTTTATTACTTCAAAAAGAGACATTGTTTCAGTATCTGTAAGCGCATCAGTAGGTTCATCCATAATAATTACTTTGGAGTTAAAACTAAGAACTTTAGCTATTTCAACCATTTGCTGCTCACCAATAGATAAGTCACTAACTAAACGACGGCTATCATAATTCAGGTGAAGTTCAGCAAGTAATTTATCGGCTTGAGCGTATGTTTTTCTCCAATCTATACAACCGAATTTATTGGTAAATTCACGCCCTAAAAATATATTTTCAGCAATACTAAGCTGTGGAATTAAATTCAATTCTTGATGGACAATACCTATCCCAGCTTCTTGTGAAGATTTAGGCCCATGAAAGTTCACTTTATTACCTAAATAAATAATCTTACCTTCATCTTTTGGGTAAATTCCGGTTAAAACCTTCATCAAAGTTGATTTACCCGCACCATTTTCACCAATCAAAGCCATAACTTGGCCTGCGCGTACAGTTAAATTAACTCCGGCAAGAGCTTTTACACCAGGAAAGGATTTGTGAATATTTATAAGCTGTAAAAGATTATCGTTCATAAATCACTCATTATTTAGCTTTGTAGCTGAGATTTAAAAAATAACACCAGATTGTAAAATTATATTAGCAAACGGAGAACATTCACCGGTTCTAATAACAGCTTTACAATGACGAGTTTGAAGTTTTAGTTTTTCATGACTGACATAAATAGTTTCTATACTGTTATTTTGAGCCTGTTCAATTTTCTTAATTTGTTCTAGTATTAGCTTATGCATTTCACAATTTCGTTTAATAATTTCTTCAGCTAATATCACTTTTTCAATCTGCATATCTTTTGAAACTGTTTTGAAAACTTGAATAAATGATGGTACACCGTAAGTCACGGCTAAATCGATGCGTGGAGTATCGCTAGCAATGGGCAGGCCTGCATCACCTATCGCAATTTGATCTGTATGCCCCATTTTGGATAAGACATGAATAATTTCAGAATTAAACAATTGACCTTTATACATAATGTAATCCTTGGATAGATGAATAATAACCAATATCGAAACGTTTCGATGCTTATCATCTATCGGATAGATTATGACTGCAATATATAAAAATTAAACTTGTGATCTTGATCAATGTGAAATGATTCAGCTAAGCATACAGTTTTAAAAATTTATAATATGTAGGGAAACACCAAGTTGTTTTCACATCATAATTAAAATAACCCTTTAAAAAACTTATAAGGTGTTTTATCTGTTAATCGCTAATTATTTTGCTAATTATGTTGCTTTTCCATTAAAGTAGGTATCACTTTCTACTATTCTATTCTTTTGAAGATTAACTTTGTTTTTTTATGTATATTCAGTACAGTAGCTTACCTAATTACTGTAAACAACGCGAGTAACTCCTACATATAGATAAAAATATTATCATTGTTGTTAAATAATAATTTTACAGAACATAAAAACTTATAGGTATATTGATGATGAATTTTAGGTAAATATTTGCTAAAATATAGCGATTTTTAAATTATTATCTGGAGAATTTTATGGCAGGTCATAGTAAATGGGCCAATACCAAACACCGCAAAGCAGCACAAGATGCAAAACGCGGAAAAATCTTTACCAAAATTATTCGTGAGTTGGTAACTGCAGCAAAACTTGGTGGTGGCGATCCAGCGTCAAATCCACGACTACGTGCTGCAATGGATAAAGCATTATCGAATAATATGACTCGTGATACCATGAATCGAGCCATTGCTCGCGGTGTTGGTGGTGAAGATGATAGCAATATGGAAACAATTATTTATGAAGGCTATGGTCCCGCAGGTACAGCTGTCATGGTTGAATGTTTAAGTGATAACCGCAACCGTACAGTATCAGAAGTGCGTCATGCCTTTACTAAATCAGGTGGAAACTTAGGTACTGATGGCTCAGTTTCATATTTATTCACTAAAAAAGGGGTTATTTCATACCCTGTTGGCACAGATGAAGATAAAGTCATGGACGAAGCTCTTGAAGCTGGTGCCGATGATGTTGTAACTTATGATGATGGTGCTATTGATGTATTTACTACACCAGAAACTTTTGGTGAAATTAAAGATGCACTTGATGCAGCAGGTTTAGTTGCCGAAGCAGCTGAAGTATCTATGATTCCGTCAACAAAAGTTGATCTTGATATTGAATCTGCACCAAAACTATTACGTTTAATTGATATGCTTGAAGATTGTGATGATGTTCAAGAAGTTTACCATAATGGTGAAGTTTCAGACGAGGTAGCAGCAGCACTCTAATGGCCATTATTCTTGGCATCGATCCTGGCTCTCGTTTGACGGGTTACGGCGTAATCCAACAAACGGGACGTCAACTCACTTACCTTGGCAGTGGCTGTATTCGAACTGCTATTGATGATTTACCAACCCGGTTAAAACGCGTATACGCTGGTGTCAGTGAAATTATCTTACAATTCCAACCTGATATGTTTGCAATCGAACAAGTTTTTATGGCCCGTAATGCCGACTCTGCATTAAAGTTAGGTCAGGCAAGAGGCGCGGCCATTGTCGCAGCAGTAAATAATGATCTACCAGTATTTGAATATGCCGCTCGTTTAGTTAAGCAATCTGTAGTGGGAACTGGTGCTGCCGATAAAACCCAAGTGCAACATATGGTCAAATTACTATTAAAATTACCAGCTAGCCCTCAAGCTGATGCTGCTGACGCATTAGCTATAGCAATTACCCACGCTCACACTAGCCAACAACTAATAAAGTCTCGTAAGTAAAAACTTAATATTAATTTTTAACAAACATCTATAAATAAAAATGCGCCATTAAATTGGCGCATTTTATTTCTTAATATCTTAATTTTCAGCACAAGCGATACAATCTAACTCATGCATATAAAACCAACTATTCAGACTTCACTTTCGAACGGTTAGTCAATAATACGACTTTATTTCTATGTTTAGTAAATAGTTTTGTTACAAACAAAAAGAACAGTGGAACATAAAATATGGTTAAAAATGTTGCGGCTAACATGCCACCAATTACACCTGTACCTACTGCATTTTGACCAGCAGACCCAGCACCACTACTAGAGGCTAACGGATATACACCAAGAATAAAGGCAAATGATGTCATTAATATTGGACGTAGACGCAAGCGACAAGCTTCAAGCGTTGCATCAATTAATGATTTTCCTTCTTTTTCGATAGCATCTTTAGCAAATTCAACAATTAAGATAGCATTTTTTGCAGATAGACCCATTGTCGTTAATAGCCCTACAATAAAGTAAATATCATTATCAAGACCTCTAAACATAGTTGCATAAACTGTGCCTAAAATACCAAGTGGAATAATAAATAAAATCGAAATAGGAACGGTCCAACTTTCGTATAATGCCGCTAATGATAAAAATACAACGATAATAGAAATAAAATAAAGGGTTGTAGTTTGTGAGCCTGTTTGGCGTTCTTGATAAGAAATAGAAGTCCAATCAAAGGTAAAACCCTTAGGCAAATTTTTTGATAGCTCTTCCATTACAGCCATTGCTTGTCCAGAACTCATTCCAGGAGCAGGCGAACCACTTATTTCCATTGCTGATACACCATCATAACGAACGAGTGATGGTGAACCATAAGTTTTTGTCGTTGTAGCAAATGCATCATATGGAACCATTTCACCATTTCGATTTTTAACATGCCAATAACCAAAATCGTCAGGTAACATACGATATGGAGCATCAGACTGTAGGTACACTTTTTTAACTCGATTATTGTAAACAAAGTCATCAATATAAGCAGAACCTAACGCTGTCGACAATACCGTATTGACTGAATTGACCGAAACACCCAATGCTTGTGCAGCTTCAAAATCAACATTAATTTTGTACTGTGGAATATCAAGCATACTCCCTGGTCTAACTTGTTGTAGTTCTGGATGATCAGACGCTTGTCCCAACATTTGGAAAAATGCACCAACCAACGCATCATGCCCATAACCAGCAGTATCTTTCAGTACATATGAAAAGCCATTGGCCATACCTAATGCAGGTACGGCAGGTAAATTGGCAACAATTACCCGTCCTTCAGTTGTACTAGAAGTAAGTTCTCCGCCACTTTTAACCAAAGCATCAATTTTTTGATCAGTTCGTTTACGTTGTTCCCAATTTTTTAATCGAACAAAACCCATCCCCATATTTTGCCCACGTCCCACCGGACTAAAACCTGCAACAGTAAAAATTTCATCAACAGAATCTGCCTTTTTTTGGGTATAAAAATCAGATGCCTTATTTAATACTGACATCGTTTGTTCTAATGTTGAGCCTGGAGGTAATTCAACCATAACTAAAAGAACTCCCTGATCTTCGCTCGGCAAGAAACCTGTAGGTAAACGGTTAAATCCAAATAATAATCCAACCAATATTAAAGCATAACAGCCAAAAGCAATTATTGGATTACGAATAACTTTAATAACGCCTTTTTCATAAGAACGTAAACTTTTATCATAAAAACTATTAAACCATTTAAAAAAAGACTTAGTTCCTTTTGAACACCAACTAAATGGCGGTACTGATTCTAATTTTTCGCCCAATGAAATTTTTCTAATTTTATTTTTTGATGGAGCTTTTAAAATCTGTACACAAAGAGCAGGTGTCAATACAATTGCCATCAATACTGATAATCCCATCGCTGTTACAATGGTAATCGAGAACTGACGATATATTCCACCTGCTGCCCCGCCATAAAATGCCATCGGCACAAATACAGCAGATAATACAACCGCAATACCCACTAACGCTGATGTAATTTGTTCCATCGACTTAACGGTTGCATCATAAGGTGACAGCCCTTCATCATGCATAATCCGTTCAACGTTTTCGATAACAACAATAGCATCATCTACTAACAATCCAATAGCGAGTACCATCGCAAACATAGATAAGGTATTAATAGTAAATCCACAAATATAAAGAATCGCAAATGTACCTAACAATACTACAGGTACAGTAATAGTCGGAATAAGTGTAGAACGTAGGTTTTGTAAAAACACATACATTACAACAACAACCAAAACAATTGCTTCAATTAAAGTGTGAATTACATTACTAATTGATAATTTAACAAATGGAGTTGTATCATATGGAAAAGCATATTTAATATCTTCAGGGAAGATTTTAGATAACTCTTCTAATTTTTTATCAACCTTATCAGATGTATCTAATTGGTTAGCACCTGTTGCCAAATATATCCCAAGACCAGCTGATGCATTACCGTTATAACGAGAAATAAAGTTGTAATCAGATGCACCAATTTCAACTGTAGCAATATCTTTTAATAAGATATTAGAACCATTAGTATTAACTCGAACAAGAATATTTTGAAATTGTTCAGGCGTTTTTAAACGCGATTGTGCGGTAATTGTTGCATTAAGTTCTTGTCCTTCGGTTGATGGCAAAGCGCCTAATTGACCTGCCGTTACTTGTGCATTTTGCGCTTGGATAGCAGTTATAATTTCCTCAATGGATAAATTGTAATAAGTTAATTTATTTGGATCAAGCCAGATACGCATAGCATATTCAGAACCAAATAATTGTGTATCACCAACACCTTGCACTCGTCGAATTTGATCTTGTACAGTTGAATAGACAAAGTCAGCGATATCGGCTTGTGTTTTTTGTGGATTTGTCGAATAAAAACCAACAACCTTTAAAAAGTTAGTGTTATTCTTAGCGACTGATACCCCATTTTTTTGCACACTTTCAGGCAGACGGGATTTTATACTTTCTACTTTATTTAACACTTGCACTTGCGCAAAATCGGGATTAGTGCCAGGCGCAAAAGTTAACGTTGTTTGTACAAAACCTTGAGCGCTACTGGTTGATTTCATATAAATGAGATTATCTAATCCAGTTAAATTCTGCTCAAGCAGCTGAGTAACAGTGTTTTCGATAGTCTGCGCATCGGCACCAGGATAGGTTGCACTAACAGTCACAGCTGGTGGTGCAATATCAGGATACTGTTCAACGGCTAACAGCTTTATACATAAAGCACCGCCTAGCATCATCATGATAGCAATCACCCATGCAAAAACAGGTCTATCAATAAAAAACTTAGCCATAATTCAATCTACCCCTGTTTTATTTCATGCTTTTTTGGATGATACTATCTAACTGTCCTTGAGTAAGCGTTGTCGGATCGCCAACCATTTCACCTTTCATGGTTTTCCCCATTTCAACACCCGTCAAATTAAGTAAGCCTGTCACGATGACTTGTTCACCAACATCAATACCTTTTGTCACAACCCAATAACCACCTATACCAGTATAAACTTGAATATCTTGTCGATATTCAATTGTATTGTCGGATTTCAAAATTTTTGCAGTGTACTGACCTTGTTTATTACTGGTGATACCTTGTTGTGGAACAAGTATAGCATTTTTAATATAACCTAATGTCACTTGTGGTTTAACAAACATACCTGGTAAAATTTTGCCTTCATTGTTGGCAAATTGAGAGCGTAATGTCACTGTACCTGTCGTTTCGTTTACAGTCATATCTGAAAATTTAATATTACCAGGTAGAGCATATTTTGAACCATCGTTAAAAAATAATTCTACATTATTTCCTTTTGCTGGCTCATAAATAACATTTTCATCTTGAAGATACTTATTATAACGAGTAGCCGCTTCTGTCATATCGACATAAATCGGATCTAGTTGTTGAACTAATGCAAGCGGTGTTGACTGACCAGCTGCGACTAATGCACCTTCAGTTACGCTTGATTTACCTATATATCCATCAATTGGTGAATACACTTTCGTATACTCTAAATTAACTTTAGCTGTATGCTCAGCAGCTTGTGCAACTAATACAGCGGCTTCTGCCTGTTTAGCATCGGCAGCTGCTTTATCGTAATCTTGTTGACTGATTGATTTGGTATTTAGTAACCCAGCATAACGTTTTAGTGTAAGCTGTGCAATATTCGCATTTGCTTTGGCACTAGCAACACTAGCAACAGCACTATCATAATTAGCTTGATAAATAGCTGGATCGATTTGATAAAGTGACTGTCCTGCCTTAACATTTGAACTTTCGTCAAACTCACGCTTTAAAACAATACCACCGACTTGAGGTCTAATTTCAGCAATTTGAGATGCAACAACCCTACCCGGCAAACTAATTTTTAGGGTATAGTTTAACGGTTCAACTTTAAACACAGTTACTTTCGGTAAATTATTATTACCGTTTTGTGATTTACCATTATCACAGCTTGTTAATAAAAGCAGACCGACGCACGCCACAGGCAAGGCTAATAACAGCTTGTTAAATCTCATATAAAAATGACCTCAGTAAACTTAATAATTATTTTATTTTTTTTAAAATTAAATAACAGTTCTTATTTAAAAGTAATCGGCAATTTTACAAAAAATATGCATAGATTGTAAGTAGCTTTACCGCTTAATAGCACAGAGTTCTAAAAAATAACTAAGTGAGTCATCATATAAAAAAAAGTATATTGATAATTATGATTATTGCTATAAATAAAGTAATATAGACTAACTAATTTTTTGTGCTATAAAGTATCTTAAAGAAAATGTTATACTACCAATATCAAATACGGTTGCTTTAATGAAAATTGCTAAGATTAAAGTAAAAATTTACATTGCAGTGCTCCGTAATCATTTTTTTTAAAATATGATTAAATAATTAATGAGTCTATATTTAATTTAATACAGAGATGGTTATTATGGATAATTTACGTATTGTTCTAATTGTTGTTGCATCCTTGGTCATTATTGCATTGCTTATCCATGGATTTTGGATCAATAAAAAAGAACGTTCTTCTCTTTTTAGTTCAAATAAAAAAGGAGAATTCGGGCAAAAAATTCAACAAAATCAAAATTTATCTATGAATGAAATAGAAGATGATGATGTCATTTTACTCAAACCTAAAACAACAAAAAATAATGAGATCGTTGAAAGTAGTGTAGTTATAGATGAAGCGATAGAAAAACAAAACAATAAGCCTCAACAAAAAGATTTATTTGTTGATAACGACGATCAACAAGAAATTCATGCAGACAAAGAGCAAGAACCTGTTATTAACGTTAATCGTGATCTTTTTGAAGATGAAAAAGAACTTGAGCCAACGCAAGTAACAAAAGAAAAACAAGTTCATACTAATAGCGATAAACCAAAAACATTAAACACTAACGAAGAACAATCCAAAACCGAAATTATCGTGTTAAATGTCACTGGTCTTAACGGAAAATTACTACAAGGTGATGTGTTACTTGCTAGTATTATGCAATCTGGTTTTCAGTTTGGCGATATGCGAATTTTCCACCGCCATGTGGATCCTGCTGGTAATGGTCCAATATTATTTAGTTTAGCCAATATGGTTACACCAGGCTATTTGGACCCTGAAACAATGCATGAGTTTACTACTCCTGGAGTATCTATTTTCATGGTTGCACCGACAGAAGGTAACAACCAACAAAATTTTAAATTAATGTTACAAACAGCGCAACGCATAGCAGATGATGTCAACGGTGTGGTATTAGATGATGAACATCACATGCTAACTCCGCAAAAAATTGACAGCTATAAAGATCGAATAAAAAAGGCCTGTAACGAAATCTAGCCACAGTATTTTCAGCAAATCTTTAACAAAACGCCACCAATCTAGGTTGGTGGCTACAAATAAATATTAATATAACATATTTATTTAAATGACTTAATTTGGCTATGCATTATTCACAGTTAAATTAATGCAATTGTAATGATTTCCCCAAACCCTACGTTTTAATTTAAGAGCCGATTATTATGTCAATATCTAATAAATCCGAAAACTCAACAAATCTATCTGAATCAATTAAAGATATAACAAAACAATTGACTTCACTACGGAACCTAATTAGGCATCATGAATACTGCTATTACGTACTTGATACGCCAGAAATTCCCGATGTTGAATATGATAAATTAATAAAACAACTTCAAACACTAGAACAACAATATCCAGACCTTATTACACCCGATTCCCCCACCCAACGAGTTGGTGGAGTCCCATTAGCTCAATTTGCATCGATCAAACATAAAATACCTATGTTATCACTTGATAATGTTTTTGATGAAGCTAGTTTTATTGCATTTAACAAACGAATTAAAGATCGTCTTCATTTAAGTGATACTGAGAAAGTTGAATATTGCTGTGAACTCAAACTTGATGGACTTGCTGTCAGCCTACTTTACGAAAATGGACACTTTATACAGGCTGCAACCCGAGGTGATGGAACAACAGGGGAAGATATAACAGCAAATGTAAGAACCATTAAAACAATTCCGCTCACTCTAAGGGGAGACAACATTCCAACTCGACTAGAAGTCCGCGGTGAAGTATTTATAACGCATAAAGGCTTCGAAAAACTTAATACCGATGCCCAAAAGCATAACGAAAAAACCTTTGCCAACCCACGTAATGCAGCGGCTGGATCATTAAGACAGTTAGATCCTAAAATTACAGCTAAACGACCATTAACATTCTTGTGTTATGGTGTTGGTATTGTTGAAGGCGCTACATTGCCAAATACCCATTATGACCGTTTGATGCAATTCAAAGCTTGGGGTCTACCAGTTAGCGATAAAGTGCAAAAACACCAAGGTGCACAAGCTGCTTTAGCCTACTTTAAAAAAATTGGCGAACAACGCATGTCGCTTGGTTTTGATATTGATGGAGTGGTCATCAAAGTTAATAGCATTGAACAACAAAACGAACTTGGTTTTGTTGCTCGTGCACCAAGATGGGCTACCGCATTTAAGTTCCCTGCTCAAGAACAAATTACACAATTAAACAAAGTAGACTTCCAAGTCGGACGAACTGGTGCAATTACACCAGTTGCAAGACTTGAACCTGTTTCAGTCGCAGGTGTTATTGTAAGTAACGCAACACTACATAATATTGATGAAATCGCTCGATTAGGTGTGCGAGAAGGCGACTATGTAACAATACGCCGAGCAGGTGATGTAATTCCTAAAATTGTAGCCGTTATATTGGATAAAAGACCTAAAGACACAAAAGAGATCATATTCCCAACACACTGTCCTATTTGTGGATCACTAATAGTTCGAGATGAAGGTCAAGCTATATCTCGTTGTGCTGGAGGTCTAATTTGTCCAGCTCAACGTAAAGAAGCTTTAAAACATTTTGTTTCACGAAAAGCAATGAACGTAGAAGGAATGGGTGACAAACTCATTGAGCAACTCGTTGATAAAGACTATGTAAAAACTCCTGCTGATTTATATAAACTAAATCTACCAATGTTATGTAGTTTAGATAAAATCGGTGAAAAATCTGCCAATAATTTATTAAATGCATTAGAGGAATCTAAAAATACCACATTAAGCCGATTTATATTTGCACTCGGTATACCAAATGTGGGCGAAGTGACTGCCGAAAACCTAGTTAACCAACTCGGCAATTTATCGGCAATAGAAAACACCTCACTTGAACAGCTACAAATGGTAAACGATATCGGCGTTGTCATTGCAGAAAGCATTATAGACTTTTTTCAAGAACCGCATAATCGCAATGTCATCGAACAATTAACAAGTAATGAAATTGGTATTCACTGGCAAGATATCAATCCACAGATGCAACCACTTAATACTGACTCGCCGTTTTTTGGTAAAACTATAGTATTAACTGGAACATTATCAGTTTTAACTCGAGACGAAGCCAAAAAGAAATTAAAACAATTTGGCGCCAAAGTAACGGGCAGTGTATCGAAAAATACCGATCTAGTCATTGCTGGAGAGGCCGCTGGTTCGAAACTAAATAAAGCCCAAGAACTGGGCATCAAAGTTATTGACGAACAAGAAATGCTAAATTTACTTGCTCAGTAAAAATAAACCCCACTGGTACTCGTTAATCGATTGATTAAAAAAGTACCAAAAAATAAGGAGGAAGTTATGCCTTTACTAGATAGTTTTAAAGTTGATCACACCAAAATGAAAGCCCCTTTTGTACGAATTGCAAAAACAATGGCAACTCCAAAAGGTGATAATATTACTGTATTTGATCTACGATTTACTATTCCAAACAAAGATAATCTACCTGAAAAAGGGATTCATACATTAGAACATTTATTTGCAGGCTTTATGCGCGACCATCTTAACAGTGATAAAGTTGAAATAATAGATATTTCACCGATGGGATGCCGTACAGGCTTTTATATGAGCTTAATTGGCAAGCCGGACGAAACATTAATAGTTGATGCATGGTTAAAATCAATGCATGATGTATTAAATGTTAAATCGCAAAATCAGATCCCAGAATTAAATGAATATCAATGTGGTACTTATAAAATGCATTCATTAGATGAAGCCAAAACCATCGCCGAAAAAATTATAAAATGCGGTATTGGAATATGCCATAATGATGAGATCGCATTGACGGATGAACAGCTTACTAAAATTAATCACTAGGAGATATCTATGCCAAATGTTGTTATCGATTTTTTAGAGGGTCGTACTATAGAACAAAAAAGAGAAATGGCAAAACGCGTAACAGATGCCATTGTCGAAACCCTTAACTGCAAACCCGAAGCAGTACAAATCATCATGCATGAAATATCAAAAGATCAGATTGCTAATGGTGGCGTGCTACGCTGTGATAAAGACTGATTTTAACATAGCCAAATTAATGGCAAAACAAGTTAAAACAATATTTTAGATATCTAAGACTCTTAAAATCTCAAAATACAAAATATATTTTGAGATTTTAAGTTGTTATTTACTTAAATAATCAATGATTACAATGACAGTGATGTAAATGAAGTAAATGACCCATTTTATTAGCTTTGGTTTCTAAATAGTGTTCATTATCTGGATTTTCGCCAACTTCCAATGGCTCTCGTTGTGTAATTTTAATGCCAGACTGCTCAAGCACTCTTATTTTTTCTGGGTTATTGGTTAATAAGCGAATTTGTGATACACCCAATAAAGCTAGTATGTCTGCACATAAGGTAAAATCGCGTTCATCCGCTGCAAACCCCAATTGCTCATTAGCTTCAACCGTATCTAAGCCTTGATCTTGCAATGCATAAGCTCTAATTTTATTCAGTAACCCAATATTACGCCCTTCTTGACGATGATAAATTAAAATGCCCTTACCTTCTTTTGCAATTTGTTTTAAGGCTGCTTCTAACTGAAAGCCACAATCACAGCGTAAACTAAAAAGCGCATCACCTGTTAAGCATTCAGAATGAATTCTTGTAAGAACTGATGTATCGCCAGATATATCGCCAAATACCAATGCCACATGATCCTTTTTTGTTGCAATTTCTTCAAATCCAACAATAGTGAAACATCCCCATGGCGTTGGCAGTTTCGCTTGTGCAACGCGTTTTAATTGCATTATTGTCTCCGTTTTAAATAAAACATAGCTAAGATTTTATAAAAATAAATCTATCTTCTATGCTAAAATATTAAGCAATTTGTACTTAATTGAGTTTATAAATGGGGTTAGTAATAAAAAAAACAATAGCCATATTGGCTATTTTCTTAGTTGTGCCTTTAGTTATTATAGCTATAAATTGGCATTGGCAACCAGCGTCATTAAATGACACATCTAAATATTTATTCGTAATAACTGAAACAGCAAGTTTTCCTTGGGCAATAATTACATCGACAATTTTATTCTTAGTATTTTGTCTATTATCACCCAGTAAAACGAAAAAAAAAATTATATTATTATGGTTACTTCTTGTTAGTGCAATATTAAGTGGGCAGACAATTAAAAGTTTTTTAAAATCGCAGACAGCCGAATCAAGACCTTATGTACTTTGGATGGCAAAAGAATTTAATATTAGTAACCAACAATTTTATTCTAAATCGGAATTAGAAAGAAAAGAACTTATTCAGCAGCTATTTAAAAATTCACCCATAATTCCAAGTTGGTTATCTAGCCATTGGCAAAATGAAACTGGATTTGCTTTTCCTTCTGGACATACTTTATTTGCTGTAACTTGGGCATTTTTAGCTTTAACATTACTTAAATTTAAGCAGCATTATGTGATAGTATCAATTACCATTATTTGGTCGATATTAATTGAAATTAGCCGGCTATTATTAGGCATGCACAGCCCGATTGATCTAATAACAAGCATATTAATCGCTTGGATAATTTCATTAATCAGCTATTTTTATGCTAGAAAATGGCATATAGTAGATGAATAATTTTTAAATACTAATTTTGAAAAACTGCCATTAACAATGGACGAATTTGATTTTTGAATGTCATTGATAACTGTTTAACTAATAAAAGTAATTGTTATGAACAGTCTAGTATAATAAATAAAAACGTTTAACTAAAACTAAAAATAAAAAGAAAGGTCAACATTATGAAATTTGTTATATCAATTTTACTGATAATTATCATCTTTGCTATCTCAATAGCAATAGGTTCAGCTAATAATCAAATAGTAACTTTTAATTATTTGGTGGCTAAAACTGAAATCCGTTTATCGGTATTATTAGCCATTTTATTTGGTTCAGGTTTTATTGTTGGTTGGATATTAACAGGCGTGTTCTTTTTAAAATCTAAATTCCAACATTCATCAACAAAACGTAAATTAAACAAATTACAAAAAAAATATGATGAAGGCGTAACCAATCACCAACAAACAAACTTAACTAAAACCAATTAAGAATTAGATTACTATGTTTGAACTGTTATTTCTGCTACTTCCTATTGCCGCCGCATACGGTTGGTATATGGGTGACAGAAATGCAAAACAAAAACATCTAAATGAATCTAACCGACTATCTCGTGAATATGTAGATGGTTTAAATTTCCTATTGTCTAACCAAAAAGACAAAGCTGTTGATCTTTTCTTAGACCTGTTAAAAGAAGACGATGGCACACTTGAGGCACATTTAACATTAGGAAACCTATTTCGCTCTCGAGGCGAACTTGATAGAGCGATACACATTCATCAAGCACTTTTAGAAAGCTCGTCTTTAACATTTGAACAACGATTATTAGCTATTCAACAACTGGGTCGGGATTACATGGTTGCAGGCCTTTACGATCGAGCCGAAGAGATGTTTTTGCAATTAATCGATGAAGAAGACTTTCAACAACATGCATTACAGCAACTTATCATTATATACCAATCAACCAGTGAATGGATAAATGCCATTCACGCGGCAACAAAACTAGTAAAGCTTGGCAATGAAAAATACAAAACTGATATCGCACAATTTTATTGTGAATTAGCATCACAAGCTATTGCTAATGATGATCTTGATAAGGCAAATAGCCTATTACAAAAATCAGCAATGGCAGATAATAAATGTGCTCGTACTTCACTCATGTTGGGGCGAGTTCTTATGGTACAAGATAAAACAGAGCAAGCTATCCAATCTTTTCAACAAATATTGCAACAAGACAAAGCCTTTGTTGGCGAAGCACTACCTTTATTAAAAGAGTGCTATTTAAAACTCAATAACCAACATGAATTTCAGCAATTTTTACAATTATGTGTCGATCAAGATACCGGTAATGTAGCTGAGCTGATGCTTGCTGATCTTATTGAAAAACAAAAAGGTTTAGATTCTGCACAATACTTCATGTATCGTGAATTACTTAAACATCCTAACTTAAAAGGATTTTATCGATTAATGAACTATCATGTTGCCGATGCAGAACAAGGTAAAGCTAAAGAAAGCCTTTTACTTTTAAGAAACATGGTTGGCGAACAAATAAAAACTGTGCCCAATTACCGATGCCAAAAATGTGGGTTCACAGTTAACTCAATCTACTGGTTATGCCCTGCTTGCCGTTCGTGGTCTACAATAAAACCTGTTCGTGATTTTGAACAACATTCAGATAAATAAAAAAGAGATTTTTATGTTTTTAATTGACTCTCACTGCCATTTAGATAGTTTAGACCTTAGTACTAAATCTATCAAAGATGTGTTACAAGAAGCTTCCAACAACGACGTTAAACATTGCCTAAGCGTGGCAACAACGCTGTCGGGCTATGAAACCATGAAACATAAGCTTACACCTTATCAAAACCAATGCTCTTTTTCGTGTGGAATTCACCCACTTAACCTTGATGACGAAATATACGATGCAGAGCGTTTTCAAAAGTTAGCCCAAGAAGATAACGTCGTAGCACTAGGTGAAACAGGTCTTGACTATTATTACCAACAAGACAATTTAGAGCAACAACAAGAGAATTTTAAAGAGCATATTCGATTAGGTCGAAAACTAAGTAAGCCCGTCATTGTCCATACACGTAATGCCAAAGAAGATACCTTAAAAATCTTAAAAAATGAGCATGTTCATTCGGGCGTATTGCACTGTTTTACAGAAGATATCGAAACAGCAAAACAACTATTAGATATCGGTTTTTATATCTCATTTTCAGGAATAATCACCTTTAAAAATGCCGAAGCCCTACGCGAAGTTGCCAAATATGTGCCACTTGATCGTATCTTGGTCGAAACAGACTCACCTTATCTTGCCCCCGTTCCATATCGAGGCAAAGAAAACCAACCCGCTTATGTTCGTGAAGTGGCACAATATTTATCTGCTCTAAAAGGTGTCTCTTTAGAAGAGATAGCGCAAAAGACCACATCTAACTTTTGTCAATTATTCAATCTTCAAGGAAAATTAAATGAATTATAAGTTAGCCATTGATTGGGATGATTTTTTAACAAACTATTGGCAAAAAAAACCGGTAATCCTACGCAAAGCATTTGCGCATTTTATTGATCCCATCACACCCGATGAACTAGCGGGTTTAGCAATGGAAGAAGAAATCGATAGCCGGATTGTTTCTAATAAAGATGGTATTTGGGATGCTAGATTTGGGCCATTTACTCAATATGATAACTTAGGAGAAGATCATTGGAGTTTGCTAGTACAAGCTGTTGATCACTGGCACGAACAAGCTGCCACACTACTTGAGCCTTTTAAATGCATGCCACAATGGCAATTTGATGATCTAATGATTTCTTACGCAACACAAGGTGCTGGCGTTGGACCCCATATCGATAATTATGATGTGTTTATCATTCAAGGCATGGGCAGCAGACGTTGGCAAGTTGGCGATCGCAACCAACATTATAAACAATTTAATGCACACAAAGCATTATTGCATGTTGAAGAATATCAACCCATCATTGATGAAGAAATCACTGCTGGCGACATCTTATACATTCCACTAGGTTGCCCGCATAATGGCACATCCATTGGTGAATCACTCAGTTATTCTGTTGGTTTTATGACACGAACCTCACAAGAGCTATTAAGTAGCTTTGCAGATTATGTCATTGATAATCTGCCAAATGGTATTTATTATCAAGATCCAGATTTAAAACGACCTAAAGATCCATACCAAGTTCAGCCTTATGAACTAACAAAACTACAAGATCAAATCATCGATTTAATCAAAAAACCAGAGTTATTTAACGATTGGTTCGGTAAACACATTACACTACCAATGCACGATTTAAATATTCTGCCAGTTGAACCACCATACGATTATAACGAATTTGAATCGCTACTAAAAAATGGAGCAGAACTAAACCGAGTACAAAGTATTCGAATCCTTAAGGTGGGCGATTGTGGCTACATCCATGGCGAAAAAATTGATCTACCAATGCCCGTCATTGATCTTCTTTGTAAAACTGAAACACTCTCTTACCAACAGTTACAAGATACAAACACGCTTCAAGTCATGCTTGATCTTGTTAACAAAGGCTATTGGTACTTTGCCGAAGAATAACATCACATCTCTGCCGATAATAAAATCGGCAGATAAAACGACTATTTAGAGCTTTAAGCTTGGCTTTTTTTAACTTTTAAGGATATACTTGCCCCGCTTTAATTTACCCGCCGTTTAATCAAAAATTAAACATCATAAAATGGAAATTTTAAGTAACTATCTAATTTTAAAAACTAGAGGTATACATGAAAACCGAAGCAAACGCAGCCCTGCAAGCAGAAAGTGAAAGCAAATGCACAACCCCATATCAAAAAAGAACTCTATTTGCATCCACCGTTGGTTACGCACTAGATGGCATGGATATGATGATTTTAGGTGTGTGTTTTAGTCTAATTTCAGTCAGCTTCAACTTAACAAAAACAGATTTAGGCACTTTAACCTCAGTAACCTTACTTGGCGCCGTATTAGGTGGCATTTTATTTGGTATACTTGCCGATAAATATGGTCGAGTAAGAGTCTTTTCATGGACTATTTTAATATTTTCTCTTTTTACTGGATTATGTGCAATTTCACCTAATTACGAATGCTTTTTAATATTTCGCTTTTTAAGTGGACTTGGACTTGGCGGTGAATTTGGGATAGGAATGACTTTAGTTTCTGAAAGCTGGCCTAAAAATAAACGCTCAAGAGCAACCTCTATTGTTGCATTAGGTTTTCAAGTCGGCATTATTTTAGCTGCATTAACGGTCAACTTTATTGGCGAAATTCATGGTTGGCGCTGGGCTTTTGCGATGGGTGTGCTACCTGCTCTATTTGTTGCATGGACACGTAAAGGTCTAAAAGAACCAGAAATCTGGCAAAATCTAAAAGACCAAAACAAAAACAAAATAGCCGTTGGCAAATTATTTAAAAACCCAAGAACCATAGCAACCACAATAGGATTAACCATCGCTTGTGCAGTACAAAACTTCGGTTTTTATGGACTCATGATTTGGATGCCAAATATGATTGCAACTGAGCTCAAATTGCCATTTAAAAATACCATGTTTTGGACTATTTCAACCACTATAGGTATGTCATTAGGAATTCTAATTTTTGGTTGGTTATGTGATAAGTTTGGTCGTCGCCCTTCTTATATCTTCTTTTTATTCATCTCGGCTGTTTCAATTTGGTTCTATTTTCATCAAACCGATATGTTTATATTAATTATCTTTGGCTCAGTAATTGGCTTTTTTGTCAATGGCATGATGGGCGGATATGGCGCATTACTTGCTGAACATTACCCAACAGATGCTCGTTCAAGTGCTGAAAATATTATTTTTAATGTCGGTCGAGGCATTGCCGGTGCATCACAAGTACTAATTGCTTATTTAGCCACCGTTTACTCAATTAGCTACGCATTAGCTTTACTATCAGCTGCTTATTTATTATCGGCCGCTGCATTTGTCTTTTTAATACCTGAAACAAAAGGCAAAGAACTCGAATAAAATTAGAAACAAACAGGGCAATTGCCCTGTTTCTTTATGCCAGACACATTAACTACCTCAAACACTCTTAAATTGTTTAATTTGTTTTAATGACAAATTAAACACCTGATATTATAGTGAAGATTAAAACGATACTGTGACTATTATATTGTCGATATTCAAACCATTTTAAACAGAAGCATATTGGTCAAGATATAGTGATGAACTAATAAAACTAACTATCAATAAAAATTAAGGTGTGTATTTATGTTGTGGAAACTATCTAACCGAGCTATAGCATTAAAAAGCTCCGCTATTCGTGAGATTTTAAAAATCACCGAACAACCTGATGTAATTTCATTTGCTGGGGGCTTACCTTCGCCAAATACCTTTCCGATCCAAGAAATAAAAGATGCCTTTAACCATATTATTACTGCTGACGAAATGAGTGGCTCTTTGCAATATGGTCCAACTGAAGGGTATGCACCGTTACGCATCTGGTTAGCTGAATATTTATCTCGACGCGATCACACCAACATTAAACCTAATCAAATTTTGATTGTAACAGGTTCTCAACAAGCCTTAGATCTTATCGGTAAAGCATTGATAGACAAAGGAAGCAAAGTCCTAGTTGAAACCCCAACCTATTTAGGTGGATTACAATCTTTTACCCAATATGAACCCGAGTATATTTCGTTAGAAAGTGATGAAAAAGGCATTATTCCAGAAAAACTTAACGACAAAACTGCATCCGATGCCAATTTTATGTATATCATTCCTAACTTTCAAAACCCTACAGGACGTCGTTTATCATTAGAGCGACGACAACAATTAGCGGAAAAGGCAATTCGTAACAACCTCACCTTGGTCGAAGATGATCCTTATGGAGAGTTAGATTATCAAGGTCACCGTTTACCAAGCTTATATAAACTAGCACCAGAAAATACCATCTATTTAGGATCTTTCTCGAAAATTTTAGCACCTGGACTACGCCTTGGATATATCGTAGCCAATGAAAAATTAATCAACAAATTAGTACAACTAAAACAAGCTGCCGATCTACATACACCAAGCCTAACTCAACGTATTGCTTACCATGTGATAAAAGATGGTTTTCTTGATAGCCATATCCCCACTATCCGTGAATTATATAGCCATCGCTGCCAAGCAATGTTAAAGGCATTACAAAAATACATGCCAACCACAGTTGCTTGGAACAAACCCGAAGGCGGCATGTTTATTTGGGTTGAATTGCCTCAAAATATTAATGCAACTGAACTACTCAGCGAAGCCATTGAACATAAAGTCGCTTTTGTACCCGGTGAAACCTTTTTTGCCAATGCTATTCAAACTAATTGTATGCGACTTGCTTTTGTCACCGTACCAGAAGAAAGAATAGAACAAGGCATCAAAATCCTAGCTAAATTAATAACCAACTGGTCAGACATACTAGAAGAAAACCCAACCATAATGTAACTCATACCAATAAAAAAGGGCTCAAATAGAGCCCTTTTATTACCAATAAATTAAACGTTCTTGTCATTAATCAATCATTATTGATTAGCACCACAATCACTTGGTTTTACATCTAACGTCAAGACTTTTTCGTTGTTAATATAGTAACTATGACTAGCACCTTCAGGGAATACTAACCTTTGTGTATTCATATTGGCATTATTACTACAATAAATCCCAAGCAAATTAGTGCGTATATTTTTTTGATTGCTTTCGGTTTGTAACGCATCTTTAGTTATATCTTTTACTGTATATTTATAATCAATAACATTATTACCTTTTGACACATCAACTAAAGTCGTGTTTTGATCAATAACTACAGGCAATTTTGTTTTAATCGCTTTAACCACCAAATCTTGAGCAAAACTATAATTGCCATCTTTTAGCTTGTTCATAATTTCTTCGCTTTCCGATTTTGTTTGTTCATACAAATCTTTGGCTTTATCACTAACGGCAGCGCTTGTTTGCTTAGCTTTATCGCTAAGCTCCGAGGCCACTTGTTTGGCTTTTTCGCTAGCGTCTGATCCCATTTGATTGGTCTTATCGCTAATTCCTGAACCTGTTTGTTCCGCTTTTTGTTTCATATCATTAGTTGTTGATTTTGAATTATCACAATTAACTAAAAAAAGTCCCAACACAGCTAAAGTGATCACTTTAAAAAGTTTCATTTTATTATCCTTTTGGTTTTCTATTTTATATAGGACTACAATGAATCAAGTTATCATAGTCCGTTTATTTAAAATAAATTAATCGAATATAGCACTGTCAGCAAAATGACTTAGTCAAGCCATTTTGCGCTAACAAATATTAATTAGTTAATATGCATACCACCTGTAACACCATAGGTTTCGCCAGTTGTATAGCTTGATTCTTCTGACGCTAAGTGCACATAAACGCCAGCAAGCTCAACCGGTTGTCCAGCTCTTTGTAGTGGAGTTTGTTTACCAAATTCAGGGATAACATCACTTGGCTGACCTCCACAGATTTGTAGTGGTGTCCAAACTGGACCTGGTGCCACACTATTTACACGAATGCCCTTTTGCGCTAATTGCTTAGCTAAGCCTCGAGTAAACGCGATAATAGCTGTTTTAGTTGCAGCATAATCTAATAAATTACCACTAGGTTGATAAGCCTGAACAGACGAAGTTGTAATGATTGTTGAACCCGGTTTTAAATATCCTAAAGCCGCTTTAGTGACCCAAAAAAGTGAAAACACATTCACTTCAAAAGTTTTTTTAATTTGCTCGGTGGTAAGCTCCATAATATCTTCAACTGCAGTTTGCTTACCTGCAACCAATGTCAAATTATCTAATCCGCCTAATTTATGGTGTGCTTCATCAACTAATTTTTTACAAAAAGCCTCATCACTTAGATCACCGGGAATTAAAACGGCTTTACGCCCCGCGGCTTCGATAACTTTAGCAACTTCTTCTGCATCTTTTTGTTCAAAAGGAAGATAATTGATTGCGACATCGGCACCTTCTTTAGCATAAGCAATCGCCGCTGCACGCCCAATTCCGGAATCACCACCAGTCACAAGCATTTTACGCCCTTCTAAGCGACCGTGACCTTCATAACTCTTTTCACCGCAATCAGGAATTGGATTCATTTCGCACTGTAAAGCTGGTGCAACTTGTTTTTGTTTTGGGAACTTGTCATGATGATATTTTGTAAGTGGATTATAGATTTGTTTACGCATAATTTGCTCCTAATTTAATCTATATTTTCATGATACTTCCATATGATTTAAATAAAATCGATTAATACTCACAAATTCCTATGTGTACTTATATCAATATTAAAAATAATTAATAAATTTAATAAATTATATGACTTAAGGTTGGGACTTTTATTTTTAGAACTGAATTCAGCTACCTGGTAACATCCTCCAAATTTTTAAATAAATTAAAAATCAAGACTAAAAATTCATGAAAGGTGACTTTGATTGGGCTTGGTGAAATTGGTGAAATTAGTCATATCAAAGCCATTTATACTGCATAATTTTTTATATGATTTAGTGTAGCAAATTAAAATTAACTAAGCTAGCGATCTCGAATAAAAAAAATGGCTAATCAATCTTGCAATCTGTTGATTTTAATTCGATTATTATAATTTCTTTATTATTAATATCGTAGTGATAGTTAACACCATCAGGAAAATCGTTTTTTAGCTCTTTCATTTCATCACTATTTTTGCAATACGCTTTGAGTAATTTTTGGCGAATAGTATCAATAGTGCTTGGCAATAATAGAGCTTGTTCAGGTGTGTTTTTAACACTATAGGTATAGTTAATCGTATCATGATCTCTTGATATACCTACTAACGTAGTAAGCTCATCAATATCAATTGGTAACGCTTTTTTTATTGGTTCAATCACTGAATTTTGAGCATCATCAAGATCACTATTTTGCGAGTCCGTAGCAGACACATTTTGCGAAGGATTCTTAACATTATCACAACTTACTAAAAATAGATTTAAAAAAACAAAAACACTTAGTTGCAATATTTTCATACTGATATCTCTTTTAGCGTTTTAGATATTTAATATTTCTGAATATTACTTATGTTTACTATTTATATACTAAATCAGTAAAAACACCAAAACAACCCTCAAAACTTGAACTTTTATACTAAAACAAATGTTTTCTTTAAATTTTTCTATATGATATTTATACCGTATAATAAAAACGACAAAAAACTGTTGCACTTTTTTTTAAAACGAGTATTTTGTTAACAATAATTTTTAAAAATAACAAAAAATTTAACCATATAATAACATTATGAAGTTTTCACTCAAAATCGTCCTCATCAACATTATTGTCAGCGTGGTCATTATTCCAACGCGGGGGCGTTTTTGAATTAAAAATATCTTCATACATAAATCAAAAACCCCCGCTCCCAAAAAGCGGGGGTTTTTTTATGAACAATGAATGGGCAAAAAGGAACAAGTGAGGTATCAATGTTAGGAACACAGTGGATAGTAAAAACCTTAAAAGAAAAAGGCGTTACCACCGTTTTTGGATATCCCGGTGGACAAATTATGCCTTTATACGATGCGCTTTATGATGGCGGAATTGAGCATGTACTATGCCGACATGAACAAGGTGCGGCTATGGCGGCTATTGGCTATGCTCGTGCAACCGGAAAAATCGGCGTTTGTATTGCCACATCAGGCCCAGGTGCAACAAATATCATTACAGGGCTTGCCGATGCCTTAATTGATTCAGTACCAATTGTTGCTATAACAGGCCAAGTACCCACTAAACTTATTGGCACTGACGCCTTTCAAGAAGTGGACGTATTAGGATTATCACTAGCCTGCACCAAACACAGCTACTTAATTGACGATGCCAAAGACTTACCCAACACCTTAGAACAGGCATTTAACTTAGCCAATGCAGGAAGACCAGGGCCAATATTGATTGATATACCCAAAGATATACAGCTTGCAAACCTAGACTACCAACACTATTTATCGCCATCCTTATCAAAAACAACTCAAGATAATACCCAATTATATCCAATTCAACCTGATGATATAAACCAAGCCAAACAAATGATCGCCCATGCCCAAAAACCGATACTTTACATTGGAGGTGGTGTTGGGCTTTCTGGCGCAATAACAGAACTAAGGGAGTTCATGGCATTAACACACATTCCAAGTGTATCAACATTAAAAGGGCTTGGCGTGGCTGATCTTAACAACCCCTACTATTTAGGATTAATTGGTATGCATGGTGCCAAAGCGGCTAATTTAGCGGTACAAGAATGCGATTTATTAATCGCCTTAGGAGTACGCTTTGATGACAGAGTAACAGGCAACCTTAACGAGTTTGCACGACATGCAAAAGTGTTACATATCGATATCGACCAAGCTGAAATCAACAAATTACGTCAAACCCATTTAGGATTGCAAGGAGACATAAAACAAGTCTTACCGCTTCTAAACCAAACCGTATCAATAAACGCATGGCATCAAAGAATTAATGAATTAAAAGCATTGCACCCAACCCGTTACGATCACCCTGGCGAGGCTATCTATGCGCCAGCATTATTAAAAAACCTATCGGAACGTAAATCGGCCGATACCATTATCACAACCGATGTTGGACAGCACCAAATGTGGACAGCCCAACATATGAGTTTTACTCACCCACAAAACTTCATTACATCGAGTGGGCTTGGTACTATGGGATTTGGTTTACCTGCCGCTGTTGGAGCGCAAATGGCAAGACCGAATGACTGCGTTATTTGCATATCGGGCGATGGTTCTTTTATGATGAATATTCAAGAATTAACTACCATCAAACGTAAACAACTACCAATAAAAATTGTATTAATTGATAACCAGCGACTAGGCATGGTTCGCCAATGGCAAGAGCTATTTTTTAACGAAAGATACAGCGAAACAGACCTATCTGATAACCCCGATTTTTTAATGTTAGCCAAAGCGTTTGACATACCGGGGCAAAGTATCAGCAAAAAATCACAAATTAATACAGCGCTTGATAACCTGTTTAACTCAACAGGCGCTTACCTGTTACATGTCTGCATAGATGAATTAGAAAACGTATGGCCACTAGTACCGCCCGGCGCTGCCAATGAAAACATGCTAGATAAAAGTGGTAAGGAGTAATCAATGAATGAACAAACGCAATATCAATTGACTATAAAAGCGTATGATAACTTAGGAACGCTAGAACGAATATTACGTGTAATCCGTCATCGGGGTGGGCATATCAAATCAATACAAATGCAAACAATTGAAAACAACGCATTGATAATGACACTAAAATTAACCACCGAAAGAACGTTATCAACATTACAAAATCAAGTCGCAAAATTAGAAGATGTCATCGCGATTGAATAATAAAACTTTAAAAATAACTTATTATTTAATAATAAATTAAGCAAGATACTTAAAAAGCAAAATAGATGCTTATCAAATAAAAAATAAAGAGGAAAATAAAAATGAGTTCTACAGCAAAATCGGATTATATTTGGTTTAATGGCGAAATGGTTCCATGGGCAGATGCCAAAGTACACGTCATGTCACACGCCTTACATTATGGCACATCGGTATTTGAAGGAGTTCGTTGTTATGACACACACAAAGGGCCAGCTATTTTTCGCCACAAAGAACACGCACAACGATTATTAAACTCTGCCAAGATTTATCGTTTTCCTGTACCTTATTCGCTTGAAGAGATCATGGAAGCGACTCGCCAAACCATCAAAAAAAATAATTTAAAAAGTGCTTATATTCGCCCACTAGTCTTTATTGGTGATGTGGGTATGGGCGTTAACCCACCTGAGGGTTATAAAACCGATGTCATGATTGCCGCATTCCCATGGGGTGCTTATCTAGGTGAAGAAGCCTTAGACCAAGGTATTGATGCAATGGTCTCATCATGGCACCGTGTTGCATCCAACACCATTCCTGCAGCCGCTAAAGCCGGTGGTAACTATTTATCATCATTATTAATTGGTTCTGAAGCACGGGCCAATGGTTTCCAAGAAGGTATTGCGTTAGATGTACATGGTCATCTATCTGAAGGTGCTGGCGAAAACCTATTTATCATTAAAGACAGTATCTTATACACGCCAGTTCTTTCATCTTCTGCGCTACCGGGCATCACACGTGATGCAGTATTAACGCTAGCGCGCGACATTGGCATTGAAGTACGTGAACAAACATTGTCTCGGGAATCACTTTATTTAGCTGACGAAGTCTTTATGACAGGCACTGCGGCCGAAATCACACCAGTACGTAGTGTTGACCGCATTCAAATTGGCCTTGGTCGCTGTGGTCCAATCACCAAACAAATTCAACAAACATTCTTTGGTTTATTTAATGGTAAAACCGAAGATAAATACGGTTGGTTAGATCCAATTAAATAAAAAATCATCCCCCACTAACTAGCTTAGTGGGGATTTGTTTTAAACATCGAATTAACTATACCGATTTATTGTCAAAACAAAATTAAATCGTTTGCATAATAAAAACTTGGGAGCAAGAAATGCCTAAATATCGTTCAGCAACCTCGGTCGAAGGTCGAAATATGGCTGGCGCTCGTGCATTATGGCGTGCAACTGGCGTCAAAAATGAAGACTTTGGTAAACCCATCATTGCGGTGGTCAACTCATTTACCCAATTCGTACCTGGACATGTCCATCTAAAAGACATTGGTCAACTTGTCGCCAAACAAATTGAAGCATCAGGTGGTATTGCCAAAGAATTCAACACTATCGCCGTTGATGACGGCATCGCCATGGGGCATGGTGGAATGCTGTACTCATTACCATCACGCGAACTCATTGCAGATTCTGTTGAATATATGGTTAATGCGCATTGTGCTGATGCTATGATCTGCATCTCAAACTGCGACAAAATCACCCCCGGCATGTTAATGGCCTCGTTACGCTTAAATATTCCAACCATCTTTGTTTCTGGTGGCCCAATGGAAGCGGGCAAAACCAAACTTTCCGATCAAATTATTAAATTAGATCTGGTCGATGCCATGATCCAAAGTGCTAACCCCAATGTTAGTGACGAAGATAGCAAAGCGATTGAAGAATCAGCTTGCCCGACTTGCGGATCTTGCTCTGGCATGTTTACCGCCAATTCCATGAACTGCTTAACAGAAGCATTAGGGCTTTCACTACCGGGCAATGGCTCATTAGTTGCTACCCACAAACAACGTGAACAACTCTTTTTACAAGCGGCAAAACGTATTGTTGAAATTACCAAACGCTATTACGAGCATGATGACGAATCTTACCTACCGCGCGCTATCGCAACCAAAGCCGCTTATGAAAACGCCATGTCATTAGATATCGCCATGGGGGGATCAACCAACACCGTTTTACATCTGCTAGCAACAGCTCAAGAAGGCGAAATCGACTTCACCATGTCAGATATCGACAGACTATCACGCAAAGTTCCACACCTATGCAAAGTAGCACCAAGTACTGCCCAATACCATATGGAAGATGTACACCGCGCAGGTGGGGTTGTCTCAATCATGTCTGAATTAGACAAAGCCGGCCTACTCAACCGTAACGTTCACAACGTACTAGGCTTATCATTGCAAGAAACTTTTGCCCAATATGACATCAACCAAACCAACGACGAAGCGGTCAAAAAAATGTATCGCAGTGGTCCTGCCGGAATTCGCACCACCAAAGCGTTCTCACAAGATTGCTATTGGGATTCACTTGACAATGACCGTATAAATGGCTGTATACGTGATAAAGCTCACGCCTATAGCCAAGACGGCGGACTGGCAACGCTCTATGGCAATGTTGCACAAGATGGAGCAATAGTTAAAACCGCAGGGGTCGCTGCTGAAAATTTAATTTTCCAAGGACCAGCCAAAGTATTTGAAAGCCAAGAAGATGCTGTTGATGCCATCTTAGGGGGCAAGGTTGTGGCTGGTGATGTAGTTGTTATTATTTACGAAGGTCCAAAAGGTGGCCCGGGAATGCAAGAGATGCTTTATCCAACAAGCTACTTAAAATCAATGGGGCTTGGCAAAGCCTGCGCACTGATCACCGATGGCAGATTTTCGGGTGGATCCTCAGGCTTATCTATTGGTCATATCTCACCCGAAGCTGCAAATGGTGGTGTAATTGGTCTTGTGCGCGATGGAGATATTATTGATATTGACATTCCAAATCGCAAATTATCGTTAAAAGTCCCAGAAGACGAACTTGAACGCCGTCGCGTAGCCGAACTTGCCCGTGGTGACAAAGCCTTTACCCCTCATAATCGCGATCGCTATGTCTCTTATGCACTAAAAGCTTACGCAAGTCTAGCAACAAGTGCAGATAAAGGTGCTGTTCGTGATAAAAGCAAACTAGGTGGTTAACGTGAAACAACAAAATAACAAGCTCACCGGTGCTGATTACTTAAAGGCAACACTGTGCAGCGCCGTATACGACGTGGCCGAAGTCACTCCACTTGAAAAAATGGAAAAAATCTCAACAAGATTAAACAACCAAATTTTTGTCAAGCGCGAAGACCGCCAACTCGTCCACAGCTTCAAAATCCGTGGAGCACAAGCCATGATAGCCAGCTTAAGTGAAGAAGAACGCAAATGCGGCGTTATTGCCGCATCGGCTGGCAACCATGCGCAAGGAGTGGCTTTTTCGGCTACAAAATTAGGCATCAGTTCTTTAATTGTTATGCCACTAACAACTGCCGATATCAAAGTTGAAGCAGTCAAAAGCTTTGGTGGCGAAGTACTCCTTTATGGCGCCAATTTTGACGAAGCCAAAGCGAAAGCCATGGAACTGGCAAAAGAACAAAAACGTATCTTTATTCCACCGTTTGATCACCCGCTTGTGATTGCAGGGCAAGGCAGTATTGCCATGGAATTATTACAACAAAACGCCAAGCTTGATCGTATTTTTGTACCCGTGGGCGGGGGTGGACTTGCGGCGGGTGTTGCGGTATTAATCAAACAAATCATGCCATCAATCAAAGTCATTGCAGTCGAGCCTAAAGACTCCGCTTGCTTAAAAGCCGCATTAGATGCAGGTCATCCTGTTGATTTAGAGCGTGTCGGGCTCTTTGCCGAAGGCGTGGCTGTCAAACGAATTGGCGATGAAACATTCAGACTTTGCCAACAATATATTGATGATATTATTACCGTCGATAGCGACGAAATTTGCGCCGCAGTAAAAGACCTGTTTGACGACGTCCGTGCAATCGCCGAACCATCTGGCGCTGTTGCACTAGCAGGGCTAAAAAAATACGTAGAACAGCACAACATCAGTGGCGAAAACCTTGCTCACATATTATCGGGAGCGAACTTAAATTTCCACAACTTACGCTATGTATCAGAACGTTGCGAACTTGGCGAAAAACGCGAAGCACTCTTAGCCGTCACAATTCCAGAAAAGAAAGGCAGCTTCTTAAAATTCTGCCAACTTCTTGGTGGGCGCTCAGTGACCGAATTTAATTACCGCTATCATGACGAAAAGTCTGCTTACATCTTTGTCGGCATCAAAATAGCACAAAGCAACGAAAAAGACGACATCATGCAAGAGCTTACTGCCGCAGGCTACCCAGTTGTCGATCTAACCGAAGACGAAATGGCAAAACTGCATGTACGCTACATGATTGGCGGCAAACCATGCAAACCACTACAAGAGCAAGTGTACAGCTTTGAATTCCCAGAATCACAAGGCGCTTTGCTTAAATTTTTACAAACATTAGGCACTAATTGGAATATTTCAATGTTCCATTATCGTAGCCATGGCACCGATTATGGTCGAGTGCTTGCCGCGTTTGAAATTAGTGAAAATAGTAATAGTGAATTTGATGAACATTTGACTGAACTGGGTTATGGTTTTCATAATGAAACACAAAATCCATCGCTTCAATTGTTTTTGACAAATCAAGGGAAGTGATATTGTTTTTTTATAAGGTGATTTTTGGTAAAAAACAGCAAGAAAAAACTTTAATAAAATCAATATCTTTCCTGAACGTTTTTTGGGCGGAAAATCGGGCCTTTTTGGGTTGGTGATATGTTGGATAAAGCCATTAATAAACTCAAAAAAGACGATTTTCCTATTTTACATTCCGACCAAGGTTGGCATTATCATATGTGTTATTATCAGCAAAAGCTAAAGGAGAGAAATATCGTACAAAGTATGTCTCGAAAAGGAAATTGCTTAGATAATGCTGTTATTGAGAACTTCTTTGGATTGTTAAAATCCGAGGTCTATTATTTAAATAAGTATGATACTATTGAGCAGTTAAAAGCGGATATTGAGGAATATATCCATTATTATAATCATAGAAGAATTAAATTAAGCTTGGACAAAAAGAGTCCTGTTCAATATCGGGAGTATTATTTTCCAGCAGCTTAGTTTTTTTGTACAACTTTTGGGGTGCAGTTCAAAATCCCCTAAATCGGACGTGATCACGATAACTATTTTGTACATAAAAGGTCAAAACGTCCGAAACCACTGCACTCAATTCATTTTATCCACCAACCCAAAAACACATTAGGATAACGTTTATTGATGACATTAGCCGGAAATCCACCACATACAATAATTTGGTCGAGTTTTTTAATATGCTTGATTATCGGCTTTAGGTTAAATCCTAATAATTGACTCATTACGTAAAATGACTGGTTATAAGCCTTTAAAAAAAGACCTTCTTTCAAAAAATGTATCGGATTTTCACTTAATGCTAATTTTTGTTCTATTTCCATTACATGACTTCTCTTTATTTATTTGATTTTACCCCTGAGCCACCGCCATCAACACTTTCAGCGTCGTCGGCGGCGGGGGCGGTGCGATTGTGGCTTCGCCGCAACAGCGCAACCCTAAGGGAATATGCCCCAACTTACGCAGGGGCGTTATTCTTTGTTAGATTGTCCTCTCAGGCACCATAAGGGCCGCCCCCGCGGTCCAAGGATTAAGGACTAAGATATAAAAGCTAAGGTGCGGCACAAAGGCCAGAGAAGTTTTTGTTAGCACCATCGCCGCCGACATGGCCGTGGGACGAGTAGACAGTAAAGCCATTACTACCTGTCGCGTCGCTTGACCAATAGCTGGCGTTGGCGAAGCCCGCATCAGCGTAGTTGTACATGACGCCCCACTCCGTAAAAAATCCTGCACCTATATGACGCATGTAATTATTATCAGATGAGCTAGGCGTAGCGCCAGAAATAGTAGGATTGGCTGCATTGGTTAAATCACTTACCCTAGGCATCCGATAACCCAAACGACTACACCAATATATTTGGTTAGACAGAGTATCAGCTATATAACTCCGATTGACGAACCACTGCTTTAACACAAATCCATACTTCACCTCATTACCACTACTATCCCTACCCACCAACTCAAAGGTCTGTGGCAAAGATGGTACGGTAAGTCTACTAGGACTACTTGAGCTTATTTGAGTACTACTTGCCCTAGGACCGCTTAACTTAACACGTGCAACAACTTTTCCTCTATCAGCACTAAGAATCCAACCATCATTAGCTGCTACACTTGTCACAGTAGCTGTTATATTACCACGAGTGACCGGAGACCACGTCAACTGACTTGCATCAACTCCATCTATGAGCAAATCAAAATACAATCCATCTGAACCTGTAGTTGGAAAGTTTTGGTCGTAAGATGAAGAATCATTAGACTGAGTTAAAAAACCCTTAGTAGAATCCCACATGCCAGATGGACCTGCGTACTTGTCTGCACCATATTCAAGATTCGGCCTTGCGTACTGGACAAAGTAACAACTACCAGAAGAATTCGGCTCTATGTAATACGTCGCAGCACCTCCACTAAAATTGTTACTGTTCGGCACACCATATTGTGTAGTTATACTTCCCCCTGCACTACTTAAGGTTACCTTATAAGGTGCACTACATTTACTTAATGCATCACCACGACTAACAGTTGTGCCATATTTATCCTTTATTGCTAACGATATAATCCCTGATGCAGTTACTCCATTAATTCCCTGTCCATCTCCATCATCATCTCCCCAACTCATTTGGCTAATTAGACGACTTAAAGTGGTATATGTTGCACCCGACGGTATTACCATATGAATATCATTAAAAGTAAAATTACCACTAGGTAATATTATCGGGTTTGTTGAACTCGATGTATTAGTTGATGGCCTGATAACCCGACCATCCTGCAACTTAATAGACAATAAACTATCTGTATCCGTTGCCTTTGTTCGACCACCATCAAATGTTAAATATGGCCCACTTCCGTGAATAGTATTGGTTGTATTTGCCGTTAACGCCTCTGTACCCTGCGTATAGGACAATAACAACAATGCCGCAAAGAACAATGCCGATTTAGATAACAATGAAGGTCTAAACAATACTGGCGGTTTGGATAGTAATGGCAGCCTTAATAACCACTTGGATATCGACGATAATTTTGTCGAAGATGTTATCGAAGAGTCCGCCGAAGACATCGCCAGTAAAGACCTCGATGACGGCGTCGATTTCGCTACGCGAAATGACTTCGGTGATGAAAATAAGAATTGAGTCCGGTTTTGAATACCGTGAAAATTAAAAAGATTTAGGGCATAGGTTTGGCAGGCCAGATGCCAGATGCCAGATGCCATGCATGGTAGCGCATTTCGATAATCCTGTCAAGTAATTTATTGTTTTATTTATAATTTTTATAACTAACAGCTCGACTAACGAGCTTTTCCTTGCTTTGAAAGCGCTTAAATTATAACCGCTTGATTAATAATGCGCTAGTTTTTCCGTTAAAAATTTGTAAGGTTTTGTTAATGATTGAGTCAACCTATGTTGGCATACTGCTGGGAACGGGTTTTGATGGTGATTTTAGGCTAAAAACCACCAAATAAAAACATCAATAAAATCAGTACCTTTTCTGACCTGTTTTTGTGGGTTAAATGACTATTATAGGGGCATGCTATTTTCGGTTTTATTGGTTTATTAGTTTTCGGCACTTTGTCAAAGTGGTATCAACCTTTGATTTTATTGAAAACCTCATATTAAATTATTCTAAAGAAACAACACTCCAATAGCCAGCCTTAGTCGCACTACCTAAACGTTTTAATAATCCTTGCTCCTGAAGCTGTTTGAGGTTACGTTCAATCGTTCTAGTGCTCACACCTAATTGTGCTGATAGATCCGTGATAGTTGCTGTTGAATCATTTTTTAGTATCTTTAATATACTTTTAGCTGTTTGAGTAATCTTAATAGTATTATTTTTTTCCGACAATTCTCCGTCATTTTCTCCGACATTATTCTGATTAGATGTGTCGGTAATACTTGCTTTTAAACTACTCGCAATAGTTTGCAACATGAAGTCTATAAAACAAGTACAATCACCTGCTCGATCTGCTTCACCAAGTACTTGATAGTATTTTTCTTGATTTTCACAAACTAATGTTTCAACAGGTAACCAAGCTAACTCCTTACGCCATTCACTTAGAATCAATGTTTGCCATAAACGCCCCATTCGTCCATTACCATCTGAAAAAGGATGAATAAACTCTAACTCATAATGAAAAATACAACTTTTAATTAAAGGATGAATATCTGTCTGATTTAACCAATCAAAAAGCGACTGCATTAATATTGGTACACGCTCAGCCTGAGGAGCCATATGAATAAGCTGATTTTCTCGATAGATCCCAACACCACTATTACGCCAATTCCCTGAATATTCAACTAAACCTTTAGTAAGTAGCTTATGTGCTTGTTGAAAATGTTTTATATTGCCACTATTCCATTGTAGAAGTCTTTCATAAGCAAGTATTGCATTACGAACTTCCTGAACATCGCGCACAGGACCTAAAACATGCTTACCATCCATAATAGCGGTAACTTGCTCTATGGATAAACTATTATGCTCAATTGCTAAAGATGCTTGAATAGTTCTGATACGGTTTTCTTTACGTAGTTGTGGTGATGCAAGCCTACCTGTTGCAGACCAATGCCCTAATAATTCACTTATTTCAGAAATAGAATTTATAATTGCAGGCGTAATATTATAAGGTGGTGAATATTTGCTCATTATAAATATCCTTTCTTACTTTGAATTTTGCTGTAATTCATCTAAATAATCGCCCCACTTTTGTAACTATTCTTTACACTCATTATCATAACTATATAGAATAAGTACCTTCAATACCTTTACGTGAATACCCTAATACAGCCGTAGCGACCTCACTCAGACATTGTAATCGAGATAATCCTGTGCGTACAGTGCGTCGTAAATCATGAGGTAACCAATGTGGTAATATGAATAAATAGATATAATGAGATCGATCACATCTTGCCCAGAAATATCGGTCGCAACTATATTTCCCCATGTTTTACTGGATCTGAATACAAAGTGCGTCTTACCTCATCTTGACCTTTAGGCTTACGAGCACCTTTTATTAGTTTTCCTTCACTAGTAAAACGATCTTCAATATATTAAGTAAGATAAAATTGCCTCTGCTACAAAACAATAATCGGTTATAATGGCTCAATCACATGTTAGTATGACCAACTTGTTAATTATACAAAAAAATCATTAACTCATACTTTTAGTCATACTAATAATTGCGTTTAAATGCAATTTTATGATACTTAATAAGGTAAGCATTAAAACATAAAAATTTGAAATAAAACAATATATAGAAATATCGCCATGATTAAAAACGAAAACTTAACCAACCACACCCCAATGATGCAGCAGTATTTAAAACTTAAAGCTGAAAACCCGGATATTTTGCTTTTTTATCGCATGGGTGATTTTTATGAGATGTTTTATGATGATGCCAAGCGTGCCTCGCAGCTTTTAGATATTTCGCTCACAAAGCGTGGTTCGTCAAATGGTGAACCGATTCCTATGGCGGGTGTACCGTACCATGCGGTTGAAAGTTATTTAGCCAAGTTAATCTCGCTAGGTGAGTCGGTGGCTATTTGTGAACAAATTGGCGATCCGGCAACGAGCAAAGGACCTGTTGAGCGCAAAGTTGTGCGTATTGTCACGCCGGGCACGGTCAGTGATGAATCATTGTTAGAGGATCGCAAAGATAATTTACTTGCTTCAATTTGGCAACATAAAAATCATTATGGTTACGCCACGCTTGATATTAGTTCTGGTCGCTTTTATGTGTTTGAATGTGATAGTTTCGAAGCAATGCAAGCTGAATTACAACGCACGAATCCTGTTGAATTGCTATATCCAGAAGAATTTCAATCCATGCCATTAATTGAACATCGCCATGGTCTACGTCGCCGTCCACAATGGGACTTTGATCTTGAAACGGCAAAACAACAGCTTAATTTGCAATTTGGCACTAACGATTTAGTTGGATTTGGTGTAGAAGCGTGCAATTATGCTCTTTGTGCGGCCGGTTGCTTATTGCAATATGTTAAAGATACCCAGCGCACTGCACTACCCCATATACGTTCAATTATTAAACAATCAGCATATGACTTTATGGTATTAGATGCCGCAACACGCCATAACTTAGAAATAACCGAAAACTTATCGGGCGGTACATCTAATACTGTTGCTGACGTGCTAGATAAAACGCAAACCCCTATGGGCAGTCGAATGCTTAAGCGCTGGTTGCATTCTCCCATTCGTGATATTAAGATTTTGCAAAACCGCCAAGATGCCATTGCCGAATTACAACATCATATTGATGACGCATTACCGTTATTAAAACAAATGGGCGATCTTGAACGTGTTTTAGCAAGATTGGCACTACACACGGCTCGCCCACGGGATTTTGCGCGTTTGCGTGATGCATATAACTTATTGCCACAGTTACATCTTTTATTAGGACAATTTAATTCACCTTATTTACAGGCGTTACGTGCCAACATTAATCAATTTGATCATATTGCAACATTATTAAATAACGCAATTGTTGAAGTGCCACCGGCGATTATTCGTGATGGTGGCGTGATTGCAACAGGTTACCATAGCGAATTAGACGAACTGCGTAATCTGGCCGATGGCGCAACCAATTACCTTGAACAACTTGAAATAAGAGAGCGAGAAACACTCGGCATTGATACATTAAAAGTCGGATTTAATGCCGTTCACGGCTATTACATCCAAATTAGTCGTGGACAAAGCCACCTTGCACCGATTCATTATACAAGACGTCAAACACTGAAAAATGTAGAGCGTTATATTATTCCAGAACTGAAAGAGTACGAAGATAAAGTACTTACCTCAAAAGGTCGAGCATTAACGCTTGAAAAACAACTTTACGAACAACTGTTTGATCTATTAATGCCCGACTTAGCTGATATGCAAACCAGCGCAGAAGCAATTGCGGAACTTGACGTTTTAACTAATCTTGCCGAGCGAGCATTAACGCTCAATTATCAACGTCCAACATTGTCAACACAAGCAGGTATTGAGATCCAAGACGGACGTCATGTTGTCATTGAACAAGTGCTACAAACGCCGTTTATTCGCAATTCGCTGCACCTTTCACCAACAAGACGAATGTTGATTATTACAGGTCCGAATATGGGTGGAAAGAGTACCTACATGCGCCAAGCCGCATTGATTGTATTGCTTGCTTACATTGGTAGCTTTGTCCCTGCATCAAAAGCAGTAATTGGACCTGTTGATCGCATTTTTACGCGCATTGGTGCTTCTGATGATTTGGCGTCTGGTCGTTCCACTTTTATGGTCGAAATGACCGAAACGGCCAACATTATGCACAATGCAACAAAACAAAGCCTAGTATTAATGGATGAAATTGGTCGAGGAACATCAACTTACGACGGGCTTTCGCTTGCTTGGGCCTGTGCCGAAAATCTTGCCAATGAAATCCAATCAATGACACTATTTGCCACCCACTACTTTGAACTAACGCAACTCCCCGAGCATATGCAAGGCGTTTATAACGTCCATTTTGATGCCATTGAACATGACAACACGGTCGCTTTTATCCACGAAGTTTCTGAAGGTGCCGCTAGCAAAAGTTTCGGAATTGCCGTGGCAGGGCTTGCCGGCGTGCCTAAAACGATTTTGAAACGAGCCAAACAAAAATTAAAAGAGTTAGAAGTTATCTCAAAACAATCGGCTAACAGCAGCATCGATAAATCACAACTCTCTTTTATAAACGAACCTGAACCTTCAGAAGTTGAAGAAGCTTTAAAACAGATCGACCCTGACGCGTTAACACCAAAACAAGCATTAGAAATTTTATATCAATTAAAAAAGTTAGTGTGATTTAAATAACCACTAATTGTTCTATTGCGATATTATTCTAAAAAAACCGCTAGATGTGATTTCTAGCGGTTGGTTTTAATTATGAATAGCATCTAGAATTTAAAAAATTAAGCCCAATTTTTCTTCTTAGATGTTTTACCTATGCCCGGATTAAGACTGTTTGTAGGATCAAGCTCTTGATAGAATTTTTTCAAATCCTCATTGGCATGATACAAATGCCCCACATTGTGCTCGGCTGGATATTGCGCACCACGCTGATCAAGCAATGCTAAAATCTCCTCCTTAACTTTATCGCAATCTACCCCTTTTTTAGCAATATAATCTTGATGGAACACATAACAGAAAAAATGCCCATAATACATTTTGTAAATAAAGTTTTGATCGATGCTTTCTGGCAGTGTTTCAAACCAATCGGTATCATTACGCCTTAGTGCAATATCTAATGCAACAATGTTTTCTACTGTTTTGCTATGTACATTTCGGTAAGACGTTGCAGCCCCCGCTGCCGCAAAACGGTGTAACATTGCCGCTTCGGCCTCTTTTTCATTGCACAAAAAATAATTACCATTTTTATTTTGAAAATAGTCTTTCAAAAAAGCTTCAGCTTCAGCAATCCCATCATCTGCCATCTTTAAAATAAGATGATGTTCATAACGATCACGATAATCACGCAATGACTTTGGTAAATGATTAGGTAAAAATTTGCAGGCGAAGATAGAAAACCGATCCGAAAAGTTTTTAGGGAAAAATGGGATTTTTGCCGTAACACGATCAACCCAATTTTTAAAAACAAACATGCGCGGCATCATATCGGTACCTAACTTCTTAATAGCTAGAAAGGTCGGTTTTCCATAAACTGCAGCAATATCAAACGCCACACGATGTATATATTCACCCGACACAGGCAACGTTTTAAACTGCCCTAAAATATGGCGACGAATACCATTTAGTTCATTAATATCATTGGTACCGATATAAAAGACTGCCGATTTTTGCTCAAGTGGAAAAGTATCAAGACGCACCGCAAAAACCATCAAGCGCCCTGCACTACCTGATGCTTCATAATGACGGGCGGGATCAGCATTAAATCGTGCAGGTGTATCAGCATCAATTTCACGAACATGATCACAATAATGATGATCATGCCCTAAACCAGCATCACGTTTAATATCCTTATCGGTATAGGTATGATTTTGCAAGTTCTGTAAAATCGTTTCTGGATCATCCCCCAGTTCAATCCCTAAATGATTCACTAAGCGCAACTGCCCTTGCTGGTCTAATTGCGCAAACACTGCCATTTGTGTATACGCTGGCCCACGCTGAATAAGTGCGCCACCAGAATTATTACAGACTCCGCCCATCACAGAAGCGCCAATGCAAGATGAACCAATGACCGAATGCGGTCCACGATGATATTTTTTTAACTCTTTTTCTAACCTAAATAATGTACTACCCGGCAAACAAACAACTTGCTCACCATTTTCAATCACTTTAATCCCATCTAATCGACGAGTACTGACAATCACAATGGGACGATCATAATCATTACCATCGGGTGTCGATCCCCCTGTTAAGCCCGTATTGGCTGATTGTGTGATAACAATCACGTCCGCTTCAACACACGCTTTTAATACCTGCCACTGCTCAACTAACGTCCCGGGTAAGACAACGGCCAATGCATCACCCTCACCAAAACGAATACCTTGACGATAAGGTAACGTACGGTTAGGGTTTGTTAAAGTATATTTATGTCCAACAATACCTTGTAGCTGCTCAATGAGTTGAGCTGTTTGATTACTTTTCATATCGGTATTTCCTATGCATATTGAAGATTGGGTTGTGTTAATAATGGTTATTAAATAACCACCCATCTTAACCAAAAGCAATACAATAAGCTATCGGTATTTTATTAGAATAAACTAAATGAATTTAAGCTACTTTTTACAACAAAATCTGCTCACTTGAATAACAAAAAAGTGGACTAATTTATTGTGGTTGCTCTGCCTTTTGGGCATTTTTTAACAAAATTTGTTGGCGCTCATGTTGATCAAAAAAAGACCACGCGACAAATCGGCTAATTTTTTGCCCTTGTGCCATGGGAATAATATGGCTTTGAACGACATTGGCTTGTTTCAACTTTTTGTTGATTAATGATAAGGTCTCTTTTTTCGACACTAATGACGAAAACCACAAGCATTGGGTTTTATATTCAGTACTTTCGCGAATCATATTAGCAATAAAAGCGGCCTCGCCCCCTTTGCACCATAACTCTGCATGTTGCCCACCAAAATTAAGTACGGTTTTTGGTTTTGAATGCGTTAATTTACCTAACTTCTTCAGTTTAGTTTGTGCACTTGCCAGCGCATCTTGTTCCGAAGCATGGAAAGGTGGATTACATATCGTTAACGCATAAAATTCGTTAGGCTTAATAATATGCTTAAAAATGGTTTGATTATCTTTTTGTAATCGACACTGCAAAGTGTTTTTTAGTAACGCATTGGCCTGTATTATTAAAGAGGCAACCTTGATAGCCGCTGGATTGATATCACTTCCCACAAACGACCAACCATATTCAGCACAACCAATAATGGGATAAATCACATTGGCACCAACGCCAATATCTAAAACGCGAATTTGCTTACCTATCGGAATGCTATTTTGATTATCTTGTGCCAATAAATCGGCTAAATAGTGAATATAATCCGCTCGACCCGGAATGGGCGGACATAAATAACCATCTGGAATATCCCAATAATTTATTTGGTAATCATTAAATAACAAGGCTTTATTTAATATTTTAACTGCCATCGGATCGGCAAAATCAATTGATAAATTACCATATAGATTCGGCTTTACATATTGAGACAGTTCTGGAAGTCTACTCATGAGCTTTGCAAAATCATAACCATTTCGATGTTTGTTTCGGCAATGTAATTGGGGCTTTTTTAATGAGGTTTGCACGGTTGTCCTATTTTATCCAAAAGCAAATAATCGCTATTATAACGGCTTAACTACAATATACGAAAACTGGACCTATCAATTGATCAGAATTGTCATGGTGGGGGTAAAATAAAGTTTTTTTGTTTTGGTGGATGGGATGATGGGTTGGATGCAGAATGTGGCCTTCGGCTGCCCGACGCCGGAATAGGACAAACAACATAACCATCGTTTTTGGGATAGGTTATTGTGTTTTTATAAGGCGGTTTTTGTTAAAAAGCAGCCAAGAAAAACTTTAATAAAATCAATACCTTTTCTGACAGATTTTTGCTATGTTATTTTTATAGATTGCCGTATGGTTGTTTTTTAACTTTGTTTTGAGGGCCAAGTCAGTTGGTGTTTTTTGATATAAGCAAAATCAAAAACCTTTCGCACCCCAGTTGGGAAGTTGCAACCTAAGATGCGTATATCGCTGATTTAACAATATCCCCCTTACTTTCGTCCTTTTTATCAGCAAGCTTGCGTGACAATTTTAGGTTGAAAGCCTTGGGTAATGAATAAGTGCTGTGTTAGTAGTGCTCATTTTACTGTTAGGCATATTATGCCAAGCATTTAATAGATGCCATCAGTTGAATTAACACCACTATTTCAAAGTACGCAACAAACACTTATCCTTACCACCAACTGCTTGGTTATTCTTATTTATTTTACCCCTGAGCCACCGTCTGCCATGCTTTCTGCATCGGCGACGGCGGGGGCGGGGCGGCACGATTGTAGCTTCACCGCAACAACGCAACCCTAAGGGATAGCCCCCTCGGGGGCTTTATTCTTGTCTATATTATCCCTCTTAGCACCATAACCGCCCTACGCGCCCTAAGGATTAAGAACTAAAACCTAAAAGGTGCAAACAGCGTAATATCGGAAAAAGTAGTCGTTGACGATGCCGTCTTCCGAGTGGACAAGTAAGTACGAGTTATCTATTTTAACGTCGCTTGTCCGGTAGTGGTCGCCGATAAAGCCCGCATCAGCGTAGTTGGCCATGCGGCCCCACTCCGTGAAAAAACCTGCACCTATGTGACGCTTGTAATGATTATCACTAGAGGACGGCGTGGCACCTACTGCACCTTGACAACGATCTCCACTCCACGTTCCTGAACAAACCGCATTGGTTAAATCCCTTACCTGTGACAAACGATAACCTAAACTATTACACCATGTGATTTGATTAGAAGGGGTATCATATTTATAACCCTGATGGACGAACCACTGCTTTAAGACAAATCCATACCTCACCTCATTACCACGACCATCCCTACCGACCAACTCAAAGGTCTGTGGCAAAGATGGACGTGTTAGTGAACTTGGATTACTTGAGTTTATTTGAGTACTATCAGCTTTAGGACCATGCAATGTTACCCGTGTTACATTCTTAGATTTATCTATAATCCAGTTATCATGTTGTACGGCATCTCCAGTCCATGGATCTTGGTGTGAATCTGTACGCGGCCTTGTCCAACTCACCGTTGCGCTTATACTACCATTTGTGATAACCGTCCAACTCAACTGGCTCTCATCATCAGCGCCACCAATAAGCAAATCAAAATACAAGCCATCTAAACCTGTAGTTGGAAAATTTTGGCCGTAAGATGATGGACTCGTTGACTGAACTAAAAAGCCCTTTGTAGGACTCCATATGTTAGATGGGCCGGCGAAACCATCTGTACCATGATTAAGATTTGGCCTGACCGAGCAAATAACTAGCTGTGATAAATTCGGATTAATATAATAATCTACCGTTGCTCCACTGAAACTACGACTACTTGGCACACCATACTGGGTTGCTAATGTGCCACTTGTATTTGTTAAGGTTACCCTATAAGGAGCCTTACATATATCCAATGCATCACTACGATTAACAGTATTGCCATCCTTATCCGTAAACGATACCGATATATCCCCTGTAGCAGTAACACCATTTATACCCTGTCCATCTCCATCATCATCTCCCCAATAATTATACCTAGTGACTAAATCACTTAAACTCACTGAACTAGCTGTTGATGGGACTATCATATCTATATGACCCAAAGTGCTACCTACATAAGGCAATCTTATTGGATTTGTTGCACTTGATGGATTAGTAGACGGCGTGATAACCCGACCATCCTGCAACTTAATAAACAATAAACTGTCTGTATCTGTTACCTTTGTTCGGCCACCGTCGAACGTTAAATATGGCGCACTGCCCTCAATATACCTTGATGTAGACGCCGTTAATGCCATAGAACTCTGTGTATATGACAACAAAAACAATGGCACGAAGAACAACCATAATTTAGTTAATCTAAATAATCTAAGTAAATTTGATAATTTAGATAGAAAAGATAAGCCCCTCGGCCTTGTAGATAGCCCTACCGATAAACTCGGCGAGTTCGCTAAACTCAATAACTTCGGTGATAAAAATAAGAATTGAGTCTGATTTAGACTACGGTGAAATTGAAAAAGATTTAGGGCATAGGTTTGGCAGGCCAGATGCCAGATGCCATGCATGGTAACGCATTTCGATAATCCTGTCAAGTAATTTATTGTTTTATTTACATTTTTTATAGCCAACTGCTCAACTCACGAGCTTTTCCTTGCTTTGAAGGCGCTTAAATTATAACCGCTTGATTAATAATGCGCTAGTTTTCCCGTTAAAAATTTGTAAAGTTTTGTTAAAGATCGAGTCAACCTATATTGGCGGGCTTTGGGGAATAATTTTTGGGGGTGGTTTTATATTATTAAATTCCGTTACAATATTATCCCCCAATCCTTACTAAGAATCTTAGAATTCGATAAACTTCAAACACTTTGTTATAATTTGCGTCACTTTAAAATCAAAATACCAACCTTAATGAAAACCCTCTATTCCTTTATCGTTTTAACACTATTACCTTTTGACCTTTTTGCTGTCGATTTTAGCGGTGATGATTTATCAATTTGTTGGGGGATCCCTTTTGTGGGGATTTTGCTTTCTATTGCGTTATTGCCATTATTTTTGCCGCGATTATGGCACCATCATTATGGCAAAATAACAATATGTTGGACGATGCTTTTTTTGCTGTTTGCCTTATGCTTTTTTGGTTTGCAAACAACAATTCATCTTACCGTTCATGCAATAATAGCGGAATACATCCCTTTTATTTTATTACTGCTAGCACTGTTTACTGTTTCGGGGGGGATTTTAATTAAGAGCGATGTGCTTAGTACGCCTAAGTTAAACGTTAGTTTGTTGGCAATAGGAACTTTGTTAGCGTCAATCATGGGAACAACTGGCGCTGCTATGTTAATGATTCGACCGCTAATTAGAGCTAATCGTGATCGAAATTACGCCGTACATACGATTGTCTTTTTTATCTTTTTAGTGGCAAATATTGGTGGTGGACTAACGCCACTAGGCGATCCACCTTTATTTATTGGTTTTTTAAAAGGCGTTAATTTTGGATGGACGGTTAAGCATATGCTGTTGCCAGTTTTGCTTAGTTCAATTTTGTTATTAGCAATTTATTATAAGATTGATTGCCACTACTTTCGCATCCAATACGGTAATTCACTTGCGCTAACTTCGACTCCAAAAGCTAGCACTATTAAGGTTTATGGTGTAAGCAACTTTCTTTTATTGCTAGCAATTATCACTTGTGTACTAATGTCAGGCATTTGGCGCTCATCAGTTAACATTGAGATTCTGGGTTCGCATATTACTTTACCCAATTTAATTCGTGATATTATGTTTATTATAATTGCCCTCATTTCAATATTAATCACGCCCAAACAAGTACGCGCAGGTAACGAATTTAATTGGGAACCTATTATCGAAGTAGCCAAGCTGTTTATGGGAATTTTTATCACCATTGTGCCCGTGCTAGCCATTTTGCGTGCTGGTAACGATGGCGCTTTAGCACCTTTGCTATCACTAGTTACCACAGTTCAAGGCGATCCCATTAATAGCATGTATTTTTGGTTATCTGGATTGTTGTCGGGTTTTTTAGATAATGCGCCAACTTATTTGGTGTTTTTTAATCTAGCTTCGGGCGATGCCAATACTTTGATGACCACGTTACAAAAGACCTTGCTTGCTATCTCAATGGGATCGGTTTTTATGGGGGCACTTAGCTACATCGGCAATGCTCCTAATTTTATGGTCAAAAGTATTGCTACTCAAAACAAAATCAATATGCCAAGCTTTTTTGGCTATATGAAATGGTCAATATGCATTTTAATTCCGGTGTTTATTATTGATAATTTGGTGTTTTTTGTGTTGTTTTAATTTATTTAGTTATAAATATTACATATTATTGATTTTATGAGTTTTACACTTTGTATATAAAACTTGGTATAATGCAACGTTTCTACCGTAATTTTGAGAGTTATATATGTTAAATCAGTTAAAAGCAATTATTCAGTATCTTCTTCCTAAACAGCTATTAACCGTCACATTTGGATGGCTAGCAAAAAAGCAGTTGGGAAAAGTGACTACATGGATGATTATGGGCTTTTGTAAACTGTATAAAGTGGATTTGAGCGAAGCAAAAATTAGCGATGTTAAAGAGTTTAAATGCTTTAATGATTTTTTTGCTCGCGAATTAAAAGAAGATGCACGCCCAATTGATGCTACCGATAGTGTGGTTGTTATGCCGGCTGATGGCGTTATTAGTCAGTTTGGTACCGTTCAAGATACCCAGCTGTTACAGGCTAAAGGACATTTTTATTCTTTAGAATCACTGCTTGCTTGTCATCCTGATATGATCAAGTTTTTTAAAAATGGTTCATATGCAACCACTTATTTATCACCTAAAAATTATCACCGCTTTCATATGCCTTGCGATGGTGTTTTGCGTGAGATGATTTATGTGCCCGGTTCACTGTTTTCAGTCAATAAGGCGACAACGGAAAGCATTCCAAATATTTTTGCACGTAATGAACGTGTAATATGCCTTTTTGAAACAGAGTTTGGACCAATGGCGCAAATTTTAGTCGGCGCAACCATTGTCGGTAGCATTGAAGTACCCTGGGAAGGTGTCATTACGCCGCCGCGCGAGGGTGTCATGAAACGTTGGACATATTCAGGTGAAGTCAAATTACAAAAAGGGCAAGATATGGGTTGCTTTAAATTGGGGTCGACAGTGATTACATTATTTGCATCAAATGCAATTGAGTTTGAAAGCCACCTTAAGGTGGGCAATGTTGCACGTGTAGGTCAAAAATTAGCTAATAGGATATAACTTTATGTGGATTCGTGGTTTTTTATGCTTTGCTGCTGTGTTGTTTTCTTCACTAACCTTTGCCGAAGAAACCACGCCCATCATTAATAGCGAGGATGATCTTTCGCAAGTTGTTCAACAATTGAGTGATAAAAATGATGAACTCCGGCAAAATATGGAGTTACAAAAAACGCATTTAACCAGCATCGTTAATGAGCAAAACAATATCACTACGCAGATTTCACACGTACAAAATACGCTAGCAACGCTTGACGAGCAAGGTGAGTGGTTGAGCTTTTCAACCGCTCTGGGTGAAACCTTACGTCAACAATTATTGCGCTTACCTGAAAAACCTAAATCGCAAGCACTAGATGCCGAAATTGCCGAGGCCAAAGCCCAACAACTTAATTATAGTAATATTTTAACTGCTTTAGACGATTATCCAACCTTAACAAGTCCGCTTAATAACCTCAAAGAAGCAACACAATATCGCCGTTTAATTCGGGAACAGTCCGAATTACTTAAGACGCTTATTTCAGGTACTGATACCACCATTTTAGAATTGACCAAATTAAAAATTGCTAATAAACAATTAACTAATGCGATTGATGAAGTGAACGATGCCGCACATAGGTACTTCTTTTGGGTGGCGGATGTTAATCCAATATCCTTGAGTTATCCAATCAATTTAGCTAAAGATGTAGTTTATGTCATTTTTTCAATCGATACCCTTTCACAACTTTATAATGCCAGTACTGAAGTACTAAGTGCACCCAAGCCGCTATTTTTAATCATTTTATCGTTACTCTTTGTGTTTACGCATTTTAAAATGCGCACCAAATATAATACCTTTTTAACTAAATCAGCCAGCCGCGTGGGTAAAGTAACACAAGATAGTTATTCTTTAACCCTAAAAGTAGTTATCTTTTCATTAATTATGGCGTTACCGGTGCCAATTTTGTGGGCAGTGTTTGGTTATGCATTGCAAATTAATTGGGATTATCCTGTTGCATATGCATTAGGTTATGGTGTAAATGCAGCAGCGCCTATTTTGTGGGTGTTTATTATTTCAGCGCACTTTGCTTCATCTAATGGGCTGTTTATTAGCCATTTTGGTTGGTCTGAACGTAGCGTACGCTCGGCAATGAAATATTATCAGCTTTCAATTTGGCTTGTGATTCCATTAGTGATGATAGTGATGAGCTTTGATGAGTATAACAACCGCCAATTTGCTGCCACAATTGGTCGTACGGCGTTTATTTTTCTTTGCTTTGCTTTAGTGTTTATGACTAATGCCATTCATCGCGCTGGCGTGCCTCTGTATATCGATAAAAAAGGTTCGGGCGATAATTTATTAAGTCATATTTTGTGGTTTATCTTATTAAGTGCACCATGGCTCGCCATTATTGCTGCTTGTTTGGGCTATTTATCAACAGCACAAGTGTTATTAGGTCGCCTTGAAGCTTCGGTTATTATCTGGTTTGCGCTGTTAGTTATTTATTTTATGATTCGGCGTTGGATGTGGATCCAAAAGCGCCGTATTGAATTTGAACGCACCAAGCAACGCCGTTTAGAACGGATGCATCGGGCAAAATCACAAGAAGATGATCTTAACTCACTGAACGAAAGTGTCGATGAACCTGTTATTAATTTAGATGTTATCAGTGCCCAATCTTTACATTTAGTTAGATCGATTATTATGATGATTGCGCTCATTACTATGATTTTGCTGTGGTCTGAACTGCATTCGGCTTTTGCTTTTATGAATAATATTAAGCTATGGGGAACCAGTGCCATTGTTAATGGTACCGAAATTGAACAATACATCACCCTTGGTGCGGTATGCATTGCAATTTTAGTGATGACAATTACCGTGCAACTCGTCAAAAATCTGCCTGCTTTATTGGAGTTAGGCATTTTACAGCATTTAGATTTAGCCCCAGGAACAGGTTATGCAATTTCGACGGTTTCAAAATATATTACCTTAATGATAGGTAGTATGATTGCGTTTTCGTTTATTGGTATCGACTGGTCTAAAATTCAATGGTTAATTGCTGCACTAGGTGTAGGGTTAGGTTTTGGTTTACAAGAAATATTTGCCAATTTTATCTCTGGTTTAATCATTTTATTTGAAAAACCGGTGCGCATTGGCGATACTGTGACAATTCGCGATTTGACCGGTAATATCACCAAAATTAATACCCGAGCAATTACCATTGTTGATTGGGATCGTAAAGAAATTGTGATGCCCAATAAAGCTTTCATTACCGAACAATTGGTGAACTGGTCGTTATCAGATTCGATCACTCGGATTGTATTAACCATTCCCGCAACTATCGATGCTGATAGTGATCTGGTTATCAAACTTTTACAACAAGCCTCAGATGAATGTGAATATGTGCTTAACGATCCTGAACCACAAGTATTTTTGGTAGATATCCAAGAAGGCATTCAGTTGTTTGAATTACGTGTTTTTGCCGCTGAAATGGGACACCGAATGTTACTGCGAAGCGCTATACATAAATTGATACTTGAAGCTTATCGTAAACATCATTTGACGCTACCATTCCCACCATTGCAAACCAATTTAGAAGCACTGGGGCGCAAAAGTGGACGTCGTAGTTATACCATAGGCACGCTTTAACCAAAGAGTGTTTCTAGCCAAGGCACACCAAACGCACCTGGTGCAAGCAATACAAATGCCCAAACTGGCGCAGAAGCAATATTGGCTAAATTAAATTTGGTGGCTGGCATGTGCATTGCGCCAGCTATTAATGGCACAATTGCGCGTAGTGGTCCAAAAAAACGACCGATAAATACCCCAAATGTTCCATAACTTTGAAAGAATTGTTCGGCACGATAAACTAATTTCGGGTGCTTATTAAGTGGCCATGAAGCAATAACTTGTTGATGATAGTGTTTTCCTAGCCAATAAGAAAGTAAATCGCCAATTACAGCGCCTGCCGTAGCAACAATTAATACCGGTACAAACGATATTGCGCCTCCACCAATTAAAGCCCCTACCCCAAATAAAATGGCAGTTGCAGGAACCAAAAGCGAGATGATTGCCAATGATTCACCAAATGCTAATAAAAATATAATTGGCAATGCCCAAATTTGATGATGCTCAATAAACTGCATAATGGCCAGTGTGATTTCGTGTAATGACATAGGCTTATGTTTGTGAATTATGAATTGATTATGGTCAACTATTTTACCATAATATTGGTTACTTAGCGCTAAGTATGCTATCTATTGATAGAAACTTACACGCGTTAACGTTTGTTAGGTTAATTCACATTTGAGCTTGTGCTTATATAGTCGTTTTAATTACAAGCCAATTAACAAGAGACAAATCATGGCGATCGGTATTGAATCAATTCTAGTACAAAAATTTAAAAATAGTGAGTTGCAAAACACTCAATCTGATGTGATCGCTATCGAAAAACCTGTTGCGTTAATTTATAACGGTATTTCGCATGTCGTGATGATGGCAACCCCCAAAGATTTGCACTATTTTGCAATGGGATTTTCGTTAACTGAAAATATTATTCAATCGGTTAATGATATTTATGGCATTGATATTATTGATACCCCAAAAGGTATAGAAGTCCAGATTGAACTTTCGTCGCGACGCTTTAGTGAACTGAAAGAAAAGCGCCGTAATTTAACAGGACGCACAGGTTGTGGCATCTGTGGCACTGAACAGATAGAGCAAGTTTGTCAAGTCATCCCCACTTTGCCACGAATAAATCAAATTAAGTTAGCTGATTTTAGTGACAGCTTAAATGGCTTATTGCAAGTTCAACAAGTGGGTCAACAAACGGGTTGCACTCATGCCGCTGTGTGGCTGGATTTGAAAGGCCAATTTATGGCGGGGTTTGAAGATATCGGCCGGCATGTCGCATTAGATAAACTGCTTGGTTTTAGAGCAATGCAATTACCTAATAATCCTAACTATCAACATGGTGTGGTATTGGTTTCAAGCCGCGCCAGCTACGAAATGGTGCAAAAAACGGCCAAGTGTGGTGTGGAATTTTTATTAGCGGTTTCGGCAGCAACCTCAATGGCCGTTGATTTGGCTAAACAGTGCCATTTAACTTTATTGGGATTTTTTAGAGGCGATAAAGGGGTAATCTATTCTGGCGATGATCGCCTAGCTTAATGACGATTTTAGTATTAACCCATATTGATGGATCAAATTAATTTTTAACTTAATAAGTTGAATAATAAAAATAAAAAAACTCATTATTTAATTCATTCTAAGATATCGCAATTCGTATCTTTCTTTATTAAGCGAAAATCTTCATAATATACATCATTACTTTTTTTAATTATTTTATAAGTTTATTGTCTAACTGAACTAATTAATCGGTTCAAACTGTTTATTCATTCTATTTTACTTTATAACATTTAATTTTTGAAAGGATACTATCATGCATCAAACTTCTGATATTCAACAAGCCGTTAACTATATTCAAAAACACACGGACAAAAAACCAACTATTGGAATTATTTTAGGTTCAGGCTTAGGGCCTTTTGCCGATACCCTTGAAGATGCTGTTCACATCCCTTATGACACAATTCCACATTTTGCCAAATCAGCAGCGGTAGGTCATGCTAATGAATTAGTTATTGGCAAATGCGGTGATAAGACCGTCGTGGCAATGAAAGGACGCTTTCACTATTATGAAGGATTTTCATTAGATCAAGTCACTTTCCCTATTCGTGTGATGAAAATGCTTGGCGTTGAAAAATTAATTATCACTAATGCATGTGGTGCAGTCAATACCAGTTTTAAACCGGGAGATTTAATGCTCATTACAGATCATATCAATCTTACGGCTAATAATCCGCTCATTGGACCAAATAATCCTGATTTAGGTGTGCGTTTTTTAGATGTGAGTGAGCTTTATAACAAGCAATTGCGTTCAACCGTGATTGATGTAGCTAAAGAACTGAATATTAATTTACAACAAGGTGTTTATGCTTGGTGGACAGGTCCAACTTATGAAACACCTGCTGAAATTAGAATGATTCGCGTGTTAGGTGCCGATGCAGTGGGGATGTCAACCGTACCGGAAGCAATTATAGCGCACCATTCAGGCATTAAAACCATTGGTATTTCGTGCTTAACCAATATGGCTTGTGGCATTTTAGATCAACCATTAGGGCACGAAGAAGTCATTGAAACGGCAGAACGCGTTAAAGCAACCTTTTTACAACTTATTACAAAAACGATTGAACGCTTTTAAGTGATACTTTTATATTTGATTTTCTATAAAAAGTTCACTTTATTTTAGGAATAAACAATGAACATAAAAAATAGATTAAAAATAATGATGTTTTTCCAATATTTTATTTGGGGAAGTTGGCTAACTACTTTTGGTGCTTATCTATTTAATGCCTTACACTTTTCAGGTGTTGAAGTATCGATGATTTTTAGTACTAAAGGTTTAGCCGCATTAATTACACCATTTATTATTGGCATCATTGCCGATAAGTTTTTGCAAGCTAAATATCTTTATCTATTTTGCCATTCTGTTTGTGCTATTGCGCTTTTTTATGCCGCATCGGTAACTGATCCAGCCATTTTATTTTGGGTGATGTTAGGTAATGCGTTAGCATTTATGCCAACGATTTCCTTATCTAACTCAATTAGTTATCACTGCTTAGATAAAGCAAACTTAGATACTGTCGCTGTCTTTCCTAAAATACGAGTATTTGGCACAGTAGGCTTTATTATCGCAATGTGGACTGTTAGCTTATGCAAATTCGAGTTGAGCAATGCTCAGCTTTATGTTGCCTGCGCTGCTTCGGTTTTACTTGTGATTTATAGTGCAACATTACCCAATATTGCTGTATCTAAAAGTCAAAAACAGCCGTGGATTTCTTATTTAGGATTAGATGCTTTTGTATTATTCAAAAAACCAGTCATGGCGGTATTTTTTCTTTTTGCTATGTTACTTGGCGCAATATTACAAATTACCAATACTTTCGGTAGCACTTTCTTACATGATTTTGCTAAAATTCCAGAGTTTAAAGATAGTTTGATTGTGCAATACCCTGCTATCTTATTATCTGTTTCGCAAATGGCTGAAGTTGCCTTTATTTTGACTATCCCATTTTTCCTCAAAAAATTTGGCATAAAAAAAGTCATAATGATAAGCTTAATTGCTTGGACACTTAGATTTGGTTTGTTTGCATTTGGCGATCCAACACCTTTTGGATTTGTGCTATTAATGCTTTCAATGATTGTCTATGGGTGCGCATTTGACTTCTTTAATATTTCAGGGTCTATTTTTATTGAAAAAGAGGTCAGCGCTGATATTCGTGCTAGTGCTCAAGGGCTGTTTATGACAATGTCCAATGGTATTGGCGCTTATTTTGGTTCAATTTTAAGTGGTGTTGTGGTTAATATGTGTACACACGAGGGGACTAAAGATTGGCAAACAATTTGGTTAATTTTTGCATCTTATGCGCTCGTAATTGGTGTTGTTTTTTATTATTCATTTAATTATGAACATACTAAAAACCAATCTGATATCTAACCATTTATCTATTCAGATTAATGAATTTTAAAATATTATTTATCATGTTATTTTAATTCATTTTTTAATTTAATTTATTAAAAATCCGCTGGGGAGATTGAAAAACAATCGCCCCTGAGGGTTTTTATTGTTTTTTATTTTTGATTTTTTACAATATTTTTTAGTTTGATGAGATTTAAATATGCAATATAAATTTTTAGGTGGTTTTCTGGTTTTTTTAGGGGCATGTAGTTTTGGCGTGCTCTCCTCTATTGTGAAAACTGCGTATAAAGCGGGCTATTCCTTAGGTGAAGTGACGGGTATCCAATGTTTTTTTGGAATGTTAATGTTGTGGGGTATTCACTTTATCGTAAAAAAAATACACAAAACCAAACAATCAGCACCAACTAACACATCATCAGCAACGACGAACATAAAAAAAATGCAATCAACAAAAAAATGGAAAGTTTGTGCCGTTGGTCTTTTTCCAGGCTTGGTAGGCATCTGTTATTACCAATGTGTACAACTAGTGCCGGCGTCAATTGCCATTATTTTATTAATGCAATATTTGTGGATTAGCGTCATTATTGATTTTGTTATTTTTAAAAATAAACCTACGATTATTCAACTTGCAACAGTAATTGTAATTATATTGGGTAGTAGCTTGGCTGCTGGCTTGTTTAACCAAGATATTACTTTAAATTTAACAGGCTGTTTTTTTGGTTTTTTAGCTGCGCTAATGTATTCGCTTTTTATTAGCACTAGCAGCAATATTGGTAATGAGCTACCTAAACTCGAAAAAAGTGCATTGATGATTACTGGCGCATGTATTATTACGTTTTTAATTTTTCCACCTTTGTTTTTCTTCAAACTTGATATTAACGATAAGCTATATCAATTAGGATTTTTATTAGCATTGCTTGGAACTGTACTGCCTCCTTTTTTATTTTCAGTGGGGATCCCTAGAATCGGAATTTCATTAAGCGCTATATTATCAGCAGCAGAACTGCCTGTCGCAGTGACTTGTTCATATTTTTATTTGCAAGAAGCGGTCCATTTTAATCAATGGATTGGGGTCGGTATTATTCTATTGGCAATTGCTTTGCCTAACTTAATGCATGTCAAAAAATACGACTGATTTTAGGTTATTGGGCAGGGCAAAAATCCTGCCTGTTAATTTGCTAATATGATCAAATTACAAAAATAATAAAATAAAAATACCGAAAGGTATTTAAAATCGAGTCAATCATCACTATATCTATAACCTGATTATCAAGCTTACTAATATTGCTCGTTTAATTAAAATAAGGGATTTGATGAGCATCTTGCGTTTAATAGCTTTAATAGTCAAATAAGTTAAAATTTATTATGGTAGATTTTTCGGCGCTATAGCGTGTTTGTTGGTAACATTTTAAGAATGTATCTTGAACCAAAAGGTTAAATCTAGCAAAATTATTGAACTCTCCAAAATAAAATTTGTCTCATATGAGTGTGCTTATTAAATGGTATTCATTTACTATTTTAAATAGCCCGCCATTCGTTTATTGAGATATTTTATTCTAGTATAAAGTGTTTTGTCGTGTTGCTCACACTTCGTAATTAGCCTTTAAATAAGGCTTACAAGTAAATAAGACTATTTGTTACAGTCTAAACCGTTTTCCTGATAGTAGCCGTTCCTAATGGTGTTTTATTTTTTAAGCTTTTGTGCTTTTAAATTTAAATTCATTAATTTTAATATCTAATAATAAATATCATTAAGTATTTGAATTTTTTTATTTTTATATTTAAGCATTATGTTAACCTGAGATTTTTTACATAAAAAGTAACAATCGATTTTTGTTATTGAATGATCTTGTTACCTTTTTATCCTAATTAAAAGGAAGTTACAGAATGAAGATATATAAAAAACCTTTATTTACCTTAGTACATAGTAATGATTCAATACCTGAGCACAGAACACTTGCCTATTTAGATCCGACATTAAATTATTATACTGATCATATTGATGAGATTATTGCTTTGCGTGTTAAGGAACTTAAATTACACCATTCTGAATATAGGGAGTATCACGATGACAATAGGGTCAATAAAGGGGAGTTTTCTTTTGTTTTTCACGAGATATTTGAGTCAGAACATCATAAAAAACAAATTGGTATGCTAAAAGATGACCTCGCCATTGCCAAAGAGTCAAATAAAATAAAGGAATTACTAAATACTCGGATAAAAGAAATCGCTGATGTTTATCCAGAATTGCAATTTAATTTTAATGATATGCAGGTTTTACCGACTAAAGTAAAAGAGTATCTTTTTGCTCCACCTTTAATCTTAACTGAAGATAATGCCATTATGCTTTGGGATGATTAAATTTAACAATAACAAAAGTAATGACAAAAATCACGGTATTGATTGAATTTGGAATCCATACTTGGACGCTTGATATCGACAGAGCTCGAGGAGATATCATAGTTATCAACAATAATTAGCCTTTCATAGGGGGCGATGGTAGTATTTTTGCATGAAAAACGCATTAGCTGCCAATGTTGCCAACTCGGTTGCCCTCTCATGCTGGGGCAACCTATTTGACTACTTAATTTAAATAAACATGTCCTCGGATTAAACGCTAAAATTTAAGGGTAGACACACATTCCGTACGCAGTTTGGTTAGGCTTTCTTGTTTTAACCTGACCTCCAACCGCGGTGACAACAAGCTGGTTACCTGCTACTACATCGCTTGTCCAGTATGCATTATCTGAGGGTAAACCTACTAAATCCGTGTATTCCATCGCGTACCCCCACTCGCTAAGCAAGCCGCCGCCAATTCGTCGATGGTAATGATTGCCAACTGAGGATGGTTTGGCACTTTGACAACTGCTATGCAGACCAGTACAGTTTGCGTTGGTGACATCTTTAACCTGTATAACTCTATAACCTAATGCCTTACACCAGTTTTCATGTGAAGAAAATAAAGCAAATCTGTCTCCACGATTGACAAACCACTTTTGCAATACAAATCCATATTTGATCACTGCTTTGCCACTGCGATCGTAACCGACTAATTCGAATGTCTGAGGTAAGTTTGGTTTGCTAATTGAGTTTCGATTTCCATTCACCGTTGGACCAGTTAATGTGATTCGCACACTGCTACCTGTCGCATTGGGTTTCATGTTAACAGTTATACCTGCATTATTGATAGTTGGCCAATTTAGTCGACTACTACCTTCTATGTATAAATCAAAGAATAAACCATTAATACCCGTAGTCGGAAAGTTACCAGATGAGATAAACCCCTTATCTGGATTCCACATACCTGCTGGGCCAGCGAACTGATTTATGTCTAACTCTAAATCTCCAGCCTTAATATAGCAGACTTTAGGAGTTAAAATCGGAGTGATGAAGTAACTTACAGAACCAGCGCTGAAAGTACTTCTATTAGGAACACCGTACTGTGTCATTAACATACCATTGGTGTTGCTTAACACCATTTTATAAGGCGCTCCGCAAATATCTAAGGCATGATTGCGACTAACTTTTTGATTATGTCTATCTGTGAGATTAATACTTAAACTACCTGTTGCAGTTAAACCACTTTCTCCCTGTCCATCACCATCATCATCACGCCAAAAGTTATAGGAGCCATTAATTAGTTCCTGTAATTCTATTGAGTCTGTTGATGTTGGAACAAACATGCCAACATTAGCCAAGGTCTCGCCAGCATTAGGTAAGACTATGGGATTAGCCGCGGTTGAAGTATTTGTTGCTGGCGTGATAGTGGTGCCATCTGATAAGGTGATACTTAACAGCTCTTCCGTCGTGGTAGCTTTAGTTTTACCACCATCAAACGTTAAATACGGTGCTGAACCTTGAATTATATTTGTTGTAGTAGCCGATAACGCTTGTGTATTTAATGGGTACGACAATAACAATAACATGGTCAAGGTAAATAAGTAACATTGTGAGCATTTATATAATTGTAATCGCGGCTTTAGTTCAAAACATAGCCACTTGTTAACATTTATTAAAAAGTATTTGCGACAATTTTGTGTATGTTTATTAAATAAGTGGGTGGTACAAATAATGCCTGATAGGTATTTAGAAACATTTAAAACATAATGTTGCCAAATTTGATAAAAAAAGTTGTACTGCATAACATCCTATATTTCAATTTTTTCCTGATAAATCGTTTTTATATTCGCTTTTTTAACCAATTAAAGTTTAATTACACGAATTTACGGCAGTATAACGTTAAAAAAAAATTTATCTACCTTTTTATATAAAAATTTTTTAAATAAAATTTAAAATAAAATAACAAACATTTGTAAACAGTTTATATATAGGAATTACTCGTGTTGTTTGCAGTAATTTGAGAAACTACTAAAAAACAGACTAAAGAGTATTTATTCGGATAACGGATGTGAATATTAAAATACTGGCAAATATCTATTTGTTAAAACAGATAACAACCAATCAAATAAACTAGAAATTTACTAGACCTACCCACAGACGAATGGGAAAACTGGAAAAGTGTAATACGCACTTTAGTGGAGATATAGCATAATCAGCCAATATTAGAAGATTCAAAAAATAGAAAGCCAAAGCTTAAGCGATTTTCGGTAAAACGCCTTATGAGTTTTTGGAGGGTTTTGATCATGAAGCATTTTTCCGCATATAAACGTTTAAAATAAAAAATAATCAGTCAGCCTCACCAAAATATTAAATAACGCACACATTTATCGTTTTGTAATTTCGTTAATATTGTTCTGGCGACACCGTTGTCTGAAATAATAACATTATACTTTGGAACAACTAAAAAAGGATGCTTATTAACAATAATGAATCAAAGCGATAATTTACAGGATTAAAATCCTGTAAATTATTTTAGTTTAAGTGACTTATTATTTTTAACTGATTAATTAATTATGTTCTTACTTGATAATTAATTATTAAAAGCGCTTTCGCCATGACTATTTATGTCAAGACCTTCCCGTTCGTGTTCTTCTGACACCCTTAAGCCAACACAAACATCTGCAATTTTATAAGCAATATAAGCCACCACCGTAGTCCAAATTACGCAGGTAATAACACTCATCAATTGGATCCCTACTTGACTTACCATTGTGATACCTTCTGCATAACCAACTCCCCCAAGAGATTCTGATGCAAAAATACCAGTCAATATACAACCAACAATACCACATACGCCATGCACACCAAATACGTCACATGTATCATCAACTTTTAGCATTCTTTTGAGTGTTGATACTCCCCATACCCCTGCAAATCCACAAATAAAACCAATTAACATTGCACCACCAACACCAACAAGGCCGGCAGCAGGTGTTACGCCAACTAATCCAGCTATCACACCTGATGCAGAACCAAGGCATGATGGCTTGCCTCGTAAAAACCATTCAGCTAATGTCCATGCTAAAACTGCAGCTGCAGTTGCAGCAACTGTGTTAATAAAGGCTAAACCTGCGATTTCATCAGCATGTGTTGATGAGCCGGCATTAAAACCAAACCAACCAATATAAAGAATTGCAGCACCAAGATAAACATAAGGCAAGTTAAATGGTTTTAGTGGTTCACGATTATAACCAAGACGATTTTTAATTAAATAAGCACCAACAATTCCAGCAATCGCTGCGTTAATATGTACTACAGTACCACCGGCAAAATCGAGCGCACCTTCATCACCTAAAATTCCGCCCCCCCATACCATATGAGCCATAGGAATATATGAAAATGTAAACCATAACACCATAAAAATTAATACGGCTGAAAAGCGAATTCTTTCTGCGAAAGCGCCTGGAATTAAACAGCAGGTAATACAAGCAAATGATCCTTGAAATGCGACCCATATGAGTTCATAAATTGATCCTGACACATCCGTAATTCCAATGCCTGTTAATAAAAAATGGTTAAAGTTACCATAAAACCAATTTCCTTCACCAAAGGAGAGTGAATAACCATAAGTAATCCATAACACGGCAATAAGTGAAAAAGTTACAAGAATTTGAGATAACATTGATAGTACATTTTTGGAACGTAATAAACCGCCATAAAACAAAGCAATACCGGGAACAGACATAAAAAGTACTAAAGCAGTACAGATCATCATAAATCCATTATCAGCTTTATCGACTATGGCAACTTCATTTGCAAAAGCGGAACTTGAAAATAAAATCGCTAAAGAAAAAATAATTTTTTTTGACATAATGATATCCTTAACAATAAATCAAAGTGCTGAGTCGTCGGTTTCGCCTGTACGTATACGTACCACATGATCAAGTGAGGTAACAAAAATTTTGCCATCACCAATTTTGCCCGTATGTGCTGCTTTAGCCACGGTACTAATGACTTCGTCAAGCTGATCGTCGCTAATAGCTAAGTCAATTTTAACTTTAGGTAGAAAATTGACATTATATTCGGCGCCACGATATAGCTCAGCATGACCTTTTTGTCGTCCAAAACCTTTGACTTCAGTAACTGTTAATCCTGTAATACCTATATTGGATAAGGCTTCTCGAACTTCTTCTAATTTGAAAGGTTTTATTACTACAGTAACTAATTTCATCAATTGCTCCTAATAAATATGAAATACAACACAATTACTGCAAAGATCATGCCAAAAATAGATAACTTCGCATAATTTAAGTAGAATTGATAAGAGAAATGGAAGTGAGCCGTTATAAAAGTTCAAGCTTAGTGATTGAATTTAATTGATTAAAGATATAAACAATAAAAGTCTGCTTTGATATATTGTCACTTAGCTATGCACTAATATGGTGCCAATGTGTATTATTGGTGCCAAACAATTATACTCAATTAGGATGTCGTGCAAATTAGAATGTCACCATTAGTTTACGATATTCGTCATAAGCAAAGTGGTCAGTCATACCGCTAATATAATCTTGTAGTAAGCGACATCGGTAATAAAATTCCATGCAAGCAAAGTTTGCTTCATCTGGTTTAAGTTTGCTAATTGCTTGCTCATAAGCAACGCAATGTTTTGAAGATAATTTATGATATAAGCGCGTTTCAATAAGATAATCCTTGTGATGTTTGTTCTCAACCAATTTTAAAAAATCATCGGTAGGCATATCAAGCAGTGGGCTATAAATATCGAGTAATCCGCTAATAATTCGGTATCCTTGAAGTTCGATATTTTCGACCGATTCATGATTAAACACATGTTTAAAGCCGACTGTTTTAAAAATATTAAGTAATTTATATTCTGCACCATTATCTTCAAGTAAAGCATGATTAAACGAGCCACAATAAATGGCTTCAATATTTTCAATAACGCGCTCGGCTGCATGTGGTACCAGTCTACCTATGGTGTTGACTCGCAGATACATAAAAAACTGATCGATGCCAATTGCATCAAATTCATTCTGTGTTAGGTTTTCATAAGGGCGTTTAACTACTGTATCAAACAAATCACCTTTTTTAATTGGACCCCATGCTTCTGCTAGATAGGTGTAAAGCTGTTTTACTGTTAGGATTCTTTTTTCAACAGCATCTTCAAGATCGGCAATACAATATGAGATATCGTCGGCCGCTTCCATAATGTAAGTTAATGGATAACGATGAAATGGTTTGATATCAAGCTGTTTGTAAAGTTCTTCAATAAATGGTTCTTCTGATAAATAATAGCCTGGTTTTTTCATTAAGTAAGAAAATTCAGCAGGCACCTGATTTGACCAATAAGCTGGTTTAGAATATTTAAGAATCGAGGCAATTTGTGAATAAGTTAAATTGAGACGTAATATGGAATGAACTAAACGAATTGCTTGCGCGTTACCTTCAAAATTTGATAAATCTTGGCGAATTTTGGTTTTAATTTCTTTTATTTTGTCATCATCGTTATCATTGATTTCAAGAACTGGATAAAGTGTAGATTTGCCAAGACCTAAGCGTTGTGTAAACCATTTATTAATGGCGGCCTCACCAAAGTGACCAAATGGAGGATTACCAATATCGTGCATTAGACAAGCCATTTCAACTAGGCTTTCGATCGCCATTATGCAATTATCAAGTCCATATTTTTTTAATTTTCCTACTTTGCCAAGGCGATTGATAATTTCTTTGACAATGTAACGACCGACTTGTTGCACTTCCATAGAGTGAGTAAGCCTCGTTCTAACCACTGAATTCCGTTCTAATGGAAAAACTTGCGTTTTTTGTTGTAGGCGACGAATAGCTGCTGAATTAATGATGCGGCCACGATCACTTTCAAAACAACGTACTATTGAGTATTCATCAGATAGTGATTCACGCTGTTTGCTAGCATAACGTTGATAATTGATTTTTTGATTAAAGTTGATCATGGTCTATCTCTAATTTCATCGTCTTAACCAGTTTAGTTTGCTAAATTGTTATAATTTTTGCTCTGCCCATTCAATACTTTTTTGATAATCATTAGGCAATAGAGGTATTAGATTTTCTAACGCTTTTAATAATTGACTAGACTGGCTATGAGTTAAGTTTAAATGCCCTACTTTACGCCCTGCTCTGACCTCTTTTTCGTACCAATGCATATGTACCAAGTCGATAGATAGCCAATTAAGATTTAATTCTGTACCAATTAAGTTAACCATAACTGATGGAGCAAAAACGTCTGGCTTAGGAAGTGGTAAATCTAATATGGCACGAAGATGCAATTCAAATTGGCTTATCGAAGCACCATTTTGTGTCCAATGACCACTATTATGTACCCGTGGAGCCAGTTCATTAATTAGTAATTTATCACCAACAATGAAGCATTCCATTGCCATTACGCCAATATAATTCAATTTATGCATAATGGCAGATAGCATTTTTTCGGCTTGTGTTTGTAATAAAGGGAATTGGTTTGGTAGCACAACACTCATTTTTAAAATGCCATCTTGGTGTAAATTATTGGTAAGCGGGTAAAATACCGTTTGACCTTTTGCATTACGCGCGCCCACTAATGACATCTCTTTTTCAAATGGAATAGCCTGCTCAACAATTGCGTTTTGATAAATGTCGTCTGAGACGGTGATTGGATGATTAACAGCTATACGCCATTGTCCTCGTCCGTCATAACCACCCGTTCGACGTTTAACAATTAGTAGATCACCCAGTTCAGTAAATAAAGTTGGCCAATCTTGAGAATGATTAAGCGTAAACCATTTAGCTGTGGGTAAACCAAGTTCATCAAGCAGCTGTTTTTGAGTTAAACGGTCAGCAATAAGCGGAAAAACATCTCGATTAATAAAATGAGGATGCTTAGCTAAAATTTGCGTAAAAGGGGTATCTGACCATCGTTCAATTTCGGCTGTGATCACTGACTGTTGATATGGAATAGTAGCAGGATCTGCATCTAATCCAACAGGATAAACTTTAATACCTAACGGTTCTCCCGCTTGTTTAAGCATTCGCCCTAGTTGACCATTACCTAATACACAAACAGATTGAGTTTTCATATTATGCATCCACTCTTGGATCTGGGTGATTTAACACTTCATCAGTTTGAGTTAATCGCCATGTTGATAAGCGTTGATAAATATCTTGATCGTGTAAAGCAAGAATTTGCGCAGCAAGTAATGCTGCATTAGCCGCACCAGATTTACCTATAGCTAAAGTGCCAACAGGAATGCCCTTAGGCATTTGAACAATAGAATAAAGACTATCAACACCATTTAATGCAGCACTTTGTACCGGGACACCTAATACAGGAACAAGCGTTTTAGCGGCTAACATACCGGGCAAATGAGCTGCACCGCCAGCGCCAGCGATGATCACATCATAGCCTTTTTGTTTAGCATCTTCAGCAAAGCGAAATAACTTATCGGGTGTACGGTGTGCTGAAACGATTTCAACATGGTAGCAAATAGTCAATGCATCTAAGATATCTGCAGCTTGTTGCATGGTGTCCCAATCACTTTTAGAACCCATGACAATGGCAATTTTAGGTTGAGTGTGCATAGCGAATGTTTGAATAATTAAAAATAGGATGTATGTAAAGTATACACTAAAATTTAGGGGATTGGGATAGTCACGATTTTATCTATTGGCAATAAATACACCGAGTTAGGGTAGTATAATTTGAATAATCAAAGTGATACCGCCGAATAGTATCGGCGATAATGGAAATGTTAATCTTTTACAGCAGCCACAATTTTAATTTCTATCAGATATTCCTTTTTCATCAAGCCTGCTTGCACTGTGCAACGAACTGGCGCACTCCCTTTAGCTACCCATTCATCCCACGCTTTATTCATTGCAGCAAAGTCACTTTTATTGACCAAAAATAATGTCGCATCCAATATAAGTGATTTATCACTATCGGCTCGTGCTAATATTTTATCAATTTCAGCCAATGCACTTTTGGTTTGTATATAAGCATCATTTTCAAGCTCAGTAGGAACACTTGTGTAATAAATTACGTTATTATGAATCACAGCTTCAGACCAGCGATCATCGGGATCAATTCGTGTTATTGTCATCATATTTTCCTTTTTAGATGCGTCATTAAGATACTTTAATAAAATCCGCACGCAATTTTTTTATTTCATCACGTAGTACACCCGCTTTTTCAAATTCAAGATTTTGAGCCGCTTCATACATCATTGTTTCAAGTTCTTTCACTTTTGCTTGTACTTCCTTAACTGAAACATAATGATAAGGTTTACCTGACTCAAATGCTTGTACTTTAGCTGTCGATTTCTTAGTGCTTAAACCGGCCTCTAATATATCTTTAATTTCTTTACGTACTGATTTTGGTGTGATGCCATGTGCTGTATTAAAGTTTTCCTGTTTTTGACGACGGCGAGCGGTTTCGTCAATTGTTTTTTTCATCGCTGGAGTAATTCTATCAGCATATAATATCGCTTTACCATTCACGTTTCGAGCTGCACGTCCTACAGTTTGAATGAGCGAGCTTTCAGAACGCAAAAAACCTTCACGGTCAGCATCTAATATTGCTATTAAAGAAACTTCAGGTATATCTAGACCTTCTCGCAATAAGTTAATTCCCACTAGCACATCCACTTTCCCTAAACGTAAGTCTCGAATAATTTCCATTCGTTCAACCGTATTAATATCTGAATGTAAATATTTGACATTGACATTATGTTCTGACAAATAATCAGTTAAATTTTCTGCCATTCGTTTAGTAAGTGTGGTCACCAAAACGCGCTCGTCATTGTTAATACGAATTTTGATTTCAGATAACAGATCATCAACTTGTGTTGCAACCGGTCGAATTTCAATAATGGGATCTAATAATCCTGTAGGTCTAACCACTTGTTCAATAATTTCACCACCTGATTTTTCAATTTCGTATTTGGCAGGTGTTGCTGATACATAAATGGTTTGTGGCATAATATTTTCAAATTCTGCAAACTTTAAAGGCCTATTATCTAACGCTGACGGTAAACGAAAGCCATATTCAACTAGGTTAAGCTTACGTGAGCGGTCACCATTATACATTGCGCCGATTTGTGGAATTGCAACATGCGATTCATCAATAAATAATAATCCGTCTGGAGGCAAGTAATCAAATAACGTTGCTGGCGGATCACCCGGATTACGCTGGGCTAAAAAGCGCGAGTAATTTTCGATGCCAGAGCAATAGCCCAGTTCGGTCATCATTTCAATATCAAATAGTGTTCGCTGAGTTAAACGTTGTTCTTCCAGTAGGCGATTGTTATCTAACAATACTTTTTGTCGCTCTTTAAGCTCTTGTTTAATTTGCGCAATGGCATTTTCCATAATGTTTCTTGGCGTTACATAGTGTGTTTTTGGATAGATAGTAATCCGTGATACTTCATTGATACTATTACCGGTAAGTGGATCGAACATAACAATACGATCGACTTCGTCATCAAATAACTCTACGCGCACTGCAAGTTCATCTGAGTCAGCAGGAAAGATGTCTATCACATCCCCTCGAACACGAAACGTACCACGACTAAAGTTGATTTCATTACGCATGTATTGCAATTCGGCCAAGCGAGTTAAGATTGAACGCTGATCGGTTATCGTGCCTTTTGTTAGGTGCAATATCATTGACATATAGGTTTCTGGCGCACCTAAACCATAAATTGCCGATACTGAAGCAACGATCACCACATCACGTCGTTCGAGTAATGATTTAGTGGCAGAAAGGCGCATCTGCTCTATATGCTCATTGATTGAAGCATCTTTTTCAATAAATGTATCGGTTGAAGGTACATAAGATTCAGGTTGATAGTAATCATAATAAGATACGAAATACTCAACCGCATTTTCAGGGAAAAAGGCCTTCATTTCACCATATAACTGAGCTGCCAGTGTTTTATTGGGCGCTAAAATGATTGTTGGGCGGTTATGTGTAGCAATAACGTTTGCCATAGTAAACGTTTTACCTGATCCCGTTACGCCCAATAATGTTTGATGAGCAATTCCATCTTCAATATTTTGATTAATTTTTTTTATTGCTTCAGGTTGATCACCAGCAGGCTTAAATTCGGAACATAATTTAAATTTTTTCATTACATCACAACCTAATATTTTACCTATTAATAAAAATTATCCCCAAAAGGACTTGACCTTTAAAAATCTTCTATTTTTCGTTCAGTTCCCTTTCTTATGTATAAAAAAGTTAATGAATTTATACCTTGATTTATGATAAGCAATTGATATAAAACAAAAAATATTTTCGTGATTAAGTTGCAATCAAATCAAGAAAAATCCTGATAGTGACTGAGGTTAGCGCTTTTTTAAATAAACTACTCACAGAGTTATCCACAGGTAACGGGGATAACTTCATAAGTGTAACCTTTATAAACTTTTTTCAAATATCAAGATAAATTTTCATAAAAAAATCCATTTTATTTTTATGGTTTTTCCTATTTTTAAACCTGTTTTTAATAGGTTTAACTAATTATTTCGCTTAACTGTTCAAAGCGATATTGATAGCTATCATCAAAGTCATGAACAAAAGTTAATCGATGAGTGATGCATTTAGGTGCATCTTCTGCGTGATGAGACACAAAGAGTAACTGAGTATGTCCTTCACTAATTAAGCGATCTATCCAGCGTTTGACTAATTCTCGATTAAGATGGTCTAGCCCTTGCAATGGTTCATCTAAAATAAGCAGTGTCGGATGTTTGACTAAAGCTCTAGCTATCAAAACTAATCGTTGTTGTCCCCAAGAGAGCGATTGAAATGGATTATCCGCCTGCGTCTGTAAACCTAACAACTGTAACCATTCATCAGCCAATTTAGCTTGTCTATCACTGGGAGCCTGATAGATACCGATCGAATCAAAATAGCCAGACAATAATACATTTTTAACGCTAGAACTAACACGATAATCCAAATGTAAGCTACTGCTGACATAACCAATATGGCGTTTAATATCCCATATGGTTTCGCCCGAGCCACGTTTTCGACCAAATAAAGTAAGATCATTGCTATACCCTTGTGGGTGATCGCCGGTGATTAGACTTAATAGCGTCGATTTACCTGCACCATTAGGTCCAACAATTTGCCAATTTTGTTTGGCTTTGACTTGCCAAGTTAATCCATTAATAATTGTTTTATCGTCATAACGGACATAGCCATTATTTAATATGACTCGATCTAATTGATCTGCTAATCGTGTTGGTGATTCATCAGCTTCTGGTAATGGCATATTGGGTATATTTTCCAAATCAGCTAATTGCTTAACTGTTGCATCGTTTAATATTGTGCTCTTTGTATCAATTTTCAAGAGTTGACAATCAGCTAATATACCAATATTTTCGATAAAATCAGGAATTTCATTAAACCGATTTAGAACAAGAACAATAGTAATGTTTTGTTTTGCAAGGTCAGCAAGTATTTTAGCTAAATTTGCACGTGATGCCACATCTAAACCATCAAATGGCTCATCTAATATCAAAAAATCAGGTTGCTGCATCAAGGCTCGGCAAATTAAGGTTTTGCGTGTTTCGCCCGTTGAAAGGTATTTAAAGCGTCTGGTTAATAGGTGACTAATGCCAAATTGTGTTGCTAATTGCTGACAAAGTTGTTGATTAAAATTATTTTCTTGAATGATTTGTTCAGTAGTTAAGCCTATATCATTTTCACCTTCACTTAGCATATCAGTATTATTACGCTTAAATTCATCATCAATCAGCTTTTGAAGCTGTTCAAACGAGATACGGGTTATAGATTTAAATTGATTGATAACTTTTCCTGTTAATAATTTTTGTTCTCCTGCTAGTGCTTTAGCTAGTATGGATTTACCACTACCATTACGCCCCACAAAAGCAACATGACTGCCTTGATTGATTAACAACGATTCAATAATAAAAACTTGGTAATCACTAATTTTAAAATGTGCTTTTTCTATTTGTAGCATGGTAACCTCATATTGCTAAACTAATGTCGCAACAATAATATGTTGTGGATGAATAAATAACGTAGTCTGTTTACCTACGGTTAAGGCTGATTGTTTAACTTCATCAGCTAATTTGCTAGCATAAAGCACGACACCAGAAGATAATGAAAAAGCAATTTCGCTCCATTTGCCATCTGTTGTGATCTGTTCAACGGTAACCAATAAGTGGTTCTCATTCTCGATCTCTTTTGTATTTGCCCATTCAATCATCGGAGCTTTAATTAGTAACAAGACAGTTTTATCAATACTCAACTTTAACCGCTCAATACTCGACTGCGTAATGTAAACTGTTAACTCAGTTTGATTATCACAGAGTAGTACAGTAATAAAACCTGCAACATCGCTTGTTTGAATCTGCTTAACTGTGCCATATAACTGATTTCGTGCACTTGTTTGCAATGATAATCTTGCTGTAGCTTTTAAAATATCATCCAATGGGACCTTATCATCACTCAATATGTTAAATGCAGTTTGTTGCAACTGAGTTAATAGATCATAAAGTTGAATGAACCTAACAGCATAAGCACTCAGCTTAGTGCCACCACCATTTTTACCGCCAATTGCAGTAATTAAAAAAGGTTTAGGCGCTAATTTGTTAATTTCATTGATAGCGTCCCACGCTGTTTTATAGCTAATGCCAATTTGCTTGGCAGCCTGACTTAATGAGCCTGTTTGTTCAATTGCTTTTAACAGCATAATGCGCCGTGGATCAGTAAATAACCGTTGCTGAATATTCAACGTTAATAAAATTTCAGGAGAGAACATAATTTAACACCATACACAACCAAGTTGGAGGAGATATGAGTGATTATTGTAAACGCTTTTTCATATTCCATCAAAATATGCAACAAATCTTATTGATTGCTGCCTGGCATCAGTTTAGTTGTACTTTATAAATAAATTTTGCTAATATCGATATGTTTTTTTTTATATAGCGATTGTTAGATAATTTACTTAATCGCTGGAGATATTCCATCACAGCCAAATATCTACAAAAACATGAACCATCAAAATTAACTTATTTTTATTGTGAGAAAAAAATGAAGAAATTGATTGAAATTATTAGTGCTTTGGCAATGATAGCGATGACTTTTTCAGCAATAGCGGCTGAAAAATTGACTGTATTTGCCGCCTCGTCATTAACTAATGCGATGCAAGATATTGCAACGGCTTATAAAACTCAACATCAAGATGTGGATATTGTATTTTCGTTTGCTTCGTCATCAGTATTAGCGAAACAAATTGAACAAGGAGCCCCTGCCGATATATTTATGTCAGCCGATCAAAAGTGGATGACTTACCTTATTGAGCATAATATTGCGAAGGATAAACAAGACCTATTAAAAAATGCATTAGTTCTTATTGCCCCAAAAAGTTCACCATTAGATAACGTCTTAATCAATAACAATACCAATTGGCAAGCGATTTTACCTAAAGACGAAAGAATTGCCATTGGTGATCCAGATCACGTTCCTGCGGGCCTTTATGCAAAAGAATCACTCACTAATTTAGGAGTATTTGACAAATTATCACCACAATTTGCCCCAGCTAGCAATGTTCGAGACGCTTTGATGTTAGTTGAGCGTAACGAGGCCGCCCTTGGCATTGTCTACAACACCGATGCCAAAGTAAGTGATAAAGTGAAAATTATTGGAACGTTCCCTGCAAATACATTCAAATCTATTGAATATCCAATCACGTTATTAAACTTAAAAGCGAACGATTTTTATCAATATTTAAATTCACCGCACGCTAAAGTCATTTTTGAAAAATATGGGTTCATAACAAAGTAATTTACCACGGGTGGTATAAAAAGATACAACTATGTTATTAAGCGAATTTGAATGGCAAACCTTGCTACTTAGTTTAAAAATAGCCTTTGCAGCAATTGGTTTTAGTTTACCAATAGGTATTTTAACGGCTTGGATATTGGCACGCTGTCAATTTTGGGGTAAATCGGTATTTGATAGTATTGTGCATCTTCCACTTGTTTTGCCACCGGTTGTTTTAGGTTATTTATTACTAATAACCATGGGACGGCACGGCATTATTGGTGGGTGGTTAAATAACAATTTTCATTTCAGTTTTAGCTTTAATTGGCAAGGTGCGGCTTTAGCTTCAGCGATAGTGGCATTTCCTCTAATGGTACGTTCAATTCGTTTAGCCATTGAATCCATTGATATACGCTTTGAAAACGTTGCTCGAACTCTTGGATCCCATAAGTGGCGAGTATTTATCACGATCACTTTACCTTTAGCTTTTCCTGGGATTTTAATGGGAATGGTACTCGGCTTTGCACGTTGTTTAGGAGAATTCGGTGCAACAATTACATTTGTATCAAATATTCAAGGTGAAACTCGGACCTTACCACTCGCAATGTACACATTTCTGCAAATCCCTAATGGTGAACGAGGTGCTTTACGACTTTGTATTATTTCGATTGTGTTATCGCTCATTGCCCTTTTTTTATCCGAATTATTAAATCGATGGCATAAGAGGAAGCTAGCAGGATAATCACTATGTTAAAAATACAGGTTAGCAAACAATTGGCTTCATTTTCTTTCCAATTCAATCATGATATAGATTGCCAAGGCGTTACTGCTATTTTAGGCGTTTCAGGATCGGGGAAATCAACGCTAATCAACCTTATTAATGGATTAATTAAACCCGACCAAGGTTATATCAAACTCAATAACACATCACTGGTTGATTGTGATAAGAACCTTTTTATCGCACCTGAAAAACGTCAGATTGGCACCGTTTTTCAAGATGCATTACTTTTCCCTCATTATAAAGTGATTAAAAACCTAACTTATGGTGCTAAAAACTTCAATTCTTCAAAATTTGACGAAATCGTGAATGTACTTAATATTCACTCATTATTAAATCGCTATCCAACAATGTTATCTGGTGGCGAAAAACAGCGAGTTGCAATCGGTCGAGCACTATTAACCAATCCGCTATTGCTACTGATGGACGAACCGCTTTCCGCCCTTGATATGCCTAGAAAAAAAGAGCTATTAACTTATATTGATAAGTTAGCTAATGATTTAAATATACCAATTATTTATGTAACACATAATATTAATGAAGTTAAAAAGATAGCCAATAATGTAGCAATTTTAGATCAAGGCAAGCTAATTGAGTTTGGTAAAGTCGAGCATGTTTTACAAAGTGATTATTTAAAAGAATGGTTATAAAGAGCTAAAGTATTACTATTTTGTTCTTGTTTGATATATGTCACGCCATCATGCCATGCCCCCAGCACAATACGAGTTGCACGGTTGCCTTCAATTTGAAAATGGTGTGTTGCAGGTTTGTGCGTATGTCCGTGTACCATAATATCCGCATTATATTCGACCATCATTTCAACCACCGCTTGTTGATTGACATCCATAATAGATTCAGATTTAATTTGATTATGCAGGCTACTTTTTTGCCGTAACTTAGCCGCAATTTTAAGCCGAACAAAGCGCGGAAGTAATAAAAACAGTTTTTGTAACCATCTATTATGCATAACTTTTCTAAATTTTTGATATTGAAGATCATCAATACATAATAAATCACCATGTAAAAAAACAATATTTTTTTCTTGATTGGGCAAGCAGTTAATTTCTGGCAATAAAATCATATCACACTGCTGAGCATATCTTTTGCCTAACAGAAAATCACGATTACCATGCACAAAATATTTTTTGATATGACGTTTTGATAAGGCTTGTAATGCCAGTGCAATTTGTTGTTGTATATTGGTTTTGACATCATCACCAACCCAATAGTCAAACAAATCCCCTAAAATATACAGTTCGCAATTATCGGGTAGTGTATTTAAAAAAGAAAGAAAGCCTGCGGTTATACCTATATAACCATCAGGCTCATTATCAGCTAGATGAATATCAGCGATAAAATAACGAACAGGATTATTCAACCGTAACACTCGTAATAATGACATCTTCCACAGGTACATCTGAATGCATACCGCTACGCCCTGTTTTAACGACTTTGATTTTATCAACAACGTCTAGCCCTTCGACGACTTGTGCAAAAACACAATAGCCATAGCCATTAACATCAGCAGAGCGGAAGTTAAGATAATCATTATCCACTACGTTGATAAAAAATTGTGCAGTCGCAGAGTGTGGATCAGATGTTCGTGCCATCGCTAAAGTGCCACGATCATTTTTTAGTCCGTTATCTGCTTCATTTTTTATTGGCGATTTTGTTTTTTTCTGCTTCATACCAGGTTCAAACCCACCACCTTGAATCATGAAATTATTAATAACACGATGGAAGATTGTGTTGTTGTAAAAACCGTCTTTGCAATATTCAACAAAATTTTTAACGGTTTCTGGCGCCTTATCGTCAAAAGTTTTGATTTTAATATCACCTAAATTAGTGTGAAATGTAATCATAAAAATTCCCTACTCTTTTTTTAATTTAACGTAAATCTATTAATTCCAAACTCAATAAATTTAAAGTAATTTTATTTACTAAACTTTTCACAGGCTTCAAGCGTGTTGCTCATCAACATAGCAACAGTCATTGGACCAACACCACCTGGCACAGGCGTTATCCAACCTGCCCGTTTAACTGAAGCATCAAACTCCACATCACCAGCTAATTTACCATCTGGCAGACGATTGATACCAACATCAATAACAATTGCGCCTGGTTTTATCCACTCACCCTTAACATAATTAGGAATGCCAACTCCTGCAACAACGATATCTGCATTACTCACATGTTTGGCTAAATCAACGGTACGACTATGGGTAATGGTTGTTGTGCAACCTAATAGCAATAATTCTAATGCCATAGGACGACCTACGATGCTTGATGCACCAACCACAGTGGCATTTAATCCTGATAAATTAATACCTGTTGATTCAAGCATTTTAACCACACCATATGGTGTACATGGTCGTAAAATCGGATCACGTTGTAATAAGTGGCCAATATTGTAAGGATGAAAACCATCAACATCTTTACTCGGATCAATACGTTCAAGCACCTTAGTTTTATCAATATTATCAGGTAAAGGAAGTTGTACTAAAATACCATGTACATCTGATCGTTGATTGAGTTCATCAATTAATGCCAATAACTCATCGGTAGTCGACGCTGGGAAGTCATACGCAAATGAAATAAAACCAACATCATCACAAGCTTTTTGCTTATTTTTGACATAAATTTTTGATGCGGGATCTGAACCCACTTGAATTACAGCAAGCCCTGGAACAGATAGACCGTTTTTAATACGTGTGTTAACTTTATTACCAATATCAGTTCGTATTTGTTGTGCTAATGTTTTTCCATCAATGATATGTGCAGTCATAAGCTTCCGTTTAGCTATCATAGTAAAGGCCTCATTTTCGCAAAAGTTTTTATTAATGTCTATTTACTTATGACTAGATTGATTAAGTTGAGTTAATATTTCTTTGTATTGCGCATCAATATCGGTAATCACAGAACAAATATGAGCATCAAAAGCTTTTAATTTAGGTTTTTGAGCTTTCCACTCATTTTTAGAGATTTGTTTGATTGCACCTAAATTTTTAAAGAAATCGAAATGCAAAATACTTCCTCCCACAACATTATAAAAAATGCGCTGACCGATATCTTCGCCATCTTTTTTTAGATTATTAAAATTTTGGTAAGAAAATCGTGTATTGCCATTTTCTGTAATAATCGAAGCATGTAACAACTTAACTAAACGTTTATATAATTTGTTTAATTCACTTTTTAGTTCATTATCGTCGCTCAATTGATTTTTTATTGCCTGTTCAAAAGTCATTTTCACGTCTAATAAAAGACTTAACGATTGTTGTTCTAATTGCGGTAACTGCTTGCGTAAGTCTTGTTGAAATTGAACCAGTTTTTTTTGTAATGGCGGATTAAGTGTTACTGATTGTTTATTTAAAACCACATTACCATTTGGCGTAATAGTTAAATCATTTTTTTTATTAAAGATATGAACACTTTCTTTGCTAATCGTAATATCATAACTGGGTTTAACACCACACTCTTTTTTAGCAGCAAATACGGTGATAGGTAGTAATAAAGCAATCAATAACAATTTTTTCAGCATATTCATATCCAGCTAGTTAATTCATATAGATTATAACGTCTATCAGGAAATAAATATAATAAACTTGAATATATGCTGTAGTTGAAAAACACACAAATCAAAGTCAACATATGTTATCTAGTTGATATTTTATAAAAAAATAGCAATTGAAAGGTATAAATTCCTCAAAAAATACACCAAAAAAAACTTCAATAAAATCAATACCTTTCCTGAACGATTTTTATAGGGACAAAACCGTCTTTTCCACAATTTTAAGCATAAAACCTGATTGACTTTTCAAGCCTATTATCAATAGATATAATCTATTTAATTAACTATATTTAACCACTTTTTTTAAATTAAAAGTAACGTATAGTAATGATATATGTAAACAACTTATTCGAGGTGACAAATGTATACTGTAATTTTTGGGCGTCAAGGATGCCCTTATTGTGTTCGAGCTAAAGAGCTAGCCGAAAAACTATCTCAAGAGCGTGATGATTTTTCTTATCGCTATGTCGATATTAATGTAGAAGGCATTACCAAAGAAGATCTTTCTAAAAGTGTAGGTAAACCAGTTGAAACGGTGCCACAAATCTTTATTGATGAAAAACCGATCGGTGGCTGCACTGATTTTGAGGCCTATGCGAAAGAGCATTTAGGGCTTTATAAATAAAGCATCCCCCCCAATTTTAAGCAAAAAAAAGCCACATATAAGTGGCTTTTTTGTTTTATGTTATTGTCGTTATCGTCCTGGCAACTTTTTCCAAGTAACTTCGTTACGTAAATAAGTTGGCTGTACATCTTCAACATTAACCAATTCATTTTTTTTGCATTTATCCTTGGCAATAACAATAAGATCTTGTGCATTAGGCAATAATATATCACTTTGTTTTATATGATTAATCATATCAGGATAAGTTTGCCACCCCGTACCTGCACAATAATGATTTTGACTGATATGCTTCACTTTTTCGATTACATTTTCAGGCTTAATAACACATTCAGCAATAACCGCTTGCCATTGCTCGTTAACGTAATGGTATTGACCTAAATAGACTTCGTTCATTCTAGCATCAATTGCGGCAATAACGTTTGTTGCTTGCGTTGTTCGATAAACACCTTGAGCCAAAGTCATCAGTGTTGACACACCTATCATAGGTTTATCAATACCTAACGCTAAACCTTGAGCCACGCCAATACCAATTCTAACGCCAGTAAAACTACCAGGACCTTGGCCAAAAGCGATTGCATCAACTTGCGTAAGTGAACAGTCTGATTGTTTAAGAAGTCTATCAACCATCGGTAATATTTGTTTAGTATGATCACGAGCAGATAAAATAAAATCGTGAGTGATTTCGTTACGGTAAAGTAAAGCAACCGAACAAGCTTCTGTTGAAGTATCAATGGCTAAAATAGTACTCATGTTTTTTCCAAAAAATTTTATCTATTATCATTTAGCTTTTAGTTATTAAAAAGTTTATAACTTTATTTATGTCCCGTGTCCTTGGTGAGGGTGGTAAACTATTAATAAATGTTGCGCCGTAAGGTCGCATCACCAAACGATTATCACAGATGATAACCGCACCACGATCTTTGTGATGACGAATTAGTCGCCCTACACCTTGTTTTAAGGTGATCACAGCTTCGGGTAATTGTACATCATTAAATGCGTCCCCACCCTGCATTTGACAATCCTCCATACGGGCTTTAATTAACGGATCATCAGGCGACGTAAACGGTAATTTATCTATAATAACACATGATAAAGTATCGCCTCTAACATCGATCCCTTCCCAAAAACTGCTCGTAGCAATAAGTAGCGCATTGCCCGTATGAATAAACTGTTCAAGCAATTTAACTTTACTGGTTTCACCTTGTACTAATACTGGTAATTTGGTTAATTCTCGAAACTGTTTAGCGAGTGCATTCATCATTGCATATGAGGTACACAAAAAGAAACAACGACCATTATTAGCTTCAATAACAGGCAACAAAATATTGGCTAATTTTTCGGCATTGCCTTGCTCATTTGGCGATGGAATATAACGTGGAACACACAAAATCGTCTGGTTAATATAATCAAATGGGCTTTCTAATATTAGTGAATCAGCATTTGTCAGCCCTAAGCGTTTAGTAAAATAATCTAATTGATTATCAACCGATAACGTTGCTGATGTAAAAATCCAACTGCCTTTTCGCTGTGTTAATAGTTCAGTAAATTTATCGGCAACAGACAAAGGTGTTAGCGCAAAAACAAAATAGTTATGGCTACTTTCATACCAATAACTAAAACCAGTTACATTTGTCTCCTTCAAGCGTTTTAGTAGCATACTATATTGATTAATTCGTTCAAAACAGTTATCTAACGTTGTCGAACGTCCAACCGTCAATAACAAAACTTCGTGACAAAAATCTAATGCATCAACAAGATAAGAAATCTCTTTTTTAACTGCTTCTTGGTTAAATAAAAAGCGTAAATTACCTTTTGGTGGCTGTTGGTTAATAACAATTCGTAAGTCTTGCGTACATTTTTGTAGTTTATCTGCACATTGCTGTAACTGAGACATATCTTTAACTTCGGTACGATAAGCTAGGTTAATTTCTTTAGCAAGATCAAAAAGTTGCCGACTAGTTAGCTGTTCTCCAAAATAGTGACAAGCAAGATCTGGTAGTTGATGAGCCTCGTCAAAAATCATGACATCTGCTTTAGGAATAAGTTCACCAAAGCCCGTATCTTTTACTACAACATCAGCTAAAAATAAGTGATGGTTAACTACAACAACATCTGCATTTAGGGCTCGTTTACGCGCTTTGACAACATAACAATCACTATAGTGTTCACAGTCACTGCCTAAACAATTATCATTTGTGCTTGTTAATATTGGCCAAATTAGGTTTTCTTCCGTGACAGTAGTGCATTTGCTAATATCTCCATCTTTGGTTTTAATTGACCAATTTTTTACACGAACTAAATCAACACGCAAATCTTTATCAAGATCTCCTGCTGCTGCATATTGATGATACAGCCGTTCTAAACAAAGATAATTAGCTCGGCCTTTAAGCAAGGCTATTTTTCCTGTGTAATTTAATGCTTTTTTGATTATTGGTAAGTCTTTGCTGAATAGCTGTTCTTGTAAATTTTTAGAGCCAGTAGAAAGTATTACTTTTTTATCACTACGTAATGCAGGAACTAAATAAGCAAAGGTCTTGCCAGTCCCTGTTCCCGCCTCAACCACAAGAGAACGCTGTTTTTTTATTGATTCAGAGACTTTACTTGCCATGTTTCGTTGTGGTTCTCTTGCTACAAAACCGTCAATAGCCTTAGCAAGCAAACCATTCTCAGCAAAATCATCAATCACTTAAAATACACCTAATAAAAAAGATAAGTTCAATACAACAATAAAATGAAGAAAATATATTCTAGGGAAAATACAACATTATGAAAACATCACAGCTTATTTCCAAAATGAGATGAATTTATTGTCACAAAATGAAACAATTAATAACATAAAAACTGCTGTACTATACCAGTAACCGCGCGAAAAAGATATATAGGCATCCTTGAGTCACCAAAGCCATCTTTAATTGTGAACGTTACTCATCAAAGTAAATAACGCCCTAGATTTCAAAGAATAAAGAACCAATAAACAAATTTTATTTTGTCAATTTGGTTTTCAAATAAATAAAATAATGCTTAAGTCCTGATAAATATTTTTTTTGCTCAAACATTAATCGAGAATAAGCTCGTATTGAGGAGGTTTTTTTACAACTATATAAAGGCAGCTCGTCATTTTTCCATGGTGATTGTTGTAAATAAAAATCAAATAATGTTGAACGATAAGGCTGGTGCCAAGGTTTGTTTTTAGTAATATAATGAATCAATACAGTATCATCTGGGACATTTGAATCTTCATTGCCATTTATTGATAACGCCAATAAATTATTATATTTCTTTGCTAATAGAATCCTTTTTTCACCTATTGCGATATTTAATACATCTTGATCTGGATATTGATATTTTTCACCACTATTCAATAATGTTAGTGTTTTAGAAGTGATATCCTCCTGACACCAAAGTGGTATGTTAATTAACATTACACCAGAATTAAAATAAGTGCCAAACTTTACGTTATATTTAGTACATTGAGACTCTTGCATATAGGAAACATCAGCAACAGCTGCTATAACCGCTGAATCTAAATTAATATCAGAAATAAATGCTAAGTTTTGGAGACAAAGTGTATCACTATCAATGTAAAGCAACCTTTCAGTAACATCTCTTAAAATTATCGGAGCAATTAATCGAACACAAGCAGAAATAGGAAACTGTTCAGTATTTTTTTGGTCTATTTTGAACTGCTCATTAATGACATATTCGGTTATAGCAACATTATCAAATTTAATATCGACAAATTTTTTTCTATTTACTTCTGAAATATTATGCGTAAAAAGATGAAAATGAATTTGCCGATTTTTGTTATTTTCAATAACAGAAATAATGTCCACTCCTGCCGATAGTGCATAATTATTGTCAAAACATAATAAAATATGTAATACAGGAGTATTATTTAAAAAATCAAATAATAATAATTCATTTCGTTTATTAATAAACTTATCTACATTAATCACACAGCTAATCCTCAATGCTTTTTGAAAGTTTTATGCTTTAAATAAAGTAAATAATATCTAAATGCAGAAAAATATTTATGTTGACTTGCAAGAAGCTTAGCGTATCGTCTTGTCGTTGATGGTGCATTCTCATTAGCGAGTAATAATTTATCCTTAGCCCAAGGAGAGGAAGCAATATAACGTTGATAAAGTGGCGTCAAATATAGTTGATACCAAGGCTTATTTCCGGTGACATAATGAATAATCACATTATCTTTATCAATAAGATTGTCCTCTTCACCACCTACTGTAAGTGACGTTAATTTATTGAAACATTGAGGTAAAAATACGGTTTTACCCTGCATTAAAATATTTAACACATCTTGATCGGCAAATTTGTATACTTTACCACTATTAATCATTGAAAATGCTTTTTCAGTAAGGTTATTTTTCACCCACATATCCGTATTAATATAAATCATTCCTGCATTAAAATATTCGCCATATGGAATATCACAAGCTGCACATTGTTTTTCTTGCGTTTTATCCACATCAGGGACAACAGCAGAATATTTATCCGTTAAATCAGCGTTGATTAATTCATTAAGATTACGGGTGCATAAGACATCACAATCCAGATATAAAACTCTTGAAGTAATTTTATTTAAAATTTGTGGAACAACAAATCGCAAACACGTTGACGCTGAAACATGTAAAACTAAAGTATCAGGGTTAATGGAAAAATCATCACTAATTTCATAACAAATTATAGTCACATTTTCTTTACTTAATTGATTAAATCTTATGATTTTTTCATTCGATACGTTATTAGCAAATAAATGAAACACCAAGTTTTTATCTGGATTATTCAAAACAACAGAAGACATAGCAATACCAGCAGGCATTGCATAATTATCATCGAAGCAAAATGCGATATGTGTGGTCTGTGAAGATTCTATGGTATTATTAAATAATGTTGTAATTTTACTAATAAAAAAGTTTTCTTTCATCTTATGCTGTCTTAAAACCAAGATTAAAAATTTACAATATTGTAACATACGTTAAATTAAACAATGAAGTAATAATAAATTTTATATTGACATATAATGTCAGTAATGACTAAATAACAACGTTAAGTTTTTAAAGAGTATTGGAAATGGATAAGAGTATTAATATTGCATATTGTACAGACTCGAATTATCTTGAACATGTAGGTGTTTCAATTGCCTCTATCATGCTTAATAATATGCATAATAATATTCATTTTCATGTTTTTTTATATGATGTAACTGCAGAAGAAAAAGAAAAATTACAACATATTAGTTCATCAATCACGCTCTATTCAATTCCTGCCGATGAATTAAACAAGTATTCAGATACACAAAATAACAAAATAAAACATATTAATCGCTCAATGTACCTTCGATTGTCAGTTCCTAGACTATTACACGGCATTGTTGATAAATTTATTTATTTAGATGCAGATGTGCTGTGCTTTACTGACATATCGCCGATTTTAAACACAAATATAGATTCAGTTATTTGCGCTGTAACACCTGACTCGTTAGATAAACAAAATATGTTAAAAAATAAAGAAAGACTCAAGTTAACGTCTGAAAATTATTTTAACTCTGGTTTTTTATATATTAATGTTAATAACTGGATGCAATTTGATACGGAAACCAAAACAAATAACATCTTATTATCGTTAGAACAAAAAGATTTAATCTACCCAGACCAAGATGCACTAAATATAGTTTTACAGCATCAAGTCTTATTTATCGATCCTAATTGGAATTATTTGTTTACTTGGATGGACGATAAACAAAAAGAAACATTTTTTTATAATAAAGAATCTTTACCCTATATCATTCACTTTACTGGCGCCAGAAAAATGTGGTATCAAGAACATACAGGACTTGCACAAAATATCTATCGTTTTTATAAACACTTCACACCATGGTCCAATAGTCCACTTAAAAGTTATAAACCTAAAATGCGCGTTAATGATTATCGTATTTATTCCAAAAACAGCATCAAAGAAAAAAAATTCATCACTGGCTTAAAATATTATTTACTTTATTTAGCCTATAAATTAAAAAATTAGATCTATCTCACTTAGATATATTTACCAATTTCCCCTATTAGATTATCTTGAACCGTGCTTGATAATAAGGGTATGTTAAATAATATTTAAGTTGTTTTGCTTTAAATCCATCAAAATTATTCCTATTCTTTTGATCAACTTTTATAATTTTTCTATTTCTAATTTTAATTGTTCGAGCACAATACCAATATCAAAATTCGCTATCGGATCACCAAGTCCGGTACCTAAATGATCATTAGTAAATATTTGTATTGCATTGGAATAATTCGGTCCCCACACACAATTATTAATAAACTTATTATCAATAATCCGATTATTATAAACACAAAGCATTTTTTTATTATAAATAGCAGCAATATGAACAATTGAAGTGTCCACAGAAATCACCAAATTTGAAAACTTCACTAAAGCAACACTTTCAAAAAAAGTAGGTAATGGATTGATAATAATATTTTTTTTAGCTTTAATATGAGATATTTTATTAGGTTCACCCACGACAATTGTTATACAATTATCATATTGTGATAAAAAGGATAAAGTTGTATCAATTTGAGAATTAGAAAAGCTTCTAGCCTCATTTGAACCATAAGGATTAAAAATAATGATATTTTTATTCGAAGAAAGCAACGAATTTATAAAATCCTTAGCCGAAAGCTCAGCTTCGATTGGAACATTAACAAAATACCTTATAGGCGTGGGCTGAATACCCATAAATTCAAGTATTTTCTGACTTCGCGTTGAAATATGAGATTTGTATTCGTGATAATAAATTGATGTATCATACAATTTATATTTATCTTGATTAAAACCAATTGTATGTAACGGATTGATAGCTTGAATTATTTGAGCGCGCCTTACACTATTTTGGCCTTTATCAACAAGATCAATTGCGACATCAATCCTTATACTCTGTAATTGTTCTTTTATCTGTTTTATGTTTTTATTCCTATCGTAGAATAAAACCCCATCTACAGAAATAAATTTATCAAAAAGAAAGGCTATCCTTTTTTCTACTACGACATAAACCTGAAAGCCATTTTCTCGAAGAGAATTAATTAAATAGGAAGTAACTATTGCATCGCCAATTCCTTGATCATTCATAAGAATTGCTACAGAACGATACTTTTCTGGAAAAAATGCAGACCTTACTTTTTTTTTTCGATTTAACAAAGCTAATTTAATAGCCAATTTAAACGGTTTTACCTTTAAATTTCTCTGCCTATTCAAGTATTTAATACATTCTAGTACTTTATTAATCATATGTCTTTTAATATCCTATAATGCAAAATATATTTATATCTAAATTTTAAAAACTCTTCATCATATTAATTTGTAAAATTTCCTTGATATAACTTTGCATATAATCCATTCATTGATAACAATTCTTGATGATTACCTTGGCGGTTATCAGGCCATCCATTTTTAACACCACAAGGCGATTTAACCAACGCGGCTGCTAGCGCTATTAAGGAATTTACCGACATTGATACCAAACTATCCACCAGTGGCGGCACATCTGACGG